>DBVU01000109.1 GCA_002308195.1 Bacteroidales bacterium UBA1256
CCGTTCTTTATCTCGCTGGCATCGGATACGGACTTATGGATGTATCTGGCATCTACAGGAGGACTAACGGCAGGACGTCGTTCGCCTGGAGAAGCACTCTTTCCCTACTACACAGATGATAAGATAACCGAGGGATATGCGTTCACAGGACCGCATACCAAGATAAATAATTGGCTACCATTTTCGGACAAGCAACAACCCGTTTACGATATCTCTCGCAAGATAGCTAAATCGCTGGTGGGTAACCAAATCGTCTTCTGCGAGGAAAACCGTACGCTCGGTTTGCGCTTCTCTTATCTATGGGCACCGGCTGGAAAATATGGATGGGTGCGCAGAGCCACGTTGGAGAATTTATCCAATCAACCTATCGACATTGATTTGACAGACAGTCTGCTCAATATTCTGCCAGCTGGCGTAGAGCGTAAGACACAGAATGAGTTCTCCACACTCGTGGATGGTTATAAGAAAACGGAATTGGTTCCGGGTACTTCGCTGGCGCTCTTCCGCATGGAGGCTATTTTGGTGGATCGGGCAGAACCGAGTGAATCGCTGACGTGCAACACTGTCTATGCATTGGGCCTGCCGAATGCCGATTATTCGCAAACAGAATCTAAAGGTGTTCGTGGCGCATACATCGCTCATTCTCACCTTCATTCCTTCGCTCAGTCACTTACCTGGTACAACGTGCTCGATGTATCGAAAGATGCGGTTGCTGTACATGAGTTGATGCATTTCATTGCGCGCCCGGATGCAATCGATTGCATCGAAGCAGCCATGAAGCAGTCCACTGAGACACTGAAACAGATAGTCGCGCAAAACGATGGTATTCAGCATACAGGAGACGAAGCTAACGATGCACGTCATTTTGCTAATGTGCTATTCAATACTATGCGCGGTGGCTACTACCTAACGTATCCACCGAAATCAGCAACAGAAGACTTGCCACTAACCTTTGGCCGTCGTCACGGAGATCCTTCGCGTCCATGGAATCTCTTCTCCATCCGTGTGCAAGACGAACAAGGCAAACCTGTTGTGGCATACCAAGGCAACTGGCGCGATATATTCCAGAACTGGGAAGCGCTGTCCTATTCATATCCGTTGTATATCAACCATATCATAGCTAAGTTCTTGAATGCCACCACGGCTGATGGATATAACCCCTATCGCATCTCTAACGAAGGAATCGATTATGAGGTGATAGAACCGGAAAACCCATGGTCGAACATCGGCTATTGGGGCGACCATCAAATCATCTATCTCCTTCGTCTGTTGGAACTCAGTTATCGCCATGACCCGAAGACATTGCACGGCCTATTGAACGATCGTCAGTATGCTTTTGCTAATGTTCCATACCGTCTGAAATCATATGCAGAGATAGTGGCAGATCCGAAGAATAGTATTCGGTTTGACGATGAGGAACACCAGCGTATCCAAGCGCTGATTCCGAAGATGGGAGTAGATGCTAAACTGCTATTGGATGAGAAGCAACAAGTGCGGCGTACTACGATGGCGGACAAACTGCTGATCACGCTACTCACCAAACTGTCTAATTTCGTTCCCAACGCAGGTATATGGATGAATACTTTGCGCCCGGAGTGGAATGATGCCAACAATGCACTGGTAGGTTTTGGAGCATCTATGGTAACGCTCTGTTACATGCGTCGTTATGTCACGTTCCTGCAGAACTTGCTTAACGAAGATATCACTATCGGTGTTGAAACTGCGGAGTTCCTGAAAGCCATTCACAAATCACTAGCTGATAAGCTCTCTCCATTCGCCTTTATTAACGCTGTTGGTAAAGCAGGCGAGAACTATCGTACGCGAGTGTATAAAGGAATTAGTGGCGAGCAAACCAAAGTGGCGTTGGCTGATGTACAAAATTTCTTGAAAGCCGCCTTGAATACTATCGATGCATCTATTCGTATGAACAAACGTGCGGATGGACTATACGAGGCATACAATTTGATTAAGTTCACCGATAAGGACATCGAGATTTCGCACCTGTATCAGATGCTTGAGGGACAAGTGGCGGTACTCACATCTGGCGTCCTCAGTGGAGCGGAAGCAGCAGATCTCTTGGACGCAATGCGCGCCTCGGATCTCTATCGAGAAGACCAACGCAGCTATATGCTCTATCCTAATCGTCTCCGTAAGACATTCCTCGAACTCAATAACTTGCCATCGGAAGCAAAAGATCTGCCTGTGGTGAAGAAATATCTGGGTACGATACTTCGACAAGATTGCGATGGAGGAATCCATTTCGATGCACAATATCGGAATGCCAACAATCTGCCTGATGAACTGAAAGATCTCTACGAGCAAGTCTTCAATCACCACGCTTTCACAGGCCGAAGTGGTACGTTCTATAAGTACGAAGGACTGGGTTGTATCTACTGGCATATGGTAAGCAAACTGCTATTGGCCGTAGGTGAAAATATCTCGATTTCAACGGTTAAAAATGCCACTGAGCGCCTGAAAAAACATTATGCTGCTATTCGTGAAGGAATAGGCTCGCATAAGAATCCAACCGAGTATGGAGCTTTCCCATTTGATCCGTACTCACACACACCTTCTATGGCCGGAGTACAACAGCCGGGAATGACAGGACAAGTCAAAGAAGATATCATCTCGCGCTGGTTCGAACTCGGAGTGTCTGTACACGATGGTCAAATCACCTTCTGCCCGACTATGCTCACGGATGCTGATTTCCGAGATGGAGAATTACGCTTCACCTACTGCGGCACAGAGGTGGTGTATAGCAGAAAGTCAAAAGCAGAAAGCCTAAAGCCGTTTACTCTGAACAAGGAACAGAGTGAGCATATATTTGCGCGTGATGGGAAGATCAAACAACTAATAATTGAAGTATGAGAAGCAAATTATTCATTATTCATTATCAATTATCAATTGTGATTTTGTTGGCGGCATGTACTCCGCAAATGAAATCATCCAGCGTGTGGCTTACTTCGGAAGCAGGCGATAAGTGTGCAGAAAAAGAAGCAGTAATTTTTAAGAAGGGAAGCGCAGAGAATGCTATTGTAGTAAATCTCGCTGACCGCCGCCAAACGATAGATGGTTTTGGAGGTTCACTGACCGAATCCTCTGCTTTTGTTTTGGCCTGTCTGCCTCAAGAGCAACGACAAGCTATCCTGGAAGAACTGTATGGCGAGAATGGTGCTAATTTCTCTGTGACACGTACGCAAATAGGAGCCTCGGATTTTTCGGTAGAAGGCAAATATTCTCTCGCAGAACAAGATGGCGATACAGCATTGCTCTCGTTCTCGCTGGATCGCGATAAGGAAGGATTTTCGCGTGTGAAATATCCGCAAGTAAAAGATGAAAACTACGACCTCTACCATCTTATGCTAGACGTGTGGAATATCAAGCAGCAACAAGCCGACAAGGCCTATCGCATCATGGCCAACACATGGACTGCACCCGCATGGATGAAGGAGAATAAGAAATACTACGAGCGCGAGAATGGTTTCCATCGCGGAGGCGCATTGTTGCCGCAGTATTATCAGACCTATGCGAACTATATTGCTCGTTATATCGAGGCGTGGAGAGCCGAAGGAGTAGATATCTGGGCGGTTACTCCCGTGAACGAACCGATGGGCAATGATGGAGGTTGGGAGAGTATGGATTTCTGGCCTGCTGTTGAGGCCGATTTCATCGGGAAATATCTGGGCCCGACTTTCGAGAAACGTGGGTTGAGCGATGTCGCCATCTACGGTTTCGACCAAAATATTTTTGAGATGGGACCGTATACTGCCGCTATCTACGACAATGCTGAGGCTAGCCAATATACAACCGGTATGGCTGTCCATTGGTACGGTAGTACGATAGATTGTTTTCCGCATGTATTGGACAGCATTCATGCACTATATCCCGACAAGACTATTTTTCATTCTGAAGGATGTATAGATAATCTCGGTTGTGACCCGTGGGATGGCGTAACTGATCCAGTCGGTTTCAAAGAATCAGGGTGGTTCAACAACGACAGTTTCTGGTGGCAACCCGTGGCTACCGACTGGGCCTATTCCACTCGATGGGCAGGCAACACGCATCCCAAATATGCAGGTGTTCATCGCTATGCACGCTATATCATTGAAGGCATGAACCATTGGTTGACCGGTTTCTGCGACTGGAATATTGTGCTTGATTCTATCGGAGGCCCGAACCATGTGAATAATTTTGCTGCGGCACCTGTGATGGTGGATTATGAGAATGATATCGTCTATTTCACTCCTTATTATTACGCACTCAAGCAGTTCAGCCGTTCGATGCGTCCGGGAGATATGGTTCTTGGAGTGGAAAGGAAGACAGATAATCTGTCCAATATTCATCTTTGTGCCACTGTGAATAAAGATGGACAGTATGCCATCAATATACTCAATACAGGCGAAGCGGTTACTTTCCCGCTGCAGATTGGTGACTATGTCGCCGATATACAAATGCCGGCTAATGCTGTTGAAACCATTATCGTCACCCTCTAAATTTTGAAACCAACGTACCTTCAGCCATGAATAGACAGCCCATTATCGCTCTCTTTTTGTTCGTGACACTAGCTCTGGTCGCGCAGACACCTGTGTCGGTAGGTGGCGGATCGTATGCATCATACGTGCCTCTGACTAAGAGTAGGACAGCCGAACACGAGGGGTGTCAAGCTTATCAAATGGAGCATCGCAAACTCTATGTTCCTGATTCGCTCTTGGCACGCTTGGGAGCGGCTAACGGTTCTGTACAAGGAACGATAGCATTGCCTACCAATGATTGGTGGACGCATGCTTTGGTCAATGAGTGGACCGGCAAAATATGGATGTATCCAGGTTGGGTAGAAGCTACACAAGATGGAATTGATATAGGTTATCCTGATCACTGGGAACCAACGGGGAACGAGGTGAAATGGGACACACCGCTTCGCGTATCACTGAAAGCCACTCATGCTGACCGACCCAATCCAAAGATGGATTGTTTGGTGGACAATTGGTCAGATTTCATGATGTCGTTCATTATCGTATGCGGAGAAGATTGGCTGCGTGTTACTTGCGTTCATGGTTCTCCGCTCATCTGGTTTGAGTCAAAGGGTATGCAGATGACAGTTGCCAATCCCGATGCTGCTAAATACTGGACACAAGAAGCAACAGGTCAAGATAAACAATGGCTGGTAGTTGGATTGAAAACCGACGGTCTGACAGATGAGACACTGACTACTTACGCCACACGTGTGCCTCGTTCCACCACGATGACCTATGCCTACGATGCGGAACATTCGTCTTTATCCACGACTTTTTCCCTAACGACAGAGAACATTGCGACAGGTACTCGCTCTGCTACAGCGCCATGCCTCATGGCCTTTCTTCCGCACCATTACTATGAGCCATCAGTTATTGATTTTCAACTCTCCGATAGCCATTATCTATCGCCGCGTGGTCAGATGCGCGTGGCGGAGGGAAATGATTTCTCCATCACCTATCCCGTCCATTCTTTCCTACCTTATTTCCCCGCCCCACTGGAGTGGAATGAGGAATTTTCTGCTACTCGCATGGCAGAACTGAATGCCGACTATTCCAAACGTGGCACTTTTGGAGGCGATACCTATTGGGGAGGAAAAGGTCTTACGCAGATGGCGCACTACATGACCTTTGCGTTGCAGATGGGTGATACGGCTACTTTCCGTATGGCTAAACAGCGACTAAAAGATGTGCTCATTGACTGGTACACCTATACTCCGGGCGAGCAACGCTATTATTTCGCTCGTTATCCACGATGGGGAGCATTGATTGGTATGGATCCATCGTATGACTCCGAGACATTCAACGACCATCATTTCCATTATGGTTATTTCATTTATTCCTCTGCTGTTCTATGTATGTTGGATGATGATTTTCGCATACAGTACGGACCAATGGCACGAGAAGTGGCACGCGATTATGCAAACTGGCAGCATTCGGCTGATGAACCATGGTTCCGCACGCTGGATCCCTACTGCGGTCATTCTTTTGCAGGCGGACTTGGTAATGCAGGCAATGGTAACGGACAGGAATCTACTTCGGAAGCTATACAAGGATGGGGAGGCGTATGGATGCTAGGTGCTGCGCTTCAAGACCAGGAAATGTTGGAAGCAGGTATCATGGGCTATACCCTCGAGACACGAGCTACATCTGAATATTGGTTCGACAAGAAAAGACGCAATATCGATTTTACCAAATATCAACATCCATACTGCTGCAACCTAACCATGCAAGGAGTAGGATGGTGGACTTGGTTCTCGGGCGACCCTGTGTGGATGCATTCCATCCAATGGCTGCCGATATCACCTATATTGACCAACTGCTTCAGCGAAGACCTGGCATTCACACGTTGGGACTATACGCAGATGTATGCGGCCAAGGAGGTGGGCAATTACGAAGCAGAGACTAATGGCCTGGGCGACGAATCGGGTCTGGGAAATGTCTGCCTGTCGTATCTCTCGCTCTTTGATGCAGATTCAGCCATCAATGTGTGGAGTCGGATGGACGCGATGGGTAAACCGTTGGCCAAAAATCCTGATACAGGAGGAATCACCTATTGGTTAGCACATTCCCACAAAGCACTCGGTGAAAAAAGATACGATATCTATGCCAATCATCCACTGGCATGTGTCTATACAGACACGCTGAGTGGACGCATGACTTATGCCGTATTCAATGTGGGGCAAACTCCATTATCCGTACATTTCTTTGGGGCCAAGGACACAACAGTCACGGTACCGCATGGGTTGACACTCATCAGTGGCGCACACTCTCTGACCATTACCACAATAGAGGATGAAGCTGATGCTGTCGAACCAGATCCGATGGCATGGAATCTTCCCTATCCGAATCTGGCATTGCACAAACCGGTTGCCGTATCCTCGGAAGAAAACGCCGGTTGCCTAGCGGTTAACCTAACAGATGGTAAGGAAACGACTCGTTGGGGATCGATTCATCAGGATAACGAATATGCCATCGTTGACCTAGAGCAGATGTGCTACATCGACTATATGATTTTACGATGGGAGACCGCATATGCATCGGAATATGAACTGGCATTTAGTGATGACAATAGCACTTGGCGCACTTCTATGTATTCTTCTGCGGGAGGAGTAGAGAAAGTGGATACCCGTGTTCGCGCTAGATATATTCGATTGAAAGGAACACAGCGTGCTACGCAATATGGCACATCGCTCTACGAACTAGAAGCCTACGGAAGACCATTGAGCGGAGATCCGACGAAGGTATTTGCCATTGCTCTGTCAGCAACTGATACGGTGCTCTACCAAGGTCAATCTACCATATTGACAACAACGGCCTATAATGTCAATGGAGAAGAAATGACATCTACTGCGGCATACACAATCACCAATGGTATTGCGCAGTTGAACGGTAACACAGTGACTTGTCCTAACTACGGAACAGTGACTGTACAAGCAAGGGTAGATGACTGCATAGCTTCACTTACACTGGTGGTACTAGAGACCGAACAACTGGATTCGGTGGTGGTCTATCCGGCGGAAGTAACGATGCCTGCAGGCGACACACAACGATTTGAAGTGTGCCCAATCAATCAATTTGGAATGACTATCGATACCTGCCATTATGATTTCCGAGCAACGCAGGTGGGAGATACAACACTGACGTTCGATTGTTATGAACTGTCCGCAACAGCTGTGGCGCATGTATTGCCATACTCTGATATGAATTTGGCACTCGAAAAACCCGTTACGGAGTCGGGACACGAGAATGCAGGGACTATACCAGAGAATGCAGTTGATGGAAAACAAGACACTCGATGGGGAAGTCGTTTCAACGATGATGAATGGTTGGAGATAGACTTGCTGCATTGTTATCAACTAGATTCGATTCGTATCTATTGGGAAACGGCATATGCTACAGAATATGAGATTCAGGTCAGCCAAGATGCTATTTTCTACGAAGCAGCCTATAGCACGACCAATGCTAAAGGGGGAAAGGTGACACATCCAATTCAGGTATCCGGGCGCTACGTGCGTCTCATATGTCATAAGCGCAGTACTGGCTACGGTTCTTCACTATATGAGATAGAAGTCTATGGCTCAGGTCGCTGTGACGACATAGAAACCGCAATTGATAATCATATAACACCAACAACCAATCACAAATTTATTAAGGATGGACAGATGTATATTTCGCACAACGGTGTTGTCTATACTGTTAGTGGCCTTGTATTCATGCACACCAAAGAGTGACGAAGATAAATTTATAGAAGACCTTCTGGCACGTATGACGCTGGAGGAGAAAATAGGTCAGTTGAATCAACTTGACCCATCTTGGAGCGCAGAAGAAAAAGAGGCATTGATTCGCGAGGGCAAAGTAGGCTCTATCTTTAATATGGTGGGAGCTAAAGAAGTGAATCGATTGCAAAGGATGGCGGTGGAAGAAACGCGCTTGGGCATACCATTGGTGGCCGCTCGCGATGTGATACATGGTTATCATACGATTTATCCTATTCCTCTAGGGCAAGGCGCTACGTGGAATCCTGATTTGGTAGAAAAAGCCGCACAATTGACTGCCATTGAAGCGCAACAAGATGGAATACGCTGGGCTTTTTCACCAATGGTGGATGTGGCGCATGATCCACGTTGGGGGCGTGTGGCTGAAGGATATGGAGAAGATGCATTGCTTACGTCCACAATGGGAGCTGCGACCGTTAGAGGTTATCAAAGTCAGGGCATGGCAGCGTGTGTGAAGCATTTTGCCGGATATTCGGTAAGTGAAGGAGGGCGCGACTATAATACCACTTGGATTCCTGAGGTGCAATTGCGTGATATATACTTGCCGCCTTTTAAGGCCGCGATTGATGCGGGTGCGATGAGTGTGATGTGTTCGTTTAATGATTTGAACGGACTACCTTCGTCGGCCAATCCGCATCTCAATATTGATATTCTGCGTCACGAATGGAAATC
>DBVU01000013.1 GCA_002308195.1 Bacteroidales bacterium UBA1256
CGGCGGAGATAGTGTCGCTGATAGGTATCGACCACCACACGCCATCTAACGGGTCTGCAAAAGCCATAGGTAATAACAGCGTCAGAGGTATCAGATACAGCACCTGACGCGTCAAACTCAAAAAGATAGCTTTTCCCGCCTTTCCTATAGAAGTAAACAGATTGCCGGTCACCATCTGGAAACCGATAATCAGCATACTGGAACAGATGATACGCATCGGTCTAACTGTCTGACTGATCAACTGTACATCGTGGCTGAACATCTGCGTCATCAGCCGCGGAAAACATTCTCCTAGCACAAACACCACCGCCATTACCGCCGTAGCATAGATGCAGGTCAGGGAAAACGAACGCAACGTGCGGTCGTATAGTTTGGCGCCGTAGTTATAGCCCGCTATGGGCTGCATACCCTGGTTCAGGCCCATGATGATCATCGCAAAGACAAACGTCAGACGATTGATTACTCCATACGATGCAATGGCCATATCGCCGCCAAAACGCTTCAACTGATTGTTGATAATGATGACTACAAAGCAATGAGCGATATTGTAGAGAAACGGCGACATGCCGATAGCTAACGCACGCCGTGTGATACCTCTATCCAAACGCCAAATTCCCCGATGGAATCGAACTAACTCATTCTTGTCCATGAATTTCGTCAGCTGCCAAACCACCGCTACCGCCTGACTGATTACCGTAGCTAGAGCAGCGCCACGGACTCCCATATCGAGCGCAAAAATAAAGATAGGGTCTAAGATGATATTCACCGTCACGGCCACTATCGTTGCCGCCATGGAGAAACGCGGATGACCCGCCGAACGCAACATCGCATTCAAACCGAAATAGATATGAGTCAGGATATTGCCGTAGAGGATAATCTCCATGTAGTCATGCGCATAGCGAATCGTATCGGAACTCGCGCCAAAAGCCATGAGGATAGGATCTAACCAAATCAGTCCGACCACCATCACCAGTGTCGAAAGAATCACATTCATCACGATGACATTCCCCAACACTTTGTTCGCTCGATCGTAATCGCGCTCGCCCAGATAGATGGCTAGTATGGACGATGCCCCCACTCCCACTAAGCTACCGAACGCTGCACAGATATCCATGAACGGCTTAGCTACCGTCAGCGCACCTAACGCCAATGCTCCGCAACCATGACCGATATAGATGGTATCCACTATATTGTACAGCGAACTGGCCGTCATCGCAATGATGGCAGGAAGTGCATACTTGAAGAGCAATTGATGCACAGGCGCTGTTCCCAATTCGGTGGTACGTGACATGTCGATCAGAGTTTTTGTGCGATGGAATCGAAGATTGTTGCTGCCGGATGGCCTGTTTGTAATGCAATAGGAGTACCTTCGTCACCACCCTCACGGATCGACTGCACTAGTGGAATCTGACCTAGTAAAGGTACACCCAGTTCCTCTGCCAAATGTTTTCCTCCGTCACGACCGAAGATATAATACTTGTTCTCCGGTAGCTCGGCAGGCGTGAACCATGCCATATTCTCAATGATACCCAGCACAGGCACATTGATCTTCTCGTTACGGAACATATCTACACCTTTGCGCGCGTCTACTAGCGCCACCGGTTGAGGCGTAGTCACAACGATGGCTCCTGTCAATTGCAAAGCCGACACTAACGTCAGATGCACATCGCTGGTACCCGGAGGCAGGTCTATCAGGAAATAATCCAACTCGCCCCAATGGGCATCCTGAATCAGCTGCTTCAGCGCATTGCTGGCCATTCCTCCGCGCCAGATAACTGCCTGAGCCGGATCCACAAAGAAACCGATAGACAGCATCTTGACTCCATACTGCTCGATAGGCTCAATCAGCGTCCTTCCATCTTCTTCTACCGAAACAGGACGGCAATCTTCGGTGTGGAACATTTTGGGCATAGAAGGTCCGTGGATATCCGCATCCAGCAGTCCGACACGCTTGCCCTGCTTTGCCAACGCTATGGCTAAATTGGCTGCTACAGTTGATTTTCCCACTCCGCCCTTGCCGCTGTGGATAGCGATGATATGCGTGGCATGTATGGCCGACGGCTGAGCCTGCGCTTCCTGCGTCAGATTCTGACGAACAAACTTAGTATGGATATTGACCGAAATATTGGGGTCAACATAAGTCTGTAGCGCCACTTCTGCTGCCTTGAGAACCGATTTCAGAAATGGGTCATTGTCCTTCTGAAAAATCAACGAGAACGATACCTCAAAACCCGAAATACGGATGTCATCTTCCAGCATCCCGCTCTCTATCAGGTCCTTGCCGGTTCCCGGATAGCGCACATGGCGCAACGCATCAATGATTTGTTGAGGATACATAGTTTCTTCCGTACGAACGATAACTGTCTTTTTCTATCTCTATAGTAGGTTCCTCCCACTCTGTCTTAGGTGCAAGCGTCCACTCCAGATACTTAATCTTCATGCCGCGGTCGAGCCATTGCTGCTCATAGTGTGTCCTTAGCGCACGTGCATCATCCAGTCGCGACGAATCAGATGGCTGCGCATATAGGTCATCCGTATCTGCCAACACCGGATAATTGTTCAGCCTCAGCATTTCGCACGTATAGGTATAGAGAAACGGACTGTCGGTTTTCAAATGAATCAGCCCATCCGGACGCACAATCTGCTGATAGCGCTGCATGAAATAGGTGCTAGTCAAGCGTTTGGTGGCTTTCTTCATCTGCGGGTCGCAGAAGGTAATCCAAATCTCATCCACCTCATCGGCAGCAAAAAAAGCCGTGACTATCTCGATGTTGGTGCGCAGAAAAGCCACATTCTTCAGCCCTGCCAGTTCCGCCTCTTTGGCGCCGGCCCACATACGCGCGCCCTTGATGTCAATGCCTATGAAATTCTTGTCCGGATACTTTCGTGCCAAGCCCACCGTATATTCGCCTCGGCCGCAGCCCAGCTCCAACACAATAGGATTATTGTTATGAAAATAGTTGTCACGCCAATGGCCGGCCATCTCATGTTGCTGGTCCGCACGCGACTTCTGGATGCTGTTCATCTCTGACGCACCACACTGGAAGACATTGCTAAATGTCTCCATTTCCGCGAATTTCTTGAGCTTATTCTTCCCCATTTCTGATGACTTCAAGACCGATATCGGTCACTCCGCGGAGAAGCGTGTCACGCATGCCGTGCTGAATCTCAAAAACATAAGTGCCAGGTCCGGAAAACAAGCGATTCTCATCTAGCAAGACGGGCATCTCGATGATACCATTATGTCGATCGCCCAACCAGCGTCCGCGGTCATCGGCCAGATAGAACTCGATGGTATCGCGCTGCGTTTCGTTACCAACAAAAAGCCACATATTCTGGTATGGGTAACGCTCGGAATGACGCACATAGACTATAGTGCGATAGGTAGCCGAGATATCCGTTATCGGCACCTCAAAGCGAACGACCGAATCCATATGCCATTGTTCCGATGGAATCGGATATACTTGGCTGTATATGAGATCTCGCAACGAACAGGATGTCAGCCACATTGCCACTACGGCCAGCAAGCAGAAAACATACTTTCTCATCGTCTGTCCCTCCTATCGCGGCGGTCGCCGTGATGATTCTTTTTCTTACGATCAAAACGAGTTACATCATCGTGTCCTACCACATTCTGATAACCGATATCGGCCACCGAAGCACGCGTGCCCTCCAGCGTATCGGGTTTCTCACCACGACGGTTCATGGCAATAATATCATTCGCCCGCTGCGCGGTAATAGTCTGTAGATTAGCTGCCATATGCTGATCAGATGAGTAGGTAACCATTCCTGCCAACGGATCAGTCGAGAACAGATAATACGTAGCATCTTTGGTCTCCAGTTGGGCATGACGCGGAGGGAGCGATTTAGAGGCATCTTCATAAACCGGCACCTCATAATTAAGACAGCATTTGAGTTTCGCACACATGCCTGCTAGTTTCTGCGGATTAGGCGATATATTCTGCAGTCGTGCTGCACCTGTTCCCACCGACGAGAAATTCATCATCCATGTGCTACAGCATAGTTCGCGTCCACAAGGACCGGTTCCGCCTATACGCCCGGCCTCCTGACGCGCACCTATCTGCTTCATCTCCACACGGATGCGGAATGTCTCGGCATATACCTTGATCAGCTGGCGGAAATCGACACGCCCATCGGCTATGTAGTAGAAGATTGCCTTGGTGCCATCGCCCTGATACTCTACGTCGCCTATCTTCATCTCCAGACCGAGCGATTTGGCCAGTTGACGTGCTTTGATCATCGTCTCTTGCTCGCGCGCATGCGCTTGCTTGGCACGTTCGATGTCCTGATCGGTGGCAATGCGTATGATCTGGCGCACTTCATACCGTGACGAATCGATGTTGTTCTTCTTCATCTGCAGTTCCACCAGTTTGCCGGTCAATACCACCTCGCCAAGGTCTTGACCAGGATTGGCCTCCACAACAACCGTCACCCCTTTCTCCAAAGGCAAGTGCTGACTATTGTGGAAATAACCTTTGCGTGTATTTTTAAACTGAACCTCAATCAGATCGGTTAGTTGTGTATTTTCCGGTAGGTCGCTAAGCCAGTCGCTTACGGGCAACATATGCGCAGAATTGCGCTTGGTAGCCGCAGCACTCAGCTCGTGATGTTCGGATCCTACTGTATATTTCTTCATACTTTAGTTTTTTTTATCAATACTATCATTTGTAGGCAAAGGTCAAAGAATATCACTTTGGCATTGCCGTTTTGTTCTATTTGTCTTTCCGCCAGTTCCAACTGGTTCATGATTTGTTCCACATTGCCATTGTGGATAAAGGGCGCAAACTTGACAGAGAAATCGCGCTCGTCAGCCAACTGATAATTCAGTTCCGGTTGCGCAAGATTGCGTATGTAGTTTTCACGCACCTGCTGCTGGGCGTACTGAAGAAAATGTTTCTGTTTCTCACGGCCCACCTTAGCATCCGCCATATCCGCACTCCACTGCCGCAGGCGTCGCAACGAATCGTATTTCTGCTGCGGATTAGTCAGTACTCCCACGGTATAGGCATCGCGGAAAAGTGCGATGAAATCGCGCAATTCTTGCTTATTCTCTTCACTCTCATCCGCTTTCTTCAATGCCTGCAGATAACTGCCATTGGCTATGCGGGCTATATCGCTAGCTTCCGTCTCGCTGAGTTGGCTATGCTGCCGCAGAGCCTCAGCTACCGTATCATTCGGCAAACCGGGCACACGAATCAACTGTACACGCGACTGGATGGTCGGCAGCAATTGTTCCGGATGCTCGCTGACTAGCAGAAATACCGTTTGCACCGGCGGTTCTTCCAGCAGTTTGAGCAGTTTGTTGGCACACGCGGCATTCATCTTCTCCGGCTGCCAAATGATCATCACCTTGTAGCCGTCGCCAAAAGGTTTTAGGCTGAGTTTGCGCAGTATCTCCGCACTCTCTTTCTCGTAAATCAATCCCTGCTTTGTCTCCACCCCTAGAGCCTTGTACCAATTGTCTATATCGAAATAACCTTGCTCTAAGATCATCTCGCGCCAAGGCTCCATAAAGGCATCACACGTATCGCCTTCATCGGTTTTCACAATCGGAAAAGCAAAATGCAAATCCGGATGCTGCAACTTCTGATATTGCAAACACGTAGGACACTGGCCGCAACTATCATCATCCGTTCGATGCGGACAATTTAGATATTGGGCATATGCCAATGCCAGCTGCAATTTGCCTATACCGCTCTGCCCTGCCAGTAGTTGCGCATGCGGAATTCTTCCCTCTCTAACAGAGAGCCGCAACTGCTGTTTGACGGCTTCTTGCCCTATGATATCGCGAAAAAGCACTTTTTCTTATTTCTTCAGTTCCCGACGCATGGCCTCTACCATCTCTGCGTATTCGGCATCCGAGAGATACACCTTGCCCGGATTCATCTGGAATATACCTCCGTAGTCCGGACCATCCACGTACTTAGGAGCCAGATGAAAATGGAGATGACTCAGTTTGTCAGAATAAGCACCGTAGTTGATTTTCTCCGGTTTGAACAGACGCTGCATAGCACGTGTCACATCGGCCACATCGGCCATAAAGAGGTTGCGTTGCTCGTCGCTCAGTTCGTTCAGATCATTCACGTGCTGATCGTAAGCCACTAGACAACGACCATGATAAGTCTGTTCTTTAAACAAAAATGCACGCGAGACACGCAGATGCGCAATCTCGATCATTAGGTTGTGTAGTGTTTCGTTGTTTTGACAGTAGAGACACTCTTTCGGGTCGGAATACATAGTTTTTATATATTTTCTACAGATTTAAATTTCTTTGATTCCATCGATGACGGCCGTACGCACAGCCTCTATCGCATCATTTGGATCGGCAAACTGCTTCAGGTCGATAGGCTTGCCAATGTGCATATGAGACGGATGTATACGAGCGAAATAGCGTCCCTTAGGCATCACTTCGTAGCAACCGGAGATGGATAGAGGTATTACCGGTAGTCCCAAATCCAGTGCTATCTGGAATGCACCACGCTTGAATCGGCCTACTTGTCCGTCTTCCGAACGCGTGCCTTCCGGGAAGATAACCGTACTAACGCCACCTGTCAGTTGCTCCTCTATTTGGCGCAGACTCTCTACCGATGCTTTGGCATGGCGACGTTCTACAAATATATGGCCTGCGGCCTTGCATCCGCTCCCGATAAACGGCACTTTGCGCAATTCAGCCTTCATCAGCCATTTGAAGATAACCGGCAGCCAACCGTAGATAAGCCACACATCGAACATCGATTGGTGATTCGATACGAAAACATAACTCTGGCCCGGCTGAATATTCTCGATTCCATCGACAGAAACCGGAAGAAACATCAACCAGAACGCCGACTTAGACCAAAACTGCTGCACACGATGAACAAATTCCGCATTACGCCAATGGACCGTACACATAGTAAATACTGCCGTAAAAACCGTCAGCCCACTAAAGATGGGCAGTGCTATCAAATACTGATAGAGCACATAGAATGGCAAAAGAATTTTCCTCATCTCCGTATCGTTTAGTTATTGTATTTCTGCATAAATCCGCGGTAGAGCGCACATATACGGCGTATCTCCTCCCAGGTCTCGTCGCTCAGTTTGGTTCCTACTATCTCCACCACGCGACCAGCCGCTATCGTGCCTATTTCCGCACAACGACGAATATCGAATCCATCACTCAGCGCATGCAAAAATCCTCCGGCAAAGAGATCGCCTGCTCCGGTACTATCGGTACAACTGGTGGTGATAGCGCCTATGTGATAACGAGTGCTACCCTGCTGAACATACGACCCGTTCTTACCGACTTTCACCACTGCTATATCGCATTGCTCCGCTATCGTCTGAACAGCCTCTTGCGGATTCAAATGGGTATAGGCAAACGACTCATCCTCATTAGCGAAGACTATATCTACGTATTGTTTGACTAGACCTTTTAGGAACGAATGGTTCTCGTTAATGACGTTGTATGAAGCCAGGTCGAGCGAAATCATACATCCTGCTTCCTTGGCCAGACGAATAGATTTCTCTATTAGTTCGTGATTTTGTACCAAGTAACCTTCTATATGGAAAATATCGTATCCGTTGAACGCATCCTTTTGGATATCGTCGGCGCAGAGTTCAGCCGCAGCACCTAGATAGGTAGCAAATGTACGCTCGCCATCCGGCGTAATCAGCACAATCGAGCAACCGGACATCGCTTCTTTCGACAGTAACAGAATAGGTTTCACGCCATTCTTAATCATATCCTCGCGGTAGAAATCACCCACCTCATCGTTTCCAATCTTGCCGATGAAAGCAGCTTTGCCACCCAGCGCAGCTATTGTGTTGATGGTATTCGATGCCGAACCACCAGCCACCATACGCTTTCTGACCGAAGCAAACCTGAACTGAATCTCCTCCGCTTGCTCCATTGAAATCAGGTTCATACTACCTTTGGGAAAACCTAGTTCTCTCAAATCGTCCTCACTTACCTGAAGCAAAACGTCTGTCAATGCATTGCCCAAACCTAATACCTTCTTCATTTCTTGTTATTTTTAGCCACAAAAATGGATTATTTTTTCAAAAAACTATACCTTGTTACATTTTTTTTGCAAAAAAACTTGCGTATATCAAAAAAAAGCAGTACTTTTGCACCCGCTTTTGAAAAACAAGTGATTTTTTCACTTCAAAAAGCGAGCTTCCTTAGCTCAGTCGGTTAGAGCATCTGACTGTTAATCAGGGGGTCCTTGTTTCAAGTCCAAGAAGAAGCGCCAAAAGGCGAGACTGCGTGAGCAGCCTC
>DBVU01000081.1 GCA_002308195.1 Bacteroidales bacterium UBA1256
GCAGGTTTGAATCCTGCATGGATCACCAGACAAAACAAAAACCTCATCTGAGAGCTTGCTTTCACGTGAGGTTTTTATTGTATAATATGCGAGTAGTTGTTCAACGTTGTTCGCGCGCGGAAGTGCGCATTGAGAATCAAGTGACCGGCAAAATAGGTCGCGGGTTTATGATTTTGGTTGGTATTACCGAAGGTGATACCCAAACTGAAGCCGACCTAATGGCGAAGAAAGTAGCGCAGATGCGTGTCTTCGAAGATGCTGAAGGCAAGATGAATCTGAGTCTGGCAGATGTGCAAGGCTCAATTTTGAGCATTTCGCAATTCACGCTCTATGCCGATTGCAGAAAAGGTAATCGCCCGAGTTTTATTCGTGCAGCGCGTCCGGAAACGGCAGAACCACTCTATGACTATTTCAATCAACAACTACGCGATGCGTATGGTCTGCAAGTAGAGACCGGGCGTTTTGGAGCAGATATGAAGGTGGATTTTATCAACGATGGACCGGTAACTATTCTTCTGGATTCAGCAGAACTGAAATAAGTATGGATAGCGAACTGAAAGCATATATAGAAAGCGAGATTCTGCCGCGTTATGACCATTTTGATGCGGCCCATCGGCGCGATCATGCGGATCTGGTGATTAGTCAATCGTTGGAACTAGCACGCCAAAACAGCGCAGATGAGCAGATGGCGTATGTCATAGCTGCCTATCATGATACGGGATTGTGCGAAGGACGCGATCAACACCACATCGTTTCCGGACGAATCATCCGCGAGGATAAAAATTTATTGCGTTGGTTTTCTCTCGAGCAGATAGAGACGATGGCTCAAGCCGCAGAAGACCACCGCGCGTCATCAGACCATGCGCCGAGGTCGCTTTATGGACGAATAGTAGCGGAAGCAGACAGATATATTGAGGCCGAATCCATCATTCGCCGAACCATACAGTTTGGTTTTGACCATTATCCGCAATTGAGCCGCGAGGAACACTACCAGAGAATGGTAGCGCATCTAAAGGAGAAATACGGTTACGGAGGTTATTTGCACTTGTGGTTCGCTGATTCACCAAACGCTCTACGACTGGAACAACTACGCACAATCATTGCAGACGAGGCGCAACTGAGAGCATATTTCAACAAGTATGTTGAATAATCTGATAGGGAATGCCGAGTTGCTGAATTTCTTGCTCGTAACGATGATACAGTTCCCAACGAATCTGGTCCGAACCATTGCTACGCGTAGGATCGGCAATCCAAGGAATATCCGGTTGGCACAAATAGTATTTGTCCATCGGATATTTTTTTATTGCCTCATCCAACCACTCTGGCACGCGTCCGAAAGCATAGTCGAACCACACTTTAGTAATTATCAGTTCTGTGTCGAAGATAACCACTTTCGCTTCGGACGATTCCAGCGAAGCCATTTCCTGTATCTGCCGTTTTGCGATACTGCACAACTCATCCCACGTAACTTCCGGAGAACCTTTCTTCTCCACATATTCTCGGGCATATTCGGGAATCAGTGTTCCGCCTAACTCTTGCACCAAATGCTGGGCAAGCGTACTTTTGCCGGTCGATTCAGGTCCAATGATTCCTATTCTCATCGTGTCAACATGAGTTTGATATTCAAACCAACATTGTCCGCCTTGACCGGATAACTGGTCGAGATAAGCGGAGTAGTGCCTTGGTGGTCGTAGAACAATTGCAAGTTGATTTTCTGGCTCAGCACATAGTCTGCCGAAATCTTGATAGCAAATACTTTGTTGCCCGAAGAAGCCTGTGTGATGCCTTCTTCCACTTTGCGAAGCAACATCTTCACGTCTTTGTACGATACGTCCACTTGCAATTTGAGGTCGTTGCTTACTTTCTTCTGTCCACCATCTTTCTTCTTGGTGATGAAGTTCAGATTCTTGATGGTATAGCCACCACCAATAACGAATTCGTCGGTGTGACCTTCTGTCAGTTGTACGCTAGTTACATTCAGTGCCAAGTTGCGTTGCTTGCGATATTCGGCCTTCAGATTGAGCGAATTCTTCATCGTCAGGTTGAGTCCAATCAGTGGTGAGAATGCTTCTGTGATCGTCACATTGCTGATATCGTACGCCGAACTTGGCATTGGACTGTCGGTTGTTACGTCGCGTACAAATCCCAACATCTTGTTCGAGCCATCTGCTCCCACCCAAGTGGAATAGCTGCCGTACGAACCAATAGCGTACTTACAAGTATAAGCGTGGGTCAGCGTGACAGATTTGAAGTGATCGCGCATCCATGGCAAGCGACCCAAGCCATCGTAGGTAACACTCCAGTTCGGCAGAATCTTCAATATTCCGAGGAATGGATTGAGATCCATCTTGCTTGCATCGCGGCCTGTGTAAGCGGCAAGGAATGCGGGAACAAGCACATCGGCCGAATTGCTGCTAACACGGCCATGCTTGCTTGGGTTGTAAACCGTTCCCGCAGGAATATTGCTCATAAATCCGGTCGAAGGCAAAATCATTCCTTCGTATTGCTTTTGAACTCGTCCGGTCAGTAGTTCGCGGTTAGCAAGGAACTGGTCGTATGTGGCATTTGCGAAGTTTTCTTCTTGCTTGCCAACGCGGCCAAACATAGTTCCGATAGCCACTTGCGTGATATTGAACGAACCAGTCATGTTCTCTTGCAAGTAGTCGTAACTATAGATGATCGAACTTGATTGTGCCAAATAGCGTTTCCCATTCAACTGAATCTTGAAACCAGGTAGAGGTTCCAGAGTTAGTTTGATGTCCAAATCGGATGTGTGCGCACGTGTAGCAGGTTGTACGACACTCGTATCGCCGGATAACCAACCATGCTGTTTGGCTCGTTCTACCATATCATTTGGAATGAAACC
Source organism: Bacteroidales bacterium UBA1256 (assembly GCA_002308195.1). The sequence continues at coordinate 2,867 of DBVU01000081.1, forward strand.
GAAGGCGAAATCGTAACCAGGAGCATAGACTCCATCCACTTTGCGTTGACCCATAAATCCGGCTTCCGGTTCAAAACCAGGCAAGGTCATGGAATTGGTCTCGCGATAGGTGACTTGCAGACGACGAATCATTGTTCCCATGTACGCAAACATATCGCCCGCGACTTGTGCCGGTGTGCGATCGTCCGGATCACGCGTAGTGATGGTGAGGTTGACTTGCTCGCAATCAATCTTAGATGTCACTTTGGCCTTGGTATTACCGGCCGGAGTAATAGTGACAGGTACATTCTTTCCGTTAGCATCGGTCGCGGTGATAGAAAGCAATTCGCTATTCAGGCGGTGTGTGATCTCAGTAGCTTCGCCCTTCTTCAGTGCTACGGTTTGAGTATATGTCTTCGCCTTGAAGTTGCGTTTGCCACTACGTCCGCTATAACGCTGCGTCATCTGCTTCCAGTATTTGGACTTGTTGTACCAAGTTTCGAAATTGATACCTCCGTCCACTTGCCACGACTGCAAACTGCTAACAGTGTTACCGAGGTTTTGACCTGACGTTGTCGAGGCAGTACGATTCCAGTTGTAGGTGGCGTTGTACGAAGCGTTGGCAGTCAATGGGTCGAGATAAGGAATACGATTGAACGGTACATTCCAACTAGCTGTGAAAACTTGTTGGTAGGTGTATGGCGAACCAAATCGTGCCAACGAGCGCTGAATAGTATCTTTCCAAGCTTCGTATTTATCGTGGTTGAATTCCTCGTCGAAATAGCGGCCATTCAAAATCTCCGGTGTATATTTGCCTTCGTCAATAATCGCATTCATGGCCGACTGGAACGAGAACTTCATATTCTTCGTCAAGTTGTACTTGATATCCACGTTACGATCCCACGTGAAGTCCTTGCTATAAGTCAGGTCCATCGCATCAACTGCCACACCTGCCAAGTCGCGCATCTTCATATGACTGAAGGTGCGGTGCATATTGGTGCTGAACGCCCATGATTGCGGCAGATAGTAGAAATTCATCTCTTTCAAGAACTTCACTTTCTTTACTTTCTCCACCTTAGAGAACGGCTCCCATGGTTTCGGGTTGAAGTTGTAGGAATACTGGAACGATCCCTTATGGTCGGTCGTATAGTTGGTCTCCATTTCCGGTGAGCGTTCTTCCTGCTTGTTGTACGAAGCCGAAATAGAGAAGTTGGCCGGATCGTAGAACATATCGCGCTTTTTGGAGTGGATATTGACTTTCATATTGGTCAGCGAGAACGAAGTAGATTCACGCACGGTATTCGACATCTGCTTGATGGAATCGCGTTGATGTTTATCATCGTATTCGTCCAAAGTCTCTGACAACTTAATATCCGTATCCAACGGGTCATAATCGGGTGAAGTGGTCTCGTTGGTGTAAGATACGTAGAGCGGCATTTGTATCTTAGCTTTCTCCGGGAACAGGCGTCCACCTTCCAAAGCTGCGCTGACCGACAACTGATAGAAATTCTCCATGTTGCGATCCAATACATTTGATTCGATGGAACCATAACCGGCAGTCTCCATGCGGCCTGCGACATTGACTTGTGCGATATCGCTAATGGCAAGCGATGCATTGGCCATGGCCGCTATACCACCTTTCTCGTTGAATTGGCTCAGACGCAATTCGTTGACCCAAACCTCACCAGTAGCATCGTGTTGACCATTGTTGCGCACACCAATCATGATGGTTTCTACATCTTCCAGAGTCGGGTTACCCAAGACAGTAATCTTGTTTTGAGGTTTGCCCGATTCGTCATCATAGATGACATATGGAATGGTGTTACTTACGCCCTCGTTGCCCGCGCGTTTAGCGCGATTGCGCGCTGTCTTGGCCTTGGTCAGCACTTCCAACGGGAAATCGAACATATTCTCCTCGGGCCAAACTTTCATTCGGTCGGCCTCGGAATTGTTGTTATACTGTCCGGGTTCGGTCAGAACCAACGGAATTTCGTACTCATAGTAGTTGTTGCGAAGGTCAGCTCCCAAACGGATGAAGCAGGTAAGGTCACCATTTTTCAGTTCGGGATCAATCTCGCTCATCTGCTCTGCGTGAACGAACATCTGCAGATTTTTGTATTGGCGCATGTCGTACGCAGTGTTCTTGTACATAGCTCGAGCATCGTGCGGACTAAGATTGAACACACGCATTACCATAGCTTGCTCGTTTTGCGCGATGAGTTGGGCTTGGCCCGGATCAGTCTGACGACTGACGCCAGGAGGCAAAACGTAGTTAATAGGCGTACGAGTGCTGTTCTCCTCAATATTGACAGTTTGCACGTTGATATTAGCCCCGGTGTTGACAGCAACGCCAACCGGTGCTAGATCGCGCGTGTATTGTCTCCATTCGCCACGAACCAAATCCAAAGTAGCCAGACGCAAATGGGTCTCATGTTCGCAACCAGTAAGATAGATACGCATGAATCGAATGGATTTCCAGTTGCGCACGCTTCCCACTTTCTGCACAGACGAACTATCGCCGCGGAGAGGAATCTTGAACTGATACCATGTGACTTCTTGTGTTTCGCCGTTGCGCAGCGTAACCTTGCGCACTTTCTTCTCAGTAATGTTTTGGCGGCCAACCTCCATCATATCCGGTCGCAGGATAACCTTGTACTGATAGTACTTCTCATACTCGTTCAACGTGTTATCCATGTTGATATCTTCGATATCCGGAGATAGTGTGGCGGCTGTTCCGTAGGACTCGGTTTGCTGGTCGGTAGAAGGCGAGTTGCCTTCGGTACCATTGAAATGCTTGTAACGATTGAGGATGCTAACTTCCTCTTGATCGAAATCAGAGCCGCGATAGTAATGGAAATTATCGCCGGCCGGGTCATTACGCGGTGAGAATCGGTCGGAAGCCCAAGCATTCCAAACGGAAGCATCTACGCGGCTTTGCAAATCAGTCAGGTATTGTTTGTATGCCGGCCAGTTCTTTTCTTGGTCGCTATTCAAACCATTGAGTCCGACATCTTGTCGTTCGCGTGCTCCGTTCTCGTTGCTGAAGGCCACCACCGTGGAAGTGGTGCGAGGAATATAACCCCAAATAGTGGAATCCAATTTGCTGCGGTCGGCCTCGGAAACAGGGAGTCCGTGCTCAAAGGCCTTCTTGCCATCACGAAGGATATCTTCGCTGATGTCACCCAAGTTGATGTACATCTCTCCTTCGTAACCATCTGGGTTGGTCAGGGCGGGATCCATCATCCAGAATTCGATATACTCGATGTTGGCTCGCTCGAAATCGGTATTATCCAGTCGGCGCATCATACCGCCCCAACGTTTTTTCGGGTCGGTCAATTTACCATCGGAACCAATTTCGCTAGCAGAGATATTGTATTGACCGCGTTCCTCAGGATAGAAGGAGAGGTTCAGAATCGGCAATTTGGTATCCACGTTGCTAGCTTCCTCGCGGTTAGGATAGATCTCGTCCTGATAAACGATACGAGTGCGGTGGTCGCTCAGAGCAGCCAAATCGTTTTTGATATGGGCAGGAGTATTGGTTTGCGGATAACCAAAAATCGGGTCCACCGAATACCATGCCAATTGCGCACGATTCTTGTTGTAATCGGCCTGGTTGACCAATTTGGATTCGTCCATTGTGGTAGGAGTAGAGGCAAGGAACCAATAACTCGGATAATGGACATCGATATTGGTGGTGGTGCTTTCGAAATCGTCGATATAGGCGGTTCCTAAAGCGCCGACATCTCTGGTGTGGCCAGGAATCAAATGGGCAAACTCTGCATTGATTTGGAAAGTAGAAGGTGCGGTGGCAGTGATCCAAGGAATCTTGTCGATGGCATTGGTCAGCCATTGCATTTCTGTTTTCCAACTTCCGTTAACACCCCAGATGGTGTTAGCCAATGGTTCGGAACCAGTGTTGACCTTGGTTGTCAGCGGTCGTTCGCGGAGGTGCATGATAGTTCCACCCAACACGAGGTCTTTGGTAAATTCGTATTCCAAGTGCGCTCCAAAGAGCGATTTGCGTTGCATCGAGAAAGTACTCTGGTTCTCGAGTTTGACATCTACGTTGGTACCGGATTCCAGAATCGACTGATTGAGAATAGTCACGGTTCCCATTGTGTAGTCAACGGTATAATCGACATTCTCTATCAGCGTAGCACCTCCCGCCGTGACAGTAACCGAACCACGCGGCACATTCATTGCGCCCAAGCGAATCTCGCTGCCATTAGTTCCCTTGTATTTACCGGTCAAGTGGAATTTGTTCTTTTCGCTCAACTCTTGTGCCACGATAAGTGTGGAGTCGTAGAGTTCGGGGAAACAGTATTTGGCTGTCAGTTGTGGATCATTGCCGAGTGCTGAGGCTAAGTGGCTGCCGAACGGTTCCAGGACAGGGAAGATAATCTTGCCCGAGGAAGTGTAGATAGTCAGATTTTCGATAAAATCGAATCGTCCATCCGGAGAAGCGTTGTTCTTAGCATCCAAACGGTCGAGGTTCATCACGCGCAAGAGTTGTTTTCCGCTAATCGGTCCTTCGTTCAGGTATTGGACGTCTGTTCCGACAGAGTCGTTGCGATAGGTGACGTACAATTCGAATTTGTCGGCATTGATACTAGTTGCGCCCAAGGAATAGATATTCTTCATCATCAGGTCCCAGGTGCCACGTCCTTTTTGTGCAGGCGAGTTGGCTGTAGATTTCAGCAGCTTAAGCGCTAGCGCGTTAGGCGCGCGAAGTTCTTCACTACCATCTGTGGAGAATTCTCCGACCTGATAAACCTGGCCATTGTACGTATATTCGTAAGCAACGGCAAGTACCTCGTCTTGATTCAAGGCCGCCTTAAGCGAGATATAGCCTAAAGCGCTGTTGATAGTATATTCGCTGCTATTCAACAGTCGCGCGGATTCTACTTTCTCGAAGTCCAGACCACCTTCGAAGCCCGTTCCATTGAGATTTTCCAGTGCAGCACTGGTCTGTTGGATATTACGGAAATCGGTGGCGCGGATAGCATCGTAAAGGTCGTTTTGCTTGTTATCGGGTGCGCCGGTTGGCGTTCCTCCCCACGCGGCGATTTGCAAGTGGCTGCTATTTTCACCCAAGTCAGTAAAGGCCACGACATTTCGAGCTTGCTCGTACATGCCCCGTTTGTTGGTGACCCACACTTCGATTTTGTTGATCTGGATTCCACTAGCAATATAAGGCACGGTGGCCATGGCTGCTTCATAGTGGTCGCGGAAGAAATGACTAAGGAAGAAGTGGCGATTCTCATCGTAACTATCGCCGCTGATATCGAATTTAGTCATTTGTGCGCCGCCCTGGCTACTAACAGTCTGTGCTTCGCTGTTCTGCTGAGAAACAAGGGCCTGAATCTTAAGTTTTCCGAATTTGAGGTTGGTTTTGATACCAAACAAGGCCTTGCTACCACGAATGAGCGAACTAGGGAGGTCCATCGTCACATTACCCGCTTCGATACTTTGGATAATATCGTCATCTTCGCCTTTGTAATTGAGTTTCAGGTTTTGCTGATCGAAAGAGAACGACGCCTCGGTGTTGTAACTGAGGTTGAAATTGAGTCGTGTACCGACTTTACCTTGAATGCTAGCTTGGATTTTCTCGTCGAAATCGAAGATATTGTTGTTGCGTGCTCGCTGGGTGAGCGAAGGATTGGCGATATACTGATGCTTGAAGCCGAAGAGCAATTCGGCCGAACCTTGCATCTTGAGTGAGACACCACCGGGACCAAACACTTTGTCGGCAGGGCCGATGTTGAACTTCATATCGGTGATGTCGAATTTCTTCTCGTTGTTATGTTCTACTTCGCCAATCTTCTGCTGCCAGTATTTCTGCATCAGTTGGCGTTCGGCATATTGGTTGTATTCGTCTTGCGTCAACATGTATGGCGTTGTGACATCGGTGTCGCCAATCTTGGTGCGAATGATATAGCATCCTGTTTCCGGCTGATACTCCACGGAAGTGGTTACATTGGCCGGATCACGCAAGTCGAGCGACGAAGTAGGTTGAGTGAGTTCGCCGTAGTTCTGTGCGCCGAGTTGCTTGACGCGCGTGGGTGCCCAAATGGCCGTGTCGGTTTCGGTGACGAAGTCAGCGGCATCTTCCAAAGCGGTTTCGTTCGAAGCAGCAGTGTTGGTTCTGGATCTATTGCGCTGCTCTTCACGTGCGGCTTTTTGCGCCTCGCGCTCGGCTTTCTCCTTCTCCTTTTGGGCTTTTTCTTCCGCCACGAGTTCCTTCAGCGTTTTTTGCGCGAAGACCTCTGTCACAGCCAAAGGCAGCAACAGAACGACAAACAATATGGAGAGTAGGCGTTTGATGTTTATTGTGTAATGTGAAATGTGTAATGTGGAAGGATTACAGCATTTTGAGGGCTTCGCGAATGACCGCTTCGACCTTGAGCGTAGGATCGTTCTTGAGGATCTTATCCACTGCCTTTCCGCTCGCATTGGCAGCGAAGCCAAGCATGGTCAGGGCACTGACAGCCTCGGCCTTGATGCCGCTTTCGACTTCAACGTCCAACATCGGAATTTCAGTCGGGTCTCCGCCCAAGTCGAGTTTGATAGCTTTGTCTTTGAGATCGACGATGATGCGTTGGGCCGTTTTAGGTCCGAGACCTTTGACTTTGGCCATACCCTTGGCGTTGCCAGTGGCAATGAGCATGCGCAGTTCTTCCGCAGTGAAAGCCGACATAATCATTCTGGCCGTGGCAGCTCCCACGCCGCTGACGGTCATCAACATGTCGAAGAGCGCCCGTTCTCCTCTGTCGGTAAAACCATAGAGTTCGTGTGTGTCTTCGCGGATAATCTCGGTAGTGTAGAGAATGACCTCCTGTTCCTCTTTTCCAATGAGGGCAGAGTAGGTTGGCAGAGTGATGGCAATCCAATAGCCCACGCCCGCTGCTTCAACTACGGCCGCAGTCGGGTTCAGTTCGGCCAATTTTCCTTTGATATACTCAATCATAAAAATATTTATTTTCTGTTTGTGGTGCACGAGAGTGCACAATACTGCAAATTAAGCCTGCAAAAGTACTGCTTTTTTCTGATATATGCAAATATTTGGTGTTTTTTCTTAGCAGAAGAAAAAAAATACACAAAAAATGAGCGGTCGAAGAGGTTCTTTTTGTTGAATGTGTAATGTTTGCTTAACTTCTTGTCCAGTAGCGTTATAGGTGTGTTCGTTGCGGATGATGAGAAGTTGGCCTGTAAACAGGTGTTGCACAGCAGATAGCAGCCACAAAAAGAAGTAGTTTTTTAGTCATGATCGTATAGAATTTGAGTTGTGATTGTCTCGATTATATCGCACTTNNCACTTATATCGCACTTATAACGCACTAATTTTGGTGTATTATTTTGTTAGTATTATATACATAGTATATAATACAGATAATGAGTGTGCTTTCTCTTACATATACTCGTCGCAAAGTAACAAAAAAATGAGGAAGTTACGTTCTTAGCTGCAGGGGCACGATTATTACGCACTTTTGAGCGAATGACAATCTTTTAAACAAAAAAATATGCTTGTACAAGCACAGACGATATTTTTTTATTAAAAATATTGCACATTCCAAAAAAATGTAGTATCTTTGCGCGTTAATTTGGAATAATATGGCTCGTACAGAAATTTCTACATTAGGAGAGTTCGGCTTGATCAAGCAATTGACGAAAGACCTGAAGCCGCAACAAGCCTCGACCAAAAAAGCCGTTGGCGACGATTGCGCAGTGATACAGGCCTACCCCCAACCCCTCCCTAAAGGGAAGGGCGAGTTGCCTCAGACCTTGGTAACGACCGATTTGCTATTGGAAGGTATTCATTTTAACTTGGAATATGTGCCCTTGAAATACTTGGGCTACAAGGCGGCGGTTGTCAATTTTTCGGACATCTATGCGATGAACGGTACACCGACGCAAATAACTGTTTCTCTGGGTATTAGCAAGCGTTTTTCGGTGGAAGATATTGAGGCACTCTACTCGGGTATACGCCTGGCGTGCGAGAAATATAATGTAGATATTGTGGGCGGCGACACGTGCGCTTCGATGACCGGGTTGACCATTTCGATCACTTGTCTGGGCGTGGCTGCCGCGAAGGATATCATCTATCGCGATGGGGCAAAACTGAATGACCTGATTTGCGTGAGCGGCAACCTGGGCACGGCCTATATGGGTTTGCAACTACTAGAACGCGAGAAACTGGTGGCTCAAGCAGATGAGAAAGCAGAACTGCAGTTCCAAGGCCGCGAATATCTACTGGAACGCCAACTGAAACCAGAGGCAAGGCGTGATATGATTGAGGCCTTGCGCAAGGCAGGAATAAAGCCGACTGCGATGATGGATATTAGCGATGGACTGTCGTCCGAATTGATGCATATTTGCTCGCAATCGGGAGTAGGTTGTTGTATCTACGAAGACAAGCTTCCGATAGATTATCAGGCGGCTTCGTTGGCAGAAGAAATGAACCTGAATATAGTGACTTGCGTGCTAAATGGCGGCGAAGATTATGAGCTGCTATTTACCTGTTCTCTAGACGATTACGAGAAGCTGATTCCGATTGAGGACCTATACATTATAGGTCATATCACGAAGGAGGAATACGGTTGCAATCTGATTGGCAGAAATGGCGAAGAGATCAGGCTGAAAGCGCAAGGGTGGAACGCATTCTCGCCTTCGGCACCCTCCGACGCAGAATAAAGAGAGAAATAAAAAAGAAAAGATGAAAGAGATAAAATTGTTTTTGACGGATGTGGATGGCTGTCTGACAGACGGCGGACTATACTATACGGCCGAAGACCATGTGATGAAACGGTTCTGCGTGTACGATGGTTTGGGAATGGTTCGTCTTCAACAGATAGGTGTTCCTTGCGGAATACTGACATCCGAGACATCCGGGATAGTGAAAAAACGTGCTGAGATGCTGCATCTAGACTATCTGTATTTGGGTGTAGGCAGTCAGATAAATAAATCGGGCACGACCAAACGTCAAGCGGCACAGGAAATATGCGACAAAATAGGCATCAGTCTGGCAGAAGTATGCTACGTGGGTGACGATGTGAATGATATCGATTTGCTGGAAGCCGTAGGCTTGCCTTGCTGCCCGCCCAATGCGCGTCCTGAGGTGAAAGCGGTGAAGAATATCCGCATTCTAAAAACGCCAGGCGGACAAGGTGCTATTCGCGAAATTTGTGACGAAATAAGAAAAGCGAAATTAGGAGAAAATGCGTAATATTGCATTCATATTGGCGGGCGGAACAGGTAGCCGCGTTGGTGGCGACACGCCCAAACAACTGTTGCCACTGGCAGACGGGCGTTCGATTTTGGAACATTCGGTAGATGCCTTTGAGCAAGCGATTTGCATACATGAGATAGCCATCGTGATGCACCCGGACTGGATGGACGAGGCGCAGAAAATGATAGAGAGGAATTCGTGGCGCAAAGTGACGAACCTGATTCCCGGCGGAAAAGAGCGTTGGGAGAGTTCGTGGAACGCGATTAGTCTGTATCTGAAGGACAACAAACCTGATCCGGACACGTTCTTCTGGTTTCATGATGCGGCGCGGCCGTACGTTTCGCAAGAGATTATTCACAACGTGGGTGAGGCAGTGAAAAATCACCTGGCAGTGACAGTGGCGATACCTGTGACTGACACGCTTTATCATGTGCAAGATGGCAATGTGCAATCGATCAAATCGAGAAAGGAATATATGCGCGCGCAGACTCCGCAAGCGTTTCACTACGCGGTGATCGGGCCGGCCTATATGCGTGCTATCGAGAAGAGAAATATTCAGGCGACCGATGATGTGGGCATTTTGCTTGCTTATAATCCGGAGGTGCCCGTTTATATCGTGCGCGGCGATGATGCCAACCGCAAAATAACCTTTAAGGAAGACCTATGAAAATCATTCTATTAGGCACATCTTGGCCCTACCGCGGCGGACTAGCGACGTTCAACGAACGCCTGGCTCGTCAGTTTGTGTCCGAAGGACATGAGGTGGAATTGTGGACTTTTACGCTGCAATATCCATCGTTCTTGTTCCCCGGCACAACGCAGTATAGCAACGAAGCTGCGCCTGAGGGAGTGACGGTTCGCCGTGTGCTGAATTCGTGCAATCCGTTCTCGTGGATTCGCGTGGGTAGAGCAGTGAAAAAGGCGAAACCGGATATGCTGATTTGCTGCTATTGGATGGCGTTCTTTTCGCCCGCCTATACAACGGTTTCGCGCATAGCCAAAAGAAATGGAAAGACGCGGTGTATTGCACTGGTACACAACATGTTACCACACGAGCCGTCGGTGCTAGATAAACTATTTGCGCCGAGTTTTGTGCGGATAACTGATGGGTTTGTGGCGCTGAGCGAGAGTGTGGTTCGCGACATAGAGCGTTTGGACCGAGAGGACAAACCTAAGGCGGCTTCGCCGCATCCGATCTATGATCATTATGGAGCACCGATGACTAAAGCCGAGGCCTGCAAAGCTTTGGGGCTACCGAAGGAAAAGACATATATGCTTTTCTTTGGTTTGGTTCGGGCATACAAGGGATTGGATTTGTTGTTGGATGCTTTTGGCGTGGTAAAAGATCAATTGCCTGATTTGCAGTTGATTATAGCAGGTGAATTTTACGAGCACGAAGAGAAATATCGCGAGCAGATAGCGGCGAATGGACTGAGCGAGCGTGTCATTTTGCGCAACGAATTTATACCCGATGATGATTTGCGGAAGTATTTCGGTTCGGCCGATTTGATTGTGCAACCGTACAAATCTGCTACGCAGAGCGGCGTGACGCAAGTGGCGTTCCATTTTGAAAAACCGATGTTAGTGACGAATGTGGGTGGATTGGGCGAGATAGTTCATGACCACAAAATGGGGTATGCCTGCGATCCCGATGCGCAATCGATTGCGGCTGATCTGCTCGACTATTTCACCGAGAACAGACAAAAAGCGTACACGCAATACCTGAAAAAAGAGAAAACTAAATATGCTTGGTCGCGCTTGACCGAGACGTTTGAAAAGATTTAGAATAGAAATTATAAAAAATATGCGCTTCCCGAATAAATATCTGCGAAATATTAAGCCTTACAAATTGGCTTCGCATGCCATTTGGTCGGTCACTCCACAAGAGCGAGAGAACGTGCTGAAACTAGACTGGAACGAGGCCACCATAGCTCCTTCTCCTTTAGTTAAACAAAGGATAGAGGAACTATTGACTCAACCGGATTTCTTCCACTTATATCCAGTTACGCACAATGAGCGTCTATTGCAATTGATAGCCGATTATGTCGGTCTACCAATCGACAATGTGCAGTATTTCGCTAGTTCGGATGCTTTGCATGAATATATATGCAAGGTGTTTATTAGTGTGGGTGACCCAGTTATGATTCTTGGCCCATCGTACGATAATTTTCGTTTAACGTGCCAAGCTAACGGGGCAGATGTGTTCTTCTCGGAGTATAATGCTGATTTCACATTCGACGACAAGAAATTCGAAAAAGACATCACCGACAAGGAGCCGGCTGTTGTCTATATATGCAATCCAAATAATCCGACAGGTTATCGTCACTCAGTCGAATATATAGAACATTTGCTTCAGAAATTCCCAGATACACTATTTCTGGTGGATGAAGCATACTACGAGTTCTCTGGTGTTACAGTAAAAGATTTGGTGCTAACCTATAGCAATTTGCTCATCTCCAGAACAATGTCTAAGGCTTTTGCCTTAGCTAACTTCCGTTTCGGTTATTTAATTGCTTCGAAAGAGAATGTGCAATTCGTCAACCGAATTCGCAATCCGAAGAATATCTCCACCATAGCCCAAACCGCTGCAATAGCAGCCTTGGAGGATACGGAATATATGTGGCGCTATGTGCGAGAAGTAGCAGAAGGAAAGAAAGTGTTTGTTGCGGAAATGAGTAGTTTGGCACAACTAAAAATCTATGAAGGATATGGCAACTTTGTTCTGGTTCAACTGGAGTCATACGAACAAAAATTGGCATTGATTCAATGGTTGGCCGAACACAATATCTTTGTTCGTGATACGATGCAAAGCCCGATTGTACATAATTGCTTCCGCATTACATGTGGCACGAAACCACAAATGGAGCAAGTAGCTAAGGTGATAAAGGATTTTTATGCATAAGTCCAATTTGGTCATATTTGATTTTTGCGGAACGCTCATCGAATTTCAAACGGCAGATCGGTATGTGCAGTTTTGCGTAAGGCAATTGCCATCGAACCGATTGGTGCAGTGTCGTCATCGTCTAATTATGTTGATGGATGCGCTGCGAATATTCAAAATATACAATCGGCTGAGACCATCTAATAATTGGCGCAAACGTGTGATTTTGTGGCAGTTGAAGGGATTGAATCGTTCTCTGTGTGACCAATTGGCTCGTGAATATTTTGAGCAAGAGTTACGTCCCGGAATTGTGAAACCATTGGCTGATAAACTGCAAGAACATTTGACGAACAAAGATAGAGTATGTATCTTGTCAGGAGGATATGATATCTACATTCGCTATGTGGCGGAACTCTATGGAATAAAAGAAATCATTAGTTCGAAAATCGCTTTCTCGAATGATGTGTGTTTAGGAAAAATGGAAGGGCCCGATTGTATGCGAGAGAAAAAAATAGACTATTTTAATCAATTACCCAGAAAGAAGTCTGAACGAGTCATTTTTTATACAGATAGTCCATCCGATCTCCCCTTGTTGGCATTAGTGGACGAACCCATTGTAGTATCAAAACATGTGCCCCAACAATGGGCAAAAGAACGCAATTATAACCAATTTGTATGGAACTAAGCGAAAAACTGAGAAATAACTATTGGAAGAGTGATTTGCACTACTATGTTTGTAGGCTAATCTATGAACTTTGGTTAACCAAGAATTACCGCCGATTTTCTGCGGAAGCGATTACTCGTCGTCGGTTCAAGCAAATTTTTGGAAGGGAACTCAATCTGCAAGCCCCCAAAACACTAAATGAGAAAATTCAGTGGCTCAAATTGAACGAACGGCATGATTATTACCCGATTTGTGCTGATAAATATGGGATGAAACAATGGGTGACAGATTTATTAGGCACGGACGAATATAATGTTCCAGTGATTTATCATACTGCGAATTGGCGCAATATATCGCCGAAAACGGTCACAGAGTTTCCTTGTATAGTCAAACCGAATCATTCATCGCACGATTTTATTATTTTGCGTTCGGCAGAAGAAGTGAACTGGCCGCAATTACGTCGTCGTTGCCGTTTTTGGTTGAAACGAGACTATTATATGGAATCGCAGGAATGGCAATATAAGGATGTTCCGCGGCAGATTTTAGTGGAGCCGTTGTTAAAGACGAAAGAAGGTAAGATACCGAATGACTATAAACTCAATTATATAAATGGTGAATTAGAGTTTGTATATGTCTCATATGATAGAGAAGGCATCAATGCGCGCTGCATATTTGATGAATCGTGGAAAGTGATTCCGTTCTATTGGGGCAACTCGAAGCAAAAAGAGTATGTTCCTTGTCCGGTTGACATTCCCCGACCTGCATCTTTTGGAAAGATGAAAGAAATAGGGAGAAGGATAGCTAAGTTCTTTAAGTATGTGCGTGTCGATTTCTATGATGTGAACGGTAAATTATATGTAGGAGAGATCACGCTTCATCATGGAGGTGGTTTTGATAAATTCCGCCCAGAAGAGTACGATGAAATATATGGGGATAGATTAAAATTGTAAACGAATGGCGAAAATTTTAGTTACTGGAGCAGCAGGTTTTATCGGTTCTAAATTGACTTGTGATTTAGTCTGTCGAGGAGATGTTGTAGTAGGAGTGGATAATATCAATGACTACTATGATGTTCGGTTGAAATACGGGCGTTTACGGGAGATGTTAGGAGTAGAAGAAAATCGATACCCCAATCTGCGCTTCTTACAAATGTCAATAGAAGATAAAGAGTCTTTGGATGCGTTGTTCGCAGCCGAACATTTCGATGTGGTGGTTAACCTTGCCGCTCAAGCGGGTGTTAGATATAGCATTACGAATCCATATTCTTACATGCAGAGTAATCTGGTAGGATTCCTTAATATCTTAGAAGCATGTAGAAACTATAGAGTACCGAAACTGGTGTTCGCTTCTTCCTCTTCTGTATATGGGATGAATGAAAAAGTGCCCTATCATGAGGAGGATAAGGTGGATACGCCAGTGTCGTTATATGCGGCAAGTAAGAAAGGCAACGAATTGATGGCGCACTGCTATGCGAAACTATACGACATGCAGTGTATAGGATTGCGATTCTTTACCGTATATGGTCCTTGGGGGAGACCAGATATGTCACCTATGTTGTTTGCCGATGCCTTGCGAGATGGAAAACCGATCAAGGTGTTTAACAACGGCGATATGATTCGTGATTTTACCTATATAGACGATATCGTAGAAGGCACGATTCATACCATTGATCAGGATATCCCACTTGATAAACGTGAGAACGGAGTTGCATATAGGATTTATAATATTGGTTGTAGCCATCCGGTAAAGTTGATGGATTTTATCAGCGAGATGGAGAATGCGTATGGGAAAAAGGCGGAGAAAATCTATTTGCCAATGCAACCGGGTGATGTTTATCAAACCAATGCAGATACATCTCGATTGGAGGAAGAGATGGGGTATAAGCCACATGTGTCACTACAAGATGGACTGGCGGAATTTGTAAAATGGTACAGAAGCGACAAAAATCCATTGGTATAGATTATGAAACATGAGCATATTATATCTTTTCGTTTACAGCAAGTGTGGGCATTATGTCAACTTGCGATAGCTTATGTCGTGGCTCTCTTCTACAAACACAAACGTATTTGGGTTATAGCAGAGAGGGGGGTAGATGCGCGCGATAACGGTTATTGTTTTTTTCGATATCTAAAGGAATCGCATCCAGAGATAGAGTGCTATTATATTATTTCTGCAGATTCTCCAGATAAAGGGAAATTGGCTCCTTATGCAGAGAAGGTTCTATCATATCGTAGTTTCGCTCACTATGTCATGCTTTGGCGAGCATCCGTTTTAATTAGTACGCATGTTCAAGGCTACTTCCCATTTGTTGGTCTTGGAATGTGGCTGAGAAGAACTTGTTCTGCATATGATGCTAAATGCCACGTGAATGTAAAACACGGAATTAGCAAAGATCACGTGGCTTTCTTAGATTATTCCAATACGCACTTGGATTTATTGATTGCAGGCGTTAAACCTGAATATGATTACTTTTTATCGGACTACTTGTATCCTCAGGAAAATGTTAAATTGACAGGCTTTTGCAGGTTTGATCAATTAGTTAATACAGCTCAACATCGGCAAATTCTGGTGATGCCTACTTGGCGTGAATGGTTGTATAAAACGAAAGATTTTTATAAATCGGAGTATGTACGAACCTATGTGGGTCTATTGAATAATTCTCGCTTGCAGCAAGTATTGAAACAATATAATATAGATTTGGTGTTTTATCCGCATCATGAGGTGCAAAAATATATAAATTACTTTAAACAAAATTGTCACGGAGAGCATATTATTATAGCGGACAAAGGCTCTTACGATGTGCAACAATTGTTAAAAGAATCGGACTTGCTTGTTACGGATTATTCAAGTGTTTATTTTGACTTTGCCTACATGCGCAAACCGATTATATATTATCATTTCGATTTGGAGCAATATAGAAGCGAGCATTATGCAGAAGGTTGGTATGATTATAACCATGGTTTGGGTGTTGTGACGAAAGATGAAAGTACATGCGTAGCAGCGATTTTAGAAAGCATAAAAAATCACTTTGTGATGCCGAAACAGTATGCTGACTATGCGGAATCGATGTTCCCCTATAGAGATAATCATAACTGCGAACGAGTCTATAATGCGATATGCAGCATTGAGAAAAAGAAAAACGAGTTATGCTAAGCGTCATTATCTGCACATATAATCGAGAGAAATATATTGGTCCGTTGCTAGAAAGCATTGCGGCGAACGCTTTACCCCAAAGTGAATATGAAATCATTTTGGTGGACAATAACTGCACAGACAATACACATCAGGTTTGTGATGCGTTTGTGTCGGCTCATCCAGGCATTCGTTTTCGCTATGTAAAGGAGACAGAACAAGGTCTGTCGGCTGCGCGAAATAAAGGCATAAAAGAAGCCAAGGGTGATATTTTGGTTTATGTGGATGATGATGCCTTAGTGGATAGCCATTATCTGCGTGACTATGCCGAGTGGTTTGCTGCTCATCCGCAAACGATGGCATGCGGAGGCCCTATAATGCCGCTCTATGAGACACAAGAGCCAAAATGGATGACACCTTATACGAAAGCACTTTTGACCGCGTGGATGGATTATGGGGACAAGGTGCGGACCTATCCTAAAGGTCGTTATCCGGGAGGCGGGAATGCCGCGTATCGCAAAGAGGTGTTTGACAAAGTCGGACTATTCAATACCAATCTTGGGCGTAAAGGCGGAAATCTGATGGGATCGGAGGAAAAAGATATATTCGACAAGATGCGCGTTATGGGCATGGAGATACTCTATTTGCCGACTCCGGTTTTGCATCATATTATTCCGCAAGCTAAGTTGGAAACCGATTATTTCAATCGCTTGACACGTCAAATAGGAATCAGCGAACGTCAACGCACAATGGCTATCAGTCGTAGCAAATACGTGCATCGTTTGCTATCTGAATGCGTAAAATGGTGCGGGACGATAGTTCTGCTATGTATCTATACAATCAGTTTCCACCCCGAGAAAGGATGGAAACTGGTACTCTTCCGTCGAAATGTGACGCGTGGCTTACTTGGTCTTGACCGGTAAGTAATTCTTCCATAGAGGCCACGAAACACTTCCTAAAGCCAAAAGAAGCAGGAGAATTGCGCAAGCATAACTCCAATGGTCTGTCTGCAGTGCTTCCGGTCGGAATTCCATGCGAACGGTGTGTTGTCCTGCAGGAATGATAGTTGCGCGGAGCACATAATCAACTCGTCCGATTTCTGATTCTTGGTCGTCAATATACAGATGCCATCCTTCGGGATAATAAATCTCGGAGAAGACTGCTACGCGATCGTTGGCCAAATTGGCGGTATAATCCAAACGATTGGGTGCATAAGCTGTCATCTCGATGACATCATCTTCGGATGGTCTAGCTTCGCAACTAAGAATACCACGGAATTTCTCGTCTGCAACGGCTGTTGTGCTTAGGTTCAAAGTTTTCAGCGCTGCGCTTTCATCATCGGGAGTAGGAACAAATAGCACGTTATCTACCAGCCATACATTGCCCATCGCATCCGGATTTTGTACCACGCCGCGTTGCGTGACGATATACTTCGTATTCAGCATATTCAGCACATTCCAGTTCATCTGGCTGATATGTTGGCCAATCAGATCTTGATATCTGCGCAATTTGACAGCACTGTAACCGCCAATCGATTTGAGTCGATAGCTGGTTCGTGCATCGTTGAAGGTGCTAGTATTCAGGTTCAAAACTCGGTAATCCAAGCTCTTGTCTTGCAAGATCTGCTCTTCCCACGGTTGCATTGCGAAATAAGCATCATTCTCTTTTGCTTTGACGAAATTGTCATTGTTGAAGAATCGTTTATCCACGGGAACCATATCGACTAGAATCAAAATGGCGGTGATGGCGTAGAAAGCAATTCTCTGTTTCAAGTTTTCTCCTTTGGAGAACTGAGTTTTTGCGAACCAAAAAACCAGACTAAACTCCAGAATTATAAAGATTAGACTGCGCCAAGCATCGCTGCGAAGCATATCTACTCGTTGATCGAGAATAGCGGTGTAGAGCCAATCGGGTATACGTGATTGCCATTGAGCATCGTATGTACTAGTCATGTCGAACGAACCCGCAAAGAGTGCGGCAAACAGGCACAACCCGGCAGTAACACCACCCGCAATGAACAAACTGTTGCGTAGTTTTGGCCACTCTACTTTTCCTTCCACGATTTGTTGCAAGCCCAGGAATCCAAGCAAAGGCATCGTGATTTCCGCCACGATTAAGATGGATTCCACGGCGCGGAACTTATTGTACATCGGGAAATGGTAGAAGAAGAGTTCTGTCAGCCACATCATGTTCTTTCCCCATGCGAGGAAAATGGATGCGAGCGTGGCAATGAGCAGCGCCCATTTGTATGGTCCGGGAACAATCAGCAGCGCCAGTAAGAACAAGAAGCAAACGATAGCTCCTACATAAACAGGGCCGCTGGTAAATGCTTTCTCTCCATGGTAGGTAGGTGCACTTTGACAGAATTGCTCAGCATCGCGTTTGGGAACTCCCTGTTTGCGCATCGCTTTGCTCAGGTGCGAATCTTTGCCCAAATTGTAACCGCTAGCTCCGCCTTCCCAGTTAGGAATGAGCAAAGTCATGGTTTCTCCTTTGCCATAACTCCAGTCGGTAGCATATTGTATGTCCAAACCTTCTGTGGATTTGGCATCTTCCTTTTGTGTTAGTTCGGAATGTCCGCCACGCATCGTCTCCTTGAGATACGACTGATTCATATCCCACCAACTGAATTTAGTACCGAAAACCAGTACAAAACACAGCAATAAAACACCCAGAGAAATACCTAAATCCTTGTAGCGTTTCTCGCGAATATGAATGTAGATTTCTGCGCATCCCAGAATTCCCAAAAGCAAGAAGACATAGTAAGTCATCTGCGGGTGGAGATTGATGCCCAAGAAACCATAGAACATGACGAGGAATGCGCCTAACCAATATTTGCGACGCATGATGGCATAGAATCCGCCTATAACGGGCGGAAGAAAACCTAGTCCGGAAGCCTTGGTGATATGTCCCGCGGGAATGATAAGGAAGAAATAACTACTCATTCCCATTATCAATGCTCCAATCAGACTTAACCACGGATTGACTCCGAAACAAATAAGCATTAGGAAGAATCCGCAGAAATAAGCAAACAACAGACCTATAGGATTGTTGTCCGGCAAACCAAGGTGGAGAACATCAACGATTTTGGATCGTAATGCACTAGAAGGCAAGGCTCCTGTGATTTGGTATGTCGGCATACCGCCAAACATAGAATTGGTCCACCATGGACAATATCCCTCTTCCTTCAGGAATGTACGCGCTTCGTTGGAAGCACCTTTCCAGGTGTTGACATCGCCTTGAAGCAACACTTTTCCTTGCAGAATCGGGCTGCAATAAGCTAAGGCGAAACCAATAAATACAACTAATGCAACCAAATAAGGTGCCAGTTTTTTCCAATCTATCTTCATTGTTTAATCATTTTGCGTATTTCACACAATTCCTCCTTTATGCGCAATAGAATATCTAGTGCCGCTTGTCGTTCGTCGGAGTGCTTGCTGTTGTTTTTTAGTTCACGGCGGATAGCTTCAATTCGCGTGATATGCAGTTCGTCGCGAATATATTTGATGCGTTTGATGAGTTCCTGGTCCTCGCGGGTATAATAGCGATTGCCATGCCCGTCTTTTCGCGGATTGAGTTCATCAAACTGTTTTTCCCAATAGCGCAGAGTGGTATCCGGAACACCGGTAGCCCGCTCTGTTTCGCGCATCGAATAGTATATCTTCTCGTCTGCCATTACTTGCAAATCTTTAGTTTCTTGCCTGCGCGGATATTATCGTTTTTCAGTCCGTTCCATTGTTTGAGTTGCTTCACCGTACAATGGAATTTCTTGGCAATTCCTCCCAGAGTATCGCCATTCTTGATGGTATAGTATGTCACTCCGTTGACGCGATACGCGCCAGTGATGGAGGTGACTTTGGCCATGTCGATTTCTGCTCGGCGATTGTTGATCAGACTATCTGCCTTGTACGCCACAATGCTATCTTGCATATCGATGAACGCTCCCGCTTTTTCGCTCGGCAAGCACAGTGTATATTCTGTTCCGCCGGGTAAGATATCACGCGAATATTGCGGATTCAGTCGACGCAATTCGTCCATATTGATATCCAGTTTTTCGCTGACTTGCTGCAAGTGGAGCCTCTGGTTGGTTCGGATAGTATCGGTCAACATTGTTTTTTCGATAGGCGCTTTGCATATGCCGTGTTCCTCGCCATAGTTCATCGCGTAGTTAGCGGCAATGAAGATAGGCAAATAGTTGCGCGTCTCGCGTGGCAAATACGGATAGATGGACCAGAAATCGCGTTTGCCCCCTGCGCGATGAATGGCCTTATTGACATTTCCTCCACCGCAGTTATAGGCAGCAATGACCAGATTCCAATCGTGGTAAATAGAGTAGAGCGCTTTCAGGAAACGGCATGCTGCTTCTGTGGAACGAATCGGGTCCATACGTTCATCTACCAACGAATTGATTTCCAGGCCATACAACTTACCTGTAGCAGGCATAAACTGCCATAATCCTGCCGCTCCCGCATGCGAACGAGCCATTGGATTAAGTGCAGATTCGATGATTGGCACACATCTTAATTCGTATGGTAATTGATATCGTCCCAGTGCTTCTTCAAAGATAGGAAAATAGTATTCGCTCATTCGCATCATGCGCGCCACTTGTTTCGGACTGCGTTTTACGTAGCGCAGAATGAATGCGCGCACATGTTCGTTATACGGCAACTCGATGACGCACGGAAGCGCTTGCAAGCGTGCTTTGTAGACTGAATCGGGTAGAGTAGTTGTGTCGCGTGTACTGGTACAATCGGTGGTATCCAACCAACTGAGCGACCATTCCATGAGACGAAAATCGACTTCGCTCAACGTGCTATCACTCCATGTGCGAAAACCGTGTTGTTGGATGCTATCTGCCTGCATAATGCTGTCTGCCATTTGCTCCAACACCTCTTCAATCGAGTCCATCGGTTGCACATCTTCTTGCAGACTATCTCTCGATATTGTCTCGATACTGTCTCGGTAAAGTCTCGTTTCTTCCCCGTGCACACTAAGTATCGCACTTAGCACAAAAACCAATAAAAATATCTTTTTCAAAACTGTATGGCTAATTTTAATTCTGCACTCTGTTGGTGCTGTAAGTCATAATAAATCTGTGGCTCAACATTGATGGACAGGTCCGGTGAAATATCGTAATCGAACAACTGGGCATCGACATACGCATCGACTAGCGACAGGGCATAGACAATAATGGTAGCCAAAATTGAGTAATCGCGATAACGGCGGAAAGTGCTCTGACGATTCTTGAGCACATTTTGCCAGTTGGAAGCTCCACCAACTCCCTGTAAATCATACCCTTCGGGCAAAACGGCAATATAACTCTTGCCCGGATCTTCGCTTACATTTCCCGCTTGCACATCATAATACAAATCGAGATAGGCCGTCTTGTAACTGTTGTACCGATTGCTGGTCCAACTGATAGCATATCCACAGCCCATAAATGCACCATAAACGATAGGCAGTTTCCAGTATGAGCCATTGTACATCTGTCCTGCTCCGGGGAAAATAGCACCTAACCAAACAGCCTTAATCGCATCCGGTTTTTTCGTAAGGTCGATTACATACTTGTACTCTTCCTCTTCCGCATGCGTGGTGTCCGGATTAAAATAGATGCTATCCTGCTGCGCTTTAGCGCACAACGGAAGCATTACGAGCAATATGAGTAGCCAGTGTTTCAACGAAGTTTGTTCACGATTCTCTCCAGTTCTTCGTCATTGGCAAAAGCAATAACAACCTTCCCGTCTTGCACTTTAACTTTGAGTCCGGTCGCTTGGCTCAGTTCTTTCTGCAATGCGGCATAAGCGGGCGATTGTTCGCCTTTGTCTGCTTTCTTTTTGCCATTTTCTGCCTTCGACTCCTGCGCTAACTCCTCCACTTTGCGGACGGACAATCCTTCGCGCAAGATGCGTTGGTACAATGCCAATTGACGCTCGGCAGAAGGTGTACCAAGAATAGCACGCGCATGGCCCATGTCGATTTTCTTCTCCTTGATGCCCACTTGAATCTCAGCAGGAAGTTTGAGCAAACGCAAGTAGTTAGCCACCGTAGCGCGCTTCTTTCCTACGCGTTCGGACATACGTTCTTGAGTCAGATTGTAGTCATCCATCAGTCGTTGGTAGGCCAAAGCAATCTCAATGGCATCCAAATCTTCGCGTTGGATATTCTCAATCAACGCCCATTCCATGACTTGCTCGTCTTTGGCCGTACGGATATAAGCGGGAATGCGCTCCAATCCCGCCAGTTTGCTAGCACGGAAACGACGCTCACCTGCAATAATCATGTATGTGCCATCTCCATTGTCACGCAATGTGATAGGAGAAATGACTCCGTGTTCGCGGATGGAATCGGCCAGTTCCTGCAACGCTTCCTCGTCGAACGTGCGGCGTGGTTGGTCAGGATTGGCAATTATCTGGTCCAACTCGATCTCCGAAATCGAACTGCCACCGTTGGTATCAACATGACTGGTGTCAATTAGGGCGTCTAATCCACGCCCAAGTCCTGTAACTTTTTTCATTGTCTTTGTATTAATTCTTTAGCTAATGCTTTGTAATTTTGTGCACCCTTGGAACTTGGATCATATTCCAGTACCGACATTCCATGCGAAGGTGCTTCGCTCAGGCGCACGTTGCGTGCGATAACGGTATTGAAAACCAAATCGCCGAAGTGACGTTTCACTTCTTCGTACACCTGATTGCTCAAACGCAGACGATTGTCGAACATCGTCAGCAAGAATCCCTCAATCTTGAGATTCGGGTTGAGTTTCGATTTGATAATCTTGATGGTATTCAGCAATTTGGCAATACCTTCCAGAGCAAAGAACTCGCATTGAACCGGAATAATCACACTGTCGCTGGCTGTTAGCGCATTGACAGTAATTAAACCGAGCGAAGGACTGCAATCAATCAGAATGTAGTCGTATTCGTCACGGACGGTTTTCAGCAAATTCTTGAGCAGCAACTCACGATGCTCAAGATTCAGCATCTCGATTTCTGCACCTACCAGGTCGATGTGACTCGGAATCAGACTCAGATTCGGCACTTTGGTCGGAACAATAGCTGCATGTGGCTCAACTCCATTGACCAGACATTCGTAAATAGTGGTCTCCAATTCGCGAATTTCAACACCAAGACCGGACGATGTGTTGGCTTGCGGATCTGCATCGATGAGCAGCACTTTCTTGCCGTATTCAGCCAGCGCTGCGGCCAGATTGATGGACGTAGTAGTTTTGCCTACGCCTCCTTTTTGGTTTGCTAATGAAATAATCTTGCTCATATGTGTTGTATTATTGTTTTCGCTTCTATCTGTCGGCAAGCGTAGTTGCCATACCGACAATGGTTAGTTCCGTGACATGCGCAAGGTCTGCAACGTAAATCGGCTCTTTGCACAATATCTTTCGGATCTTGTTTCCACCCCATAAAACCGATAATGGGATGTGTGGCGCACCAGACACTCACGGCTCGTAATCCTACCAAACTCGCGAGATGCTGATTGGCGCTATCCATACAAATCATTACGTCCAACAGTCGCATCAGTTCCAATTCTTCCTCCAGATGCAATGTGCCGGCTATGCTCTCCGTGCGCGGAAAGACGCTAGCCCATTGACGTAACATCTCACACTCTACTTCTCCTGCTCCGAACAAGAAAACTCTAGTGCTCTCATCCTTGGTCAAATGTTGTATTACTTCTTTGGTCACGCTGTATGGCAGCATGTTTGACCGTGATTTGGCGAATGGTGCCAGGCCAACCCATTTGCCCGTTTTCTTGCCGAAGCGCTGCTTCACCACTTTGGCTGCAGCCTGATTGACAGGCAGTGCGACAAAATCGGTATCGGTTTCCAATCCCGCGCGTTTGAAAGCATCACTGTAGCGTTCGAATTCGCTTGGTAAGGGTTCGCTTTTCTTTCCAAATTGCGTGATCAGTTGTTTGCGCAATCGCCCGTAGTGAACTCGCGTGACAGGTTTTCCGCTCATCCGCATCAGTAGGTCTAACACTCGCGTACGCCTAACATCTTGCAGATCAACCACCGCATCAACCCGATTGCGCAAATCGCGCCATATCTGTATTACTCCCGGCCAGTCCAGATGGTTATCCACCTCGTAGAACTCGACGTTAGGCATTGAGGCAAACATCGCGCCCAGTTCTTTCTTGCCTGCCACCACAAACTTGTCATCCGGATATCGCTTGCTCAGCGAAGCCACAACGGGAACCGTCATAGCCACATTGCCAAGCGTCGAAAAGCGGATAATCAAGTATGTCATAATTGTTTTGCTTCTTTCTCTATGGCTTCTATCCACGCTTTATCAGTCGGGAATAGATCGCCGTTATTGTATTCACTCCAACATGCGCCAAAATAGTACGTGAGAGTTTCTCCCAGTTCGTATTTCGCTACGCTGACCAGATTGTCTTCTTCTGTTCCTATCATGTACGCATTCGGCGTGAGTACTGCTATATAGCTGCGGCCTTGACTGGTGCTGCCGTTGTATTCGAAATTCATTTGTGCAGCCGTCTTGTCGCTCAATGCATCCTCAGCATAGATAACTGCGTTACAATCGTTTAGCAGTTCGTAGTGATCTACCGAATCATGCATGTAGATTCCACCGCCTACCAGCAAATCCAAATCCGGATTTTCGTCACAGGTTAATACCACTTCTGCTTTGTTTAGTATCTTGCCTGCCTCTGCGGTAATGGTGATCGTTTCTTTTAGGACATGTCCTGCCACCAACAGACTGTCATATTCCAGACGGAAAACCAACTTGTTCTTTGTCTGCTTCAGAATCTCCCATCGATCGTAGGCGCCTCCCACATATGTCTCGCCGTTGGCTATAACAACCAAACCGCCTGCTCCGCACGTGTGCCCAACTTTGTAGCAATCCAGTCCTTTGCCATAATTGATATGATAGGGTTTGCCTAGAACATGCTCACGATAATAGAAGCTATCCACTACCAGTTCTGGCGATGCCTTTAACCATAGATCCACTCCATTAGACGGATTTTCCAGACGCAGTGCGGGCCCGTACATGCGAAAAGCGGCATACTCGTTTTCCCATGCAAAATCATCTTTGCGCTCGGGAACAAATCGTCCGAATACTTTCTGAGTCTTAGGTTGGCAACCGACCAAACTAATCAGCGCAACAATTATGTACAGGAATTTTCTCATCTTACTTCGGTTGTTTGCCAATATAAGCCAAAATACCTCCATCTACGTACAGTATGTGTCCGTTGACCGCATCCGATGCATGACTTGCCAGGAATACGGCAGGTCCGCCCAGTTCATCCGGATCCAACCAACGTCCTGCAGGGGTCTTGGCGCAGATGAACGAATCGAATGGATGCTTGCTGCCATCTGCTTGCGGCTCGCGCAGAGGTGCCGTTTGTGGCGTAGCGATATAGCCCGGACCAATACCGTTGCATTGGATATTGTATTCTCCGTATTCGGAACAGATGTTTTTTGTCAGCATTTTCAGTCCGCCTTTGGCTGCGGCATAAGCGCTGACAGTCTCGCGACCCAGTTCAGACATCATCGAGCATACGTTGATGATCTTTCCTTCGCGGCGTTCCATCATTTCCGGTAGAACGGCTGCGCTGACGATGTATGGACCAACCAGGTCAATATCAATCACTTGCTGAAACTCTTCACGTTTCATCTCGTGCATCGGAATTCGTTTGATGATGCCTGCATTATTGACCAAAATGTCAATTTGGCCAACCTCTTTATGAATGCGTTCCACCAGTTCTTTTACGGCCACTTCATCAGTCACATCGCATACGTAGCCCTTCACATTCTCAATGCCTTCTGCCTTGTAGTTGGCTATTGCCTTCGTAATTCCTTCTTCGCTGCGAGCATTGAAGATGATGGTTTTTGCGCCCGCGCGAGCAAAAGCTTTCGCGATGGCAAAACCGATTCCGTAGCACGCACCGGTTACCCAGGCGTTTTTTCCTTCCAAACTAAAAATATTGTCCATACTATTTCAGGTCGGTTATTTTGCTAAAATCTTGGTCTCCGTAATCCAGGTTTTCTCCACCCATACCCCAGATGAAGGTATAGTTGTGCGTCGCTGCGGCAGAGTGGATTGACCATTCTGGTGAAAGCACAGCTTGATTGCCCTTCATCCAAAGATGGCGTGTCTCTTCCACTTCGCCCATGAAGTGGCAAACAGCCTGATCTTTAGGCACTTCGAAATAGAAATACGCCTCCATACGACGGCTATGCACATGCGCGGGCATGGTGTTCCAAACGCTACCTGTAGCTAATTCGGTCATACCCATTTGCAGTTGGCATGTCGGCAACACTTGGTTAACCAACATCTTGTTGATATTGCGTTCGTTGCTCATTTCCAGGCTGCCCATATGTGCTACCACGGCATCCGCTTTCGTCACTTTCTTGTCCGGATAGGTGCAATGGGCGGTCGTCGAATTGAAATAGAACAATGCCGGTTTTTTAGTATCAATGCTCTCAAAACGCACTTCTCTGTCTCCGCGGCCGAGGTATAATGCCTCCTTGTAATCTAGTTCGAACACTTTGTCTCCTGCTATCACTCGTCCTTTGCCTCCGACATTGAAAATGCCTATCTCGCGACGAGTCAGGAAATAGGGTGCTTTCAGCGGGTCAATAGCTTCCAGTAGCAGACTTTCGCCAACAGGCATTGCTCCGCCTACTATCATTCTGTCATACATAGAATATACCATGTTGACTTCGTTCGCAGCAAATACACGCTCAATTAGAAAATCTTTGCGTAGTCTGGTTGTGTCGTAACTTTTTGCATCCGTTGGATTGGACGCATAGCGTACCTCGTAATTAGTTTTCATATGATTGTTGTTTATTTCTTTTTCTTAATTTCCCACATCCACGCTAGGTTGATACTCAGGTCCATTGGACTGGCCATGCTGAAGTGGTCGGTCAGACTGGTTCCGTATATTCCGCCGAAACTGTAGTTGAATCGAGTCTCAAATTGATATAATCCCGCATTGCGTGAGCGGTAATAAAATCCAAGTCCGGCAGCCAGCCCCCAGTCAAACGGATGGTCAATCGGTGCAGCATACTGAGTAGTGGTGGTGCCAATCTGCGTGCCACTGCCGCCTTCGTCCTTCACGCAATAACCTATCTGCGGACCCAGATTGAAGAATCCTCTCCAACGCTCGCTACCGAAATAGATATTCATCAGCAATGGCAATTCCAGATAATGCAGTTCTCGGCTATATGTGCCCGCATCGCTATGCTCACGCCATCCGCGGTGCTGATAGTTCAGTTCCACTTGTACGGCGCAGCATTTGTGGCCCGAATAGCGGAAAACCAAACCACCATTCCCGCCCAAGACACATGCTTGCGTGATAGGTGTCATATTTTCCACTGCGGGAGTGAACAGTATCGACGAAGCGCTCACGCCGCCATGTACACCGATGTATATCTCCGGTGTCTTCAGTCGCGGTTGAGCCATGGCCGTCAGGCTGCTCAGCAGCAGAAGGAGTAATATATACTTTTTATTTCTCAACAATTCTTACTTGTGTGTTTTGCCAACCATCGTTGGCACCCAAACGAACCAACTCAACTTTTGCTTGCAGACCTTGATACGAAGTTTTTCCATCCAGGTACTGAACAAGCGCATTCAGCAGGTCGTAACCTAACAAGTCGTAGCGCGGGGCATCCGATGCATGCGCATTTCCGAAATACTGATTCCACAGTGCTTCGTAAGCCTCCGTATCACCAATCTCGGTAAACATCGAGGTGTAAACTTGTGGCAGGTTGATAGTCTCTTTTTGCCACGAGTATTGGCTGAGAATTCGTATGCGATAGCCCGCTGCTTTCAGTGCCTCCAGGTGAGGCAGGGCTAGACGTACTTGGTTGAATTTGTCGCTGTGCAGGATGATTAGGTTTTCCTTGTCTTTGCTCAGCACACCGACCACTGAATCGTTCATCAGTTCACGCAGCGCCAACGCCGAAGTGTTGATTCCCGCAGCCTTCATCTGTTTGCGCAGCGTTCGTACGGATGCCGCCAATTCTGCTTCACGTACCTCGATAGCCACGCAGTTCATGTCGCGTTGTTTGATCCAACGGCACAGACTGTCAGCTTCTTGCTGATCGCCCGCATTGAATTGCAGCAACTGTGGATGACCCGTTTGGTCTATCTCGTCGCTGAAAGGAACTAGCAATGGCACTTTATGCAGGTCGCACCATTCGGCCATACGCTCTATCTGAATCGGGTAGGCTAGCCCCAGAATAGCTTGAACGCTATCTAGTTCTGTGCTGTCGCACAGGGCAGCCACTTTACGTTCGCTGCGCTCGGTATCATAGACGCGCAGACGATACTGGGTACTGTCGTTTTGCAGCTCATATAGAGCCACTAACACGCCCTGATAGAAATCCATCATTTTGTCCGCATTGCTACTACGCTTGGTCTGTTGCGATTCAAACGGAAGCATCAGCGCTAGTTCAATGGTGCGTGTCTCGCCCGCAACTACTGGTTGTGCGTTGACCGTATCTTTTATCTCAGGTGCTGCTTGCGCGGCAACCGTAGTTTTTACTTCAGGTGCGATCGCCGGTTGAGCTATCGGAGCTTCTGTTTTTATCTCCACCTTTTCTATTTTCTTCTCGGCTTTCTCTATCTTCTTGCCTGTGGGAATCAGAATGGTCTCGCCGTAATGCAATCCACGCTCTTTCAGTTGTGGATTCATACGCACGATTTCGCTCTGCGACACATTGAAGTTGATTCCAATACGGTAGAGACCAATGCTCTTCGGCACTTGGTATTTATATACTTCCTCACCGTTCACAGTGTCTTTCGGACAACTGTCGATGATTTCCTGTTGCTGTGCTTGAGCCATCGTGGCAACAAGCAGCAAAGCCATTATGTAGTATATTTTTTTCATACGCGTTGGTATTTTCGTTTTCTTATTATGACGACTATTCCTCCTATCAGTGCCAAGATGGCCACGGGACTGATGGTGCTAACCAGTTGCACTTTCATGCGCTCGTCATGCGCACGTTTGTCGTTCAGCAGTCGTAGTGCCACGCTTTTTTCTCTCAGGCTTATCAGTCCATCTGCATCAGTCAGCCATAGAACACAGTTGACTAGCATATCGCGATTGCTGAATTGCATGCCACTGTAGCGGTCGTAGCCCATCGGCAACGGTTGTCCTTGTTGTATTTCGTTGCCTGCTATGTTGCTTCCCGCTATTACCACCTGACGTGTTTTGACACCTTGTTTTGTGATGTTCTCGCAATTGCTTATTCCCTCAGGTATCATTCGGTGCGCATACGCGCTATTAAAACAACCTTCCAGCGAAACGGCCACAGGAACATACTGATAGCGGAACTGTGACATATCCGGATTCATGTCGCCTAAGTCCACTTCTCCCGGTGTGCCGGTCAGCCTGGTGGCTGTGCTTGTGGCTAGCAGAACTCGTTTCTCTATGCCATCTTCTCCGCCCACCGCATCTATCGGACTAACGAAAGTGCTGCTCACTTGGCCCAGGTTCTTCGTTATCGGACTTCCTTGGCTCGTCAGCAGCAAGGGGGCGTAAGTCCAAGGCATCGGTTGCAGATTCGGTTGCTGCGGGTCATTCGACACATTGACCGGAATAGGCAAACATTGTATGTCTTGCACTAAGGCAGGGTTGATACGAATGCCGTAGCGGAAAAGCAATTCTGTCAGTCCTAGGTCCAATGCAATGATGGGCGTAAATCCTTCCTGCTGCAGCACTTGTTCGCTGAAACGTACGCCATCGATGGCCCAAAGCACCGCACCTCCGCGCATAATATATTGGTCCAGAATAAATTTTTCTTGGTCGCTAAAGGCTGTCTGTGGTCCAATCACCAAAACAGCTTTGTAGTCATCCAGTATATGCGCATCGTTTCCTATCTGACCGCGGTCCACCTGATAATATCGGCTCAGCGCACTCATTAGGTCGTATGTATGCGCTTCGTCCGGTTCTCCGTGACCCTCCAGTATCGCCACACGCGGAGTCTCTGTCTGTTGCAGCAGATGGAGTGCTTCGGCAAAAGCAAACTCCAGATTCTCAATACTGGCATTCAGGTTCTCTTCACCACTCAGGCCGCGTGTATTTTTCAAAAGCGCCACAGGCGCACGCTTGCCCTTGTATTGCGCGAGCGCGTACGGATAAACCGTTGTTTGAGCCGTTTTTCCGTCTTGCTGACGTTCGTGGATGATGATGGGCTGCAATCCGATTTTCTCTATCTCTTCTTTGTCGCCTTTTTGTCGACGGATATCGGCGTACACATCCATTTCGTCGAGCGTCTCTTCGGTGGCTTTTTGCAGGCGGCGAAAACCGCTGTTCAAATCGCCCTGCAAGTATAGCGTTACCTCTATCGGCTCATCTGTTTGCCGCAAGAGGCTCTTGGTCGCATCACTCAGACTATAGTGCCGGTCGTCGGTCATATCCCAACGAACGATCCATACGTGCGCGACCGCAACGGCTACGGCCACGCATGCAAGCACTATAATCAGGTTCCTCAGTTTCACTTCTTAATCTTTGCCCAGACTTCCTGGTCAATCACTACCGGATATTTTGCACGGAGTTCCTTGATCCACTCGGCCTCCAGGTAGTCCTGATAATCAGTCGTTACTTTGCCTTTCTCGTCGCTCCATGTCTCTGGCGCTTTCAGCTGTTTGCCTTGGCAAACTACTACTGGCAATTGCTCCGAAGGAGTAAACTCGGCTTTTTTGTTCTTAAATGCAAATTTATCCACGGCAGCGTTCTTGCCTTGTTCCCACAGGCCGCGAGTTACTTTTACATATTGAACGCTATCGTTGTTCAGGCGATGAGCAATATAGTTCTCAATGCTGTCTGCTTCTGCACTCTTGATGATGGCCTGAGCAGCTTTGGCGCTGTTTTTGTCTTTGCATTGCAGCAAATAACCTTTCCAGCGTGGCTTGTCCCAGGTATATTTTTTCTTGTTGGCTTGGAAGAATTTCTCCAAACCTACGGTGTCTTTGGCGGCTTTGTCCCATACTTCGCGGAGCGAAACCTCAAAGAGCAGAATACCGTCATGATATTCTTGTACCAGATTCTTCAGTTCCGGATATTTCTCCTCCAGATGTGCATCAGCATAAGCTTTCACATCCTCGTCGCTCATTTCTTCTGGCAGGTTGTATTCTGCGCGTGCTTTGCGAATAAAGCTCTTCTCTGCCTCTTTCATGCGCTCGTCGCGTTGCACTTGACGCAATACTTGCGGACGAATGCTGTCGAGCGGTAGAATACCACGTTGGCCTTCTTTCTGGATGATGTGCCAACCGTAGGCTGTCTGTATAGGTTGACTGATTTCGCCATCTTTCAGTGCGAAACAAGCATCCTCAAATGGTTTTACCATCATTCCTTTGCCGAACCAACCCAGTTCGCCACCACGCATGCTACTTCCGCGGTCATCAGATTCTGCTTTGGCTATTTCTTCAAAATTCTCGCTTGTCAAAATGCGACGAATCGAATCCACGGCAGCGCGTTTGGCTGCGGCAATACTGTCGTGTTGCTTGATCTGCTCCGGATCATCTTCGGTGGCACGAGGAACCATCTTCATGATGTGGCGTGCTTTCACTTCTTCGTGCTCACGCTCTTCTTCTACTAATACGATATGCCAACCGTATTGAGTGCGGAAAGGCTCGCTCACTTCGCCGATTGCGGTCTCATAAACGGCTTTCTCTAGCGGATAAACATAGCGGAAAGGAGTGATCCAACCCAGTTCCCCGCCATTCTCATTCACACCTGGATCGGTGCTGACCTCACGTGCAACGGCTTCAAAATTCTCTTTCGGCATCTGTTTGATGGTTTTCTTCTTGCCTTTGCCGGTCTCTACTTTCTTGCCGACTGTCACGCGCTCATAGGCTTCTTGTATCTTAGCCAATGCAGCCTGTGTGTCTTCTTCGCTTGCCGAAGCAGGACATTGTATCGCGATATGCGCTGCACGGCGATCTTTGGCCATATGGCGCCAACTCATCTCTACCAGACTGTCAATCGCTTGGGCATCTTGCAAATATTTTGGCGTAGCTTGAGCGCGATAACCTTTCAGCTCTTTCTTGAAGGCCTCGGTCGTGTCTATGCCTTGCGCTTCGGCTTCGGCCACTTTCAGTTTGAAGTTGATGAACATGTCCAGATACTCGTCCATCGTCTTTGGATCCACTGCACCCGCTTGGTTGTTTTTCTCATAGATGTAGAGAAACTCTTCTGCACTAACGGGCTTACCGTTAATTGTCATCAGTGTTTCAGTCTGTGCTATGGCTGTCATGCTCATAGCCGCTGCAAAAATTAAAAAAATCTTTTTCA
>DBVU01000009.1:0-267 GCA_002308195.1 Bacteroidales bacterium UBA1256
TCGCCCAATGTGGCCGAAGACCACCAAACGCACAACGCCATGGCTTTGGTCAATCGCCAGGCGGCCGTTTTGGTTCGCGATGCAGAAGCGGCAGAGAAACTTGTTCCTACGGCCCTAATGCTTATCCGGGACAAGGCGCAACTCGAGTCGCTCCATACCAATGTGCTGCAACTGGCGCAGACCGATTCCGCACGACGCATTGCAGAAGAGGTCATACGTCTGGCTAAAGCCTAAACTCCCCCATTCTCTGTATTATATACTATGTAT
>DBVU01000009.1:330-482 GCA_002308195.1 Bacteroidales bacterium UBA1256
AGTGCGATATAATCGAGACAATCACCGTCTAATATCGCTCTCCGCTCTTACAAATCAGGCGTATAGTTCACCAGGTCGCCATTCAGATAACTGTCATAAGCAGTCATGTCAATCAGTCCGTGACCGCTCAGGTTGAAGAGAATCACTTTCTC
>DBVU01000009.1:533-1155 GCA_002308195.1 Bacteroidales bacterium UBA1256
TCTGGTGCAGGAATAATGCCCTCAGTGCGAGCAAACAGCATTCCCGCCTCAAACGATTCCAACTGAGGAATATCTACGCCGTGCAAGTAACCGTCCTTGAGCAACTGGCTAACTATCGTGCCCGCACCATGATAGCGCAAACCGCCCGCGTGAATATTGGCCGGCTTGAAATCATGGCCTAGCGTGTACATCGGCAGNNCGGCAGCAACGGCGTATAACCGGCCGCATCGCCAAAATCATAACGAAATTCGCCCTTCGTCAGTTTCGGACAACTACTCGGCTCTGCGGCAATAAACTCTATCTTCTTTCTACTTTCCTCTTTCGACTTTTGACTTAACTGATGCCGCATAAACGGGAATGCGATTCCTGCGAAATTACTACCACCACCGAAGCATGCAATCACCACATCCGGATATTCGCCGGCTTTAGCCATCTGTTTCTCCGCCTCCAAGCCAATCACTGTCTGATGAAGTGCCACGTGATTCAGCACCGAACCCAAAGTATATTTACAGTTTGGAGTCGTGGTCGCCAGTTCCACCGCCTCCGAGATAGCTGTACCTAGCGATCCCGGATGATTCGGATCTGCTGTGATGATATCTTTTCCGGCACGGGTGGACATCGA
>DBVU01000009.1:1190-4319 GCA_002308195.1 Bacteroidales bacterium UBA1256
TGCTGCATCGAAATCTTCACCTGATAAACTGCACACTCCAGTCCAAAGGTCTTCGCCGCGTAACTCAGAGCCGCGCCCCACTGACCGGCTCCTGTCTCGGTCGTCACATTCGTCACGCCCTCTTCTTTGCAATAGTAGCATTGCGGAATAGCCGAGTTTAGCTTGTGCGAACCCAACGGATTGACGCTCTCGTTCTTAAAATAAATGTGCGCAGGCGTTCCTAGTGCTTCTTCTAGTGCATAAGCGCGCACTAGCGGCGTAGAACGGTAATATTTGTATCGCTCCAAAACCGGCTCCGGAATATCTATCCACGCGTGCTTGTCATCCAGTTCCTGACGCGCACATTCTGCGGCAAAGATATGCGACAAATCTTCTGCCGTCAATGGCTCTTTCGTAGCCGGATTCAACGGAGGAAGAGGTTTGTTAGGCATCTCTGCCAAGATATTGTACCACTGACGAGGCAGTTCACTCTCGTCTAGTAAAAATCGTTTCTGTTTACTCATTTTTCTTTCGGTTTCTCAATAGTGGGTGCAAAAGTACAACATTTTTCCCACATACGCAAATTTCTCCACAAAATTCAAAATATTTGCCCCACCAACTCTTTCCGAAAGGTTTCGAAATGAAACATATCTCACAAATCACAATCCGCTGAAATTCAACTAAATAAGAAAATATATGTTCTACAACATCTATTTCAAACGAAAAATATGGCATCCGATTTTTGGTTTCGAAACAATTTCTTCATACCTTTGCACACGATTTTTAGTTCACTAACCATCAAAATATTAGTCCTATGAAAACGAAAGTTCTCCTTTTGTCGCTTGGTCTTGTGGCGCTTTCTGCAATGGCATCTACCGTTAATTATACGGCCGACAACTCGACCATTTTCCCTAACCCCGAACGTGGCTTCTATCTCCACATGGAGAAGCACGTCACAAAAAGTGAACCCTACTGTGTCAAGGGAAATAGCAGCGCTCTCCAATCGCACAAAAGCGGAGACAAGGGTTCTTTGGTGTTGGTTTTGTACTATTTGGATAATTACAAGACCACCGAAACTTTGCCTAGTGAGATTCTCACTGGTTTTGACAAAGATATGCAGACCTTGCGCGAAAATGGCATGAAATGCGTGCTGCGTTTTGCGTATGTACAAAGTACATCTGGTTCTGGCAGTAGCGAAACAGGTAAAGATGCCACTTTGGCCATTGCACTCAAGCATATGAACCAATACAAGAGCCATCTGCAAGCTAACGCAGATGTCATCTTCGTCATTCAAGCGGGTATCGTTGGCGCTTGGGGAGAATGGTACTATTCGTCCAATTTTGGCAATCAAACCAGTCATCTGACAGCTAGTCGTAGAACACTTATCGACTCTCTGCTCACTATTTTCCCTGCCGACCGTTACATTCAACTTCGAACACCTCTTTTCAAAACCGAATATATCGGCAACACGACTCCTTTGACAGCCGCAGAGGCCTATCAAAACACGCCCAAAGCGCGTCTGGGACATCACAACGATGCTTTCCTTTTCGATTATGACAATATGGGAACCTACCAAGACACCGCAACACAAAAACCCTACTTGGCACAAGAAACGTTGTACGTGCCTATGGGTGGTGAGTGTGATGTTTATGACGAAGCATTAGCCGCCGTTTATTGCACACGAGCAAAAACCGTGGCTGATATGAGTCGCCTCCATTGGACTTACATCAACAAAGGTTATGCCGAGGAAACTACACAGATGTGGCGCGACAATGGCACATTCAACGAAATCAACCGCGACATGGGCTATCGTTTCCAATTGGTTAAAGGCACCTATGGCGAGCAAGTAGAACAAGGCGCCAAACTGTCTGTCAATCTGCAGATCAAAAATGTTGGCTATGCCCCGCTCTACAACGAACGCCCGGCTTATATCGTGCTGAAGAACAGTAGCCACACTTACAAACTCTGTTTGGCTAGCGACCCACGCACATGGAAACCAAATGGTGTAACGACCACTATCAATGAACAAGTCAAAGTGCCGTCAAACGTAGCAACCGGTACCTATCAGCTCTATCTGTTCCTGCCTGACGCTTACAGTACGCTGGAATCCAAACCGGACTACTCTGTCCGTTTTGCCAATTCTGGCAACCTGTGGGAATCATCCACCGGAATGAACAAACTGAATGCTCAAGTGACGGTAGTTG
The DNA here is from genome assembly GCA_002308195.1 of Bacteroidales bacterium UBA1256. The sequence continues at coordinate 3,374 of DBVU01000009.1, forward strand.
AAGGCAGTGGCACGGTTGACCCGATTGATCCGGGCGATGCTATCCAACTGCCGGCTACGCTCAACAAGGCTAATGTAGACTCCTACAGCAACGATATGACTTGGTACAACTCCAATTACTTCGACTTTGGTCCAGACGATGCTCCTAATCTCGACCGTTGGGCACAATGGAACGTATATCTGAAGTATCCGGGCGAGTATATCGTAAGCGAAGTAATGGCAACGTACACTAGTCCGGAATGGGGTGCTCTCCTTCACTCTTGGAAGTTACAACTACTTAATGGGAACGATACCGTTAGTACATATACAACACCATCCACCCGCGAAGAAGGAAACCTCACTCACGAGCCTTTGTGGGATTTGAGTAGTGTTCCGACTGGCGTATACACCCTCAAAGTGATGAATGTGACTGAATGGGCAGAACCTAAACTAAAGAGTCTCACTCTTGATTATAATGGCGAACTGCCTGATCCGGCAAGCATTGAGAATGTCTTCATGCCGCTTGATCTAGAGGCTCCGATGTACGATCTCTTGGGTCGTCCTGTTGGCAAAGGTTACCACGGTATCGTTATCCAAAACGGAAACAAATACATGGTTTGGTAACAAAAAATGCAAAAAAAATGCACTAAAATTTGGTCAATCCAAATATTTGTAGTAATTTTGCACGCTTTTTTCGCGGACTAGGCTCGTATAAGTAGCGTTTCGTATAACGCTCGCCGCACCGCAACAACCATTATAACAAACGTATCAATGTACGCAATTGTAGAAATGAAGGGCCAGCAATTTCGTGTAGAGGCTGGCAAGAAACTGTTCATCAATCGTATGAACGAGCTCGAGAAGGGCGCAACCGTTGAATTTGAAAACGTATTGCTCCTGGACAACGAGGGTAAAGTTAAAGTTGGTGCTCCTTATATCAAGGGCGCTAAAGTAGTTTGCGAAGTACTCGA
>DBVU01000056.1:0-2772 GCA_002308195.1 Bacteroidales bacterium UBA1256
AAGAAATTCACCGTCATGACTCCGCTCGAGGCGGAACTTACCAAATACATGCACAATGTGTTCGGCGCATACAAAGTGACGTACTTCAACGCCTGCCGTGAGTATTGCGAGAAGATGGGTGCTGACTGGCGCAAGGTGCATACCGGTGTGCTGCTTTCCGGCTACATCAACGACACCCACACCTACGTCCCGGGGCCTGATGGCAAGTACGGCTACGGCGGCAAGTGCTTCCCGAAAGACGTCAACGCCTTCGCCGAAATGACCAAAGGAACATCCCTTGGTACGCTCTTGGAGCATCTCCACGAACTGAACGTCCACTTCCGTGGCGTAGAGGAACACATCTAAGGTTAGGCATTGGCGTTAGCATTGGCATTGGTTTATGAGAGATTTTAGAAAATATTCTATTTGGATAGATGCGGTAAGTACTGCGAATCAGGTATATAGCATAACTTCTCATTTTCCATCCAAGGAGACTTATGGGCTTAGCAACCAACTCGAAAGAGCAGCAGTTTCGATTTCATCAAACATTGCAGAAGGTGCATCGCGAACATCTCCAATTGAGTATGCCCATTTTCTTGAGATTGCTATGGGTTCCGCGTTTGAGGTAGAAACTCAATTAACTATCGCCAAACAACGCTTTTACCTATCAGAAATCGACTACAATGAGATAATCATCCAACTTCAAAGTATTGAAAGAAGAATAAATTCATTAATAAACAAATTAAGAGCCAATGGCCAAAGCCAAGGCTAAAGCCAGTATAATGAAAATCGCAGTCGCCGGCACTGGATATGTAGGACTCAGCATCGCTACCCTACTCGCCCAGCACAATGAAGTGATGGCAGTGGATATCGTCCCCGAAAAGGTCGATCTCATCAACCATCGTCAATCCCCCATTCAGGACGAATACATCGAGCAGTTTCTTGAGAAGGACAAGCGCCAACGCCAAAGCCAAGGCCAACAGCCATTCTTAAACCTCACGGCTACACTCGATGCCGAAGCAGCGTACAAAAACGCCGAATTCATCGTCATTGCGGCGCCGACGAACTATGACAGCCAGCGCAACTATTTCGACACCTCGGCGGTGGAGAATGTGATTGAGACCGTGCTTCGCGTCAATCCGAACGCGATCATGGTCATCAAATCCACTATTCCTGTGGGTTACACCGAATCGGTTCGCCGCAAATACCACTGCGATAATATCCTCTTCTCGCCGGAGTTCCTCCGAGAGAGCAAGGCGCTCTATGATAACCTGTACCCAAGTCGAATCATTGTCGGAACAATCCTAAACAACACCCGATTGGTTTCCGTAGCAGAAACGTTTGCCGGTCTGCTGAAACAAGGTGCCATCAAACAGGACGTCGAGGTACGCATCATGGGTCTCACCGAAGCCGAAGCGGTCAAATTGTTTGCCAACACATACCTTGCGCTCCGTGTCAGCTATTTCAACGAACTCGACACCTACGCAGAGATGAAAGGACTCGACACACAAGCTATCATCGATGGTGTCTGTCTNNGTCTCGACCCGCGTATCGGCACCCACTACAACAACCCCTCCTTTGGCTACGGCGGTTATTGCTTGCCCAAAGACACCAAACAACTTTTGGCGAACTATCAGGACGTGCCGGAAAACCTCATCGAGGCTATCGTGGAATCCAACCGCACACGCAAGGACTTCATCGCCGACCGCGTGCTCGCCAAAGCCGGCTACTACGACTATTACCACAAAGGACAGTTTGATGCCGCGCAAGAGAAACAATGTGTCATAGGCGTATACCGTCTGACCATGAAGTCGAATAGCGACAATTTCCGTCAATCGTCTATCCAAGGCATCATGAAGCGCGTGAAAGCGAAAGGCGCACAAGTCATCATCTACGAACCTACGCTCGAAAACGGCACTACGTTCTTCGGTAGTCTCGTAGTCAACGACCTCAACGAATTCAAACGTCGCAGCCAGGCTATCATCGCCAACCGCTACGAGACCTGCCTCGACGACGTGAAGGATAAAGTATATACCCGCGATATATTCCGCCGCGACTAACGGCGTACATATATACTATTTGATCTTTAATTTTTTGGCTGAGAAGATAGAAAATATTGGAAAACGTGAGATAGCGTGGAGCTATGCCGGCACAGCTTTTATGATTGGGGCAGGTGTGATTCTATTGCCGTTTATCCTCAACAAAATGCCGCAAGAGACGGTAGGTATTTGGAATATTTTCCAAACCATTACCGCACTTGTGCTGATGTTGGATTTTGGCTTCCGTCCTACGTTTGCGCGCAATATCAGCTATATCTTCTCCGGTGTTAAGAAACTGCAGAAAAACGGCGTCAACCATATTGAAGCCGATGCAGAAGTGGATTATAGCCTGTTGAAAGGCTCGCTTATTGCGATGCAGCGTTTCTACCGCTGGATGGCACTCGGCGCATTTGTCCTGTTGCTCACCGCCGGAACAGCATATTTCTACTATATCTTGCAGAAATATTCCGGCGACCGACAAGATGCCCTGATTGCATGGATTTTGTTGATTATCATCAACTGCTACAATCTCTACACCTTCTACTACGATGCGCTACTTACCGGCAAGGGCTATGTGAAACGCACCCAGCAGATCAACATCTTGGGTCAGGCGTTATACATTTCGCTCGCNNATTGGAATGATCTACGCAGGTTTTGGTCTGACCGCGATTGTCACCTCTCAGTTGGTTTCCACTATCGTACGCCGCGTCCTTTCATACCGCGTATTCTTCACGCCGAGATTGAAAGAAGCACT
>DBVU01000056.1:2852-3400 GCA_002308195.1 Bacteroidales bacterium UBA1256
CAATTAGGAGGATTCCTGGTGAACAAATCGGCTATCTTGATTGGCTCAGCGTTCCTGACACTCGAGGAAGTGGCTTGTTATGGTATCACTTTGCAGGTCATGGATATACTGGCACGATGCGCAACTGTTTTCTATCAATCCTACCTGCCAAAGTTGGCGCAATGCCGCGCAGAGAACGACCTTGTGCAACTCAAGCGTTACTATTTGCTCTGCACAGGCAGTTTGTGGCTAATCTTCCTGGTTGGCGGCATCGCGTGGGTGTTCCTGGGCGACTGGGCATTGGATATTATTCACAGCCAAACGCATTTCCTGCCTACGGCAATGTTGTGTGTCATGCTGCTTATCAACACCTTGGAGCACAATCATGCCGTCTCGGCCGGATTTATCATGGCGGATAACAAGATTCCGTTCTTTATTCCGTCTCTGGTGAGTGGCGCCGCCACGATAGCCTTGCTGTTTATCTTCCTCTCACCCATGCAAATGGGTATCTGGGGAATGATTCTCGCTCCCGGCTTCGCCCAACTCGCCTACCAAAACTGGAAATGGCC
>DBVU01000107.1:0-273 GCA_002308195.1 Bacteroidales bacterium UBA1256
TCTTGACGCGAGCAGTAACTTGCTCGAGACGGTCGTAGAGTGCAGGCAGATCATTGCCATTCCATCCGTAAGCCATTGGCCATACGGCATAGTCTGCTTCCACCTCGCGAGTACTCAAGCCCTTAACAGTAACGGCTCTATCGCGCTCCGCAAAACGCTTTAGGCCACAATAGATAAACAAGCCGGTAAGGCTTAATCCTAGAGCAATCAGTGCCCCTGCTAAAATGTTGTTCTTCATAAGCGTATATTATTTATCGTGTTTGTGTTCGTAAA
>DBVU01000107.1:361-2980 GCA_002308195.1 Bacteroidales bacterium UBA1256
TGCATCTTCAGTTCGTCACGGAAATTGTTGATTTCGTTCTCCATGTTGGTCATCTCATAGAACTCATCATTCGTGATATTGCCTTTCTCTAATGCTTCTACCATTTTTGTTTGAGCACCGGTAAGCAGATACATCATCTGTTCAACATTCTTCTCCTGTGTTTCTGTATATGCAATTTTACTATCAAACTTATGACGAATATATCGTGAAAGATTATAGTTAGCATCACCTACCGATTCCAATTCGCTGACAATACGTAACATCTTGTGCACCTCATGCTTGGATTGATCGGACAAGCGACCGTCTGCCACTTGGTTCAGATACTGAGCTATCTCGTATTCCATTCGGTCACAAATGCCCTCATACTTCTCGATACGTGAATAAATCTTAGTAAATTGTGTATTATCCTCTTCGTAGAATAAGTCATGTACCATACCAATCATACGCTGAGCACGTACAGCAAACAGATGCACTTCCTTCCATGCCTGTAGTATCGACAACTCGGATGTTGACATCAAACCGCCAGAGATAAACTTGAGTTGACTGTCTGTATCTTTCTGTTCCGGTTTAGAAGGAATAATGAGCATCACTAGTTTCTCCAGCAATGGGATAAAGCCAATAAGGACACACGTATTCAGCACATTGAACGTGGTGTGGAATGTCGCCAAGATGGCATTCAGTTTGTCAGGAGACACATCCGACGGGATTCCCGGAGTAAAATCCACCCCCCATAGGCGGCATACACCTCCAACAAACCATCGGAACACACATAGCACCCAAATAACACCGAAGAGGTTGAATACCAAGTGTGCCATCGCAGCGCGTCTAGCTTGTACAGAAGCCGACAAAGCAACTATATTTGATGTAATAGTCGTACCAATATTCTCACCCAACACTAATGAGATACCCATATCAATAGGCAATACGTGGGTAGAACATAACGTCATAGTGATAGCCATAATGGCCGCAGAGGACTGCACCGCAAACGTCAAGATACCACCGACCAATAGATAGAGGAAATAACTACCATATCCCCAACTGGAAGTAGCAGCAAAGAAGTTGCGCACAGGATTCATCTGGTCAAGATGCATATCTGTAGCATTGAGTTTAAGTGTAGTTAAACCCAGTAGCAACAATGACAAACCCATCAAGAAATCTCCGAGATTGGCATTTCGCTTAGTGTAGATAAGCGCTACAGCTAGAACAACCGCTGTATAAACAACCAGTCGCAGATCGAAAGAGCCTCCACCTAGCACCATAATCCATGCAGTGAACGTTGTTCCAATGTTCGCACCCATAATAACGGAAATAGCTTGTGCCAGGCTTAAGATGCCTGCAGAAACGAAACTAACCGTCATGACTGTTGTTGCCGTAGAGGACTGCACAGCAGCGGTAATGAAAGCACCCGTCAACACACCTGAGAAGCGATTGGTAGTCATTGTTCCGAGCACGTTACTCAGTTTACTACCCGCCATCTTCTGGAGGCTTTCACTCATCACCTTCAATCCGTACATCAACATTGCTACGGACCCGATGAGTGTGATAATTTGTAAAGCTAATTGCATATCTTATTGATTATATGTATTTCCCTTAAATTTTTGCCAAAGCACGGTTGGCAAAGCCATCTATGTACATCTCCAATGGTTTCTCGAGACGCACATGACGAACCAGATCCGTTTCTTCCAACGCAGGTAGGGCATTCAGTACCGTCTCATCGTATGAATCCTCGGTTCTTGCCCATGGATCGACATTGATATATCCCACATTAAACGAAGTCAGATTCTGGAAGAAATGGCTGCCTTGACTAGGTTCTATACGGAAATTCTCAAGCGAGCACTCGGCTATAGCCTTTGCCTCGCTGATATCGCTCCACTGAACCGGTACACCCAGTGTCGGAATCTGTGATCCCCAACGGCCATACCCTATTAGCAAGTAGCTACGGCCTTGTTGTCGCATTCGACTGTTCCATTCGCGTATAGTTTCTGCCATCTCGCGTGTGCGGAGCACATCGAAAGCCTCTTGACGCAGATAAATAATATCTTGTACATCTTCTATCTGACCTACACCGAGCGCATTTCCTGAGCGCAAGAAACTATTGGTTTGATCGATCGTATTCCAATCTACTTTGGCTGTCAGTGAGTCCGATGAAATCGGACGAATCTGCAACACATGGAATATCTGCGGGTCATGTTCCAAATTGACTGCAAATTCAATCTCCACCGGACATTTCATCTCCTGTTGCGCGACCTCGAGCAACGTTCGTACTATTTCTGCCAATGGGAAGGTATTGAATTTCAGTTGCTGTGCAAACGTGATGACACGCGGTCCTTCCGGATAGCAGGAATCAACCAATCGCATATTCTCCCGATCGTATGTAGATGCTACCATCTTGAGCGACTCAAACTGCTCGCACTCATGTATTGGTATGCGTTCCAGATTGACTGCATCGTCAATCGAAGTCTTAAATTTCTCCGGATTCAACGATAGTGCCAACATCGATTGTTGTGTCTCGCGCATAGCCAAATCTACTGTTGACGTCTGCAGAACATGCTTCGGATATTTCGGAGAGAAACGCAATACTTGCTCTCCGTCCACAACGACTTTTCCTAAACCATACGC
>DBVU01000107.1:3026-6028 GCA_002308195.1 Bacteroidales bacterium UBA1256
CTTCTGGCTACGCCTGATATAACAGGGAAATAGTAGTTTCCTTCGGTTTCACCGCATATTTCTTGCAGCACCAGAGCCATCTTTTCTTCGCTAGGCACATTACCTGTAGAGATAATATATCCGCGTGAAGCCGCATAATAGACACTTGCATAAACCGATTTAACGGCCTTGCTGAGCAGTCGAAGTTGCTGATCCTCGTTATCTGTGTGCGGAATCATGTACGTGCTATACACGCCCGCAAAAGGCTGATAATAAGAGTCTTCCAGTTTACTGGACGAACGGATAGCCAACGGACGATGCGTCACGCGGATAAAATGCCGCAAAGCATCGCGCAACTCAAGCGGTAGGGCCGCTGCCACAAATTCTGACAAGATTTCCTCATCCGAAAGGTCAGCATTGATGACGTATTGTAGTCCATTTTCCTGAATAAACCGATCGAAATATTCGGTCGTGATAACCATCGTACGCGGCACAAAGACACGCAATTCCGGCCATTTGTCGTAGAGGTCATGTTTCTGCAACATGTGGTTGAGGAAAGCCAATCCTCTACCCTTGCCGCCCATTGCTCCATCGCCACAACGCGCAAACCAGATAGTGTCGTTGTATGTATCCGGTGCATAACGCGCTACTACACCTAAAGCCTGGTTAATACGATAATCATGAATGAGCCGAATATTGGTTTGTCGGATATTTTCAATATCCGCTTCATCTTGGATGGTCAATTCGTGTACCTTTCGGCCTATAGCGAACAAACCGCGTGCGAAAAGCCACTTACTGAGATAATTGTTGTCACTCAAACGGCGGAATGCTGCCGATGAAATCGAGGATATTACGCGCTCGAAGCCTTCCAGGTCGCTAGCTCGTGCCACTTCCTTGCCCGTCCACGGGTCAATAGCGACGAAATCACCAAATCCGAACTCACGCTCGATATAATTGGTCAATTCTTGAGTCAAGGTCTTACTGGTTTTGACCACGAATCCCACTTTCAGCCGCTTAGCTACCGAACGCATGGATTCCTGCGAGCTCTGCATGAGGAATGGCATCGTAGGATTATCTTCACGAATCAGACGGCACAAGTCGAGACCCGCATCCAGTTTCTCTGTAGAAGACGGGTCACTCTTGTGCAGTACAAATCCTATATCGGAGATAACTCCGATGATATTTTCTCCATATCTGTTGTATAGGGCAACCGCTTCGTCATAGCAAGTTGCCATCAACACTTTTGGACGAGCACGCTTACGCAACAGTTGTTGTTTCTCGTTCAACGCATCGCGTATAGCAATCGTATTCTGTTGCAAGACTAACTTGTACAGCAAAGGCAAGTAGGTGGAATAATATCGCACCGAATCTTCCACCAACAATATTGCCCTCACACCTTCGTCTAGTATATCGTGCTCCGCATTCATGCGATCCTCAATCAGCTTGATGATAGCAATGATGAGGTCGGTAGAGTTGTTCCAATTGAAGATATAGTCAATATTACTCTTGTCCTGTTGCTCAATGCGGCGATAAACTTCTTTGCTGAACGCGGAAAGCAAGACAATTGGACAATCAGGTTGCACACGCTTTGCATCCGCAGCAAACTCCCACACCTCTGCACCTCCGGCACTGTAAACAATGGCGATGAGATCAAAGATCTCACCATTGTTGACGCGTGCCAACGCTTCTTGAGTTGTTTCCGCGCGGACAATGGTCGGTGGATTGCTCAGATTGAGTTCTGCATATTCTTGGGCAATCTGCACATCTATACGTCCGTCTTCTTCCAGTGCAAAACTATCGTAGTTGTTGCACACCAGAAGAATACGCCGTACGCGACGTTCCATCAGCGATGTGTAGTTGTTTGTATCCATTTCTCCTGCTTTTTACCTCGTTTCGATAGTCTGTCGTTAGTCTGTCGCCAGTCTGATTTCGACTTATACCAATCCCTGTTCAACCATCGCATTAGCGACCTTCATAAAGCCTGCGATGTTAGCACCTTTGACATAGTTGATATATCCGTCTTCTTCGGTGCCATATTTGAGACAAGCTGCGTGGATATCAGCCATGATAGTACGTAAGCGCTGATCCACTTCTTCTGCCGTCCATTTCAGACGCATACTATTCTGCGTCATCTCCAGACCACTAGTAGCTACTCCGCCCGCATTGCTTGCCTTACCAGGACTATAGAGAATTTTTGCACCTTGGAAGAGTGCGATAGCTTCCGGAGTAGAAGGCATGTTGGCTCCTTCTGTCACGCAGAAGCAACCGTTCTTGAGCAGATTCTCTGCATCTTTCTTCTCAATCTCGTTCTGCGTAGCACACGGCATAGCGATGTCGCACGGAATACGCCAAGGACGTTCTCCTGGGAAATACTGTGCTTTCGGGAACTTAACCACATACTCTTTGATACGTCCGCGACGCACATTCTTCAACTCGAATACATACGCCATTTTCTCCTCGTCTAAGCCATCCGGATCATAGATAAATCCATCAGAATCGCTGAGAGTCAGCACTTTAGCACCGAGGCGCATAGCTTTTTGCGCAGCAAACTGAGCTACATTTCCGGCACCGGAGATGCAGACTTTCTTATCCTTGAAACTCTCGCCACGCGTAGCCAACATAGCTTCTGCGAAATAGCAAGCACCATAGCCCGTTGCTTCCGGACGCATGAGACTACCGCCCCATTGCTGACCTTTACCAGTCAAAGTGCCCGTGAACTCATCACGCAGACGTTTGTACTGACCAAACATATATCCGATCTCACGACCGCCCACACCGATATCTCCTGCAGGAACATCGGTATCTGCACCTATATGGCGTTGCAACTCAGTCATAAACGACTGGCAGAAACGCATCACCTCTGCATCACTCTTGCCACGCGGAGAGAAATCGGATCCACCTTTAGCACCACCCATAGGCAGCGTAGTCAGCGCATTCTTAAATGTCTGCTCAAACGCCAGGAACTTCATGATAGACAGGTTGACACTTGCGTGAAAACGAATACCACCTTTGTACGGGCCAAT
>DBVU01000107.1:6035-6455 GCA_002308195.1 Bacteroidales bacterium UBA1256
TTCATCTGCACACGGAAACCACGGTTGATTTGCACTTCACCCTGATCGTCCATCCATGGTACACGGAACATGATAACACGCTCCGGTTCAACCATACGCTCGAGCACCTTCTGCTCGCGCATGTAGGGATAAGCCATCACTACAGGAGCCACGCTCTCGATGACTTCTTTCACTGCTTGGTGAAACTCGTTCTCACCGGGATTTTTCTTGATGAGGTCAGCCATAAAGCTGTCCACGTAAGCTTGAGTTTGTTTGTCCATAAGACCAATTACCTTTTAAACATTAACTAATACCTTTTTTGCCATTTCACACCTAGTCTGGCAATTAACGGCGCAAAGTTACAAAAAAAAATCCACATGCGCAAGCGCGCGAACATTTTTTATTTTTTTTTCGTTAAAATCTTGCGTATGTCAAAAAAAA
>DBVU01000107.1:6517-8665 GCA_002308195.1 Bacteroidales bacterium UBA1256
TAAAAATAACAAACAATAATGGAACTTTCAGAACAAGAATTAGTAAGGCGGCAGAGCCTGCAAAGCATGCGCGATTTGGGCATTGATCCATACCCTGCAGCCGAGTATGTAGTAACCGGTTATTCTACCGATATCAAAGCCAATTTTGACCAATTGGATGGCAAAGACATTCGCATTGCCGGGCGACTGATGTCGAAACGAATAATGGGTAAAGCATCATTCATCGAGTTGCAGGACTCGAAAGGACGTATTCAGGTCTATGTTAGCCGTGACGACATTCAAGCTCCGCTTGCCGAAGGCGAGCAACCGACCTGCGTGGAGCAGCAAATGTACAATGTCGTTTTCAAAAAACTATTAGATATCGGCGATTTCATCGGTATAGAAGGCTTTGTTTTCCGTACACAAGCCGGTGAGATTAGCGTTCACGCTAAGAAACTGACCGTATTGGCTAAGAGCCTACGTCCACTGCCCATCGTCAAATACAAAGATGGTGTGGCTTACGATGGATTCAATGACCCGGAGCAGCGTTATCGTCAACGTTATGTAGATTTGGTAGTAAACGATGGTGTAAAAGATACTTTCCTGAAGCGTGCCACCATTCTGCGTACGATGCGTCAGGTATTTGACGAGGCAGGTTATTCCGAGGTAGAGACACCTATTCTGCAACAAATAGCAGGTGGTGCCAGTGCACGCCCATTCATCACGCATCACAACACGCTTGATGTAGATATGTACTTGCGCATTGCGACCGAACTATACCTAAAACGACTGATTGTAGGCGGTTTTGAGGGTGTATACGAGATTGGACGCAATTTCCGTAACGAGGGAATGGACCGCAGCCATAATCCGGAGTTCACATGCATGGAATTGTATGTACAATACAAGGACTACGAATGGATGATGAGTTTTACCGAGAAACTACTAGAACGCATTGCCATTGCCGTAAACGGTACCACCAAAGTGCAGATTGGCGATCATGAGGTTGATTTCAAGGCACCCTATCGCCGCTTGCCTATATTGGACGCTATCAAAGAGAAAACAGGCCTAGAGTTGGCTAATATGAGCGAAGATGAGATCCGTGTTGAGGCCAAGAAACTGGGCGTAGAAGATACGGAAACCATGGGACGTGGCAAACTGATTGACGAGATATTCGGTGAAACATGCGAGGGTACGTTTATTCAACCGACGTTTATCACCGATTATCCGGTAGAAATGTCACCACTAACCAAGATGCACCGCAGCAAACCCGGACTAACCGAACGATTTGAGTTGATGGTGAATGGTAAGGAGCTGGCAAACGCATATAGCGAGTTGAACGACCCGATAGATCAGTACAACCGCTTTGTAGAGCAAATGAAACTTGCAGACAAGGGCGATGACGAAGCCATGGTCATAGACCATGATTTCATGCGTGCATTGGAATATGGCATGCCTCCGACATCGGGTATCGGTATTGGAATTGACCGTCTGGCTATGTTCATGACCGGTCAACCGACCATACAAGAAGTATTGTTATTCCCAACAATGAAACCGGAAAATGTATAGAAGAATTGCTATTTTAGGTTCTGGTTCTTGGGCCACTGCCTTGGCTAAGATAGTCATGCAGAACCAACCGGAAATCAACTGGTTTATTCGTCGTCAGGAAGTGATAGACGAGTTTATTGCCTCAGGCAAAAACCCGACTTATCTTGGCGCCGCTAATTTTGATGTGAGTCGTATCCACTTCTCGTCGGACATCAACCAGACCATCACGCAGTCGGATGTACTAATATTGGCCATCCCATCTCCGTATGTCAAACAATCGCTGATGAAGATTCGTCGCAATATGACCAGCAAAGTAGTCATTTCGGCTGTCAAAGGTATGATTCCTGATGACAACGTCATCATCACCGACTATCTGCATCGTCGTTTCAATGTGCCAATGGACCAACTGGGTGTTATTGCGGGCCCGTGCCATGCAGAGGAGATTGCGCTAGAACGACTTAGCTACCTGACTATCGGTTGTGAGAATCGCACGAATGCGGAACTGATGGCACAATTATTCCGCACAGAATACGTACAGACAACCACTTCTAGCGATGTAGTAGGACTGGAATACAGTTCTGTGATGAAGAATATTTACGCGATTGCTGCGGGAATGTGCCAGGC
>DBVU01000107.1:8741-9633 GCA_002308195.1 Bacteroidales bacterium UBA1256
GCATCCGGTTATCTGGGCGATGTATTGGTAACAGGTTATTCGCAGTTTAGCCGTAATCGTCAGTTTGGTCAAATGCTAGGAATGGGATATTCGGTCAAGGCGGCTCAGATGGAAATGGAAATGGTAGCCGAAGGCTATTATGCCACAAAGGCCATCCATCTGGCCAACGAACGCATGCAAGTAGCGCTACCTATCGTAGACGCCATGTATGAGATTCTCTACAACCGCCAGAAGGCTAAACCAATTATCAAATCGTTAACATCAAAACTACAATAAGTATGAAACTTTCACTTACTTCTGCCTTGGATTTTATTTCCGAAGGCGCATTAGAACGACTGGAGTCACAAACCGAGGCTGCCAATTTGCTGTTGGAGAACGGTCAAGGTGCGGGCAATGATTTTCTAGGTTGGGTTCACCTACCCTCGTCTATCACACCCGTTTTTCTCGATGAAGTGCAGGAGGTGGCTGATGACTTGAAGAAACGCTGCGAAGTAGTTATCGTGGCCGGTATTGGTGGTTCCTACCTAGGTGCCAGGGCTGTCAATGAGGCATTGTCTTCGGCTTTTGATGCATACGTAGCTAACGGTCGTAAGAATCCGTATGTAGTCTATGCGGGCAATAATATCGGTGAGGATTATCTGGCAGAGCTAATGGCATTTGTGGCTGACAAACAGTTTGGTATCATCAATATTTCCAAGTCCGGAACAACGACCGAGACAGCTTTGGCCTTCCGCCTGCTGAAGACTCAACTGGAGAAGCAAGTAGGCAAAGACGAGGCACGTCGCCGCATTGTGGCAGTTACTGATCGCGCTAAAGGTGCGCTGCGTTCGCTCGCTACGCAGGAAGGATATCGTACATTCGTTATTCCGGACAATGTAGGTGGTCGTTTCTC
>DBVU01000035.1:0-2229 GCA_002308195.1 Bacteroidales bacterium UBA1256
TACCTGGCCGTCGGCGCTCTGATCGTTTCGATGCTCATCTGGTCGGTCAGCGGAATCGCTATCAAGCACGCGCTGATTGTTCTGCCGCCCTTCACGTTGATCGTTTTTCGCTTCGTACCTTCGGTACTGCTGATGCTTGTGATTGGCCTATGCTGCCGACGCAGTTCCTTGCTCGCGCTTCAGCCGCTACAGAGGCGTGACTTGCCGCTCTTTCTGATTGCGGGGTTCTGTCAGCCTTTTCTCTACTATATGTTAGAGACTTTTACCTACGATGCGCTCAATAGTCCTACTATAGCCGAGACACTGCTCAGTACCAGTCCGCTCATCAGCCCGATTTTGGCGGGCCTGCTGCTGCGTGGGAGGGTCACGCGCTACAATATCATCGGTATCATCGTTTCCACCGCAGGCGTCTTTGTGCTGACGCTCGTAGGCAGTCACGACTATTCGATAGGCAACTACTGGGGCATTCTCTTGGCTTTTTCCGCTGTGACGTCGGCTGTGATTGACTCTATCATGATGCGCAAAGTGCCGGCATCTTACAGTTCGCTCTCGTTCGTCTTCTACGCCCAACTGATTAGTCTGTTTTTCTTTATTCCGGTCTGGTTTTGGCGTGAAGGACCAACGGCGTTGGCGTCTATCGATTGGACACAACTGGCCAGCATCAGTTCGCCGCTCAGCATTTCGCTGCTGTGTGTGGGATACCTCATCGTCTTTGCCAGCATCATCGCCTTCGTCATCTTCTGCGCAGCACTGCGTCAGATAGGTGTAACGCGTGCCAATGCATTCAACAATATCCGTCCGGCTTTTACCGCCCTGTGGATGTTGCTTTTCTTCGGCGAAGCACTACCTTGGGCCAAGTGGGTGGGAATGGCGATGATTATTGTCGGACTTTTCGTATGTCAGAAAAAAGAGACGTAAAAATATAAGAAAAAGTGTATTTTTTTTAAGATTTCTTGTATATATAAAATAAATTTTATACCTTTGCACGCCTTTTGTGTGAGAAAGGCAAACATAACAAACATATACCACATGGAAAATATCTACTCGATTGATTTCTTCTACGACCTCCTATACATCATGTTTTTGGTGGGTTTCATAGTCTTTGTTTCTCTCTATTTTGTGGACGCAGGTTACGGCAAGATGCGCTCTGAGCGTTGGGGGCCGGCCATGAACAATAAAGCAGGATGGCTGCTGATGGAGTGCCCGGTATTCTTCGTAATGCTCTACCTCTATCTGAAGTCGCTGCCTCTGTACGGAGGTGTGACGCGCTTGGCGCCTTATTGGCTATTCTTCCTTATTTTTGAGTTCCACTATTTCCAGCGGTCGTTTATCTTCCCCTTCCTACTGAAAGGCAAGAGCAAAATGCCGTTCTCGATTATGCTTATGTCGGTGGTATGGAATCTGATTAACGGTTATATCCAGGGCTACTGGCTCTTCCATCTGGCTCCGCAGCACTATCCGCAACTCTACAGCGCAGAGTGGGTAACCAGTCCGCAGTTCATCATCGGTACGATTATCTTCATCACCGGTTGGATCATCAATATCCACTCCGACTATGTGATTCGCCATCTGCGTCAGCCGGGCGATACCAACCATTATCTGCCTAAGAAGGGACTCTACAAGTATGTGACCAGTGCCAACTATCTGGGCGAAATCACAGAATGGTTGGGATTTGCTATACTGACATGGTCGCTCGCAGGACTGTTGTTCTTCTGGTTCAGTTGCTGCAACCTCGTGCCGCGTGCCAACTCGATTTATCATAAGTACGAGGAGGAATTCCCGGACGAATTCGACCGTAAGAAGCTGAAACGTATTATTCCGTTTATTTACTAATAAATTAATGGCTACAAAAAAGATTAAAGAGCCGGCTAGCGAGTCGAAGCTCTTCACCCCCTACCAACTGGGACCAATTACGCTGCGCAATCGCATTGTGCGTAGTGCTGCGTTCGAGAATATGTGTCGCGCCAACAAACCGACACAGGAACTACAAGATTATCATGTCAGCGTTGCACGCGGCGGAGTGGGAATGACCACGGTCGCCTATTGTGCGGTGGATCTGAGTGGCGTGTCCTTCGACGGCCAACTCTATGTCCGCGATGAGATAATCCCTGATATGAAGAAACTGACAGACGCCATTCATGCAGAGGGCGCCAAAGCCAGTATCCAGATGGGCCACTGTGGCAACATGACGCATTTCTACACATGCCATTGTATGCCCGTCAGTGCCGA
>DBVU01000035.1:2286-2936 GCA_002308195.1 Bacteroidales bacterium UBA1256
GAGGCAGTCGACTTTGCTCGTAAGTGCGGTTTCGATTGCGTCGAGATACATGCCGGTCATGCTTATCTGATCTCGCAGTTCATCTCTCCACGTACCAACCATCGTCACGACCAATACGGCGGTAGCTTCGAAAACCGCGTCCGCTTCATGAATGAAGTGCTGGACGAGGTGATGGCCCACGCAGGCAAAGATATGGCAGTGGTGGTTAAAACCAACATGTGGGACGACTGTTGGCATGGTTCCGACATAGCCGAAGGCATCAAAGTGGCCAAAGAGATAGCCAAACACAAAGTGCATGGTATCGTTCTTTCCGGTGGTACGGTCAGTCGTTCGCCGATGACGATTCTGGGTGGCGCAATGCCTCATAAGACATTGGCCCACTACATGGATATGAAAGCCTTCTGGTGGCTCAAGGCGGCACTCAATATCCCCGGCGTTGCACCTATCATGATGCCTACGCAGCCGTTCCGTGAACTCTATTTCATGGACAAGGCCAAACTATTCCAGAAAGAGATTAAGGACGTTCCTTTGATTTATGTGGGCGGTGTTCAGTCGGGCGACAACTGTCAGCAGATTATGGACGAAGGTTTCGAACTCTTCCAGATAGCGCACGTGCTCATCAAGGATCCGGATTTCGTTAAACATATCCA
>DBVU01000035.1:2986-5334 GCA_002308195.1 Bacteroidales bacterium UBA1256
ATGAAGTGCCACGAGTGCGTAGAACGTGATGGCGAAGTGATAAGTCCGCGTATCAAACGTGAGATCGCGCAACTGGAGAAGAATGCCAAACAGTCTGTTGAACGTCAGAAATCAGCCAAGTAAGATGTTATCTCTTGTTACAGGAGCCAGTAGCGGTATTGGTCTGCAGTACGCTACGCAGTTAGCACGCGATTATAAGAGTGATTTGTTGTTGGTCAGCAACCAACAGGAGGAATTGCAACAAGTGGCGAAAGATTTGGCCGCGCAATACGGAGTGAAAACGGTAGCTCATTACGCAGACCTCAGTTTGCAGAATGCTGCAGAGAATCTGCATGACTATTGCGTTCAGAACGGCTATGTGGTGGATGTGCTCATCAACAATGCAGGCATATTCTTCTTCAATCCTTACTGCGAGACATCCATGAAACGCATCGAACTGATGCTTCAGTTGCACATGATTACCGTAGCTAAGCTGACGCGTCTCTTCGGCGAAGATATGTTGCATCGTGAACTGACCGAAGAGGAGGCCAAACAACGCATCTGCGGGCACAAGCGCATGCGCGGGTATATACTAAATATGTCATCCATGTCCGCGTGGATGGCGATGCCGGGTATCCAGACCTACAACGCCACTAAGGCCTTCATCTATAATTTCTCCAAATCGATTTGGTACGAATTCAAACCGCAGAATGTGGGCATTACCGTCATGGCACCGGGTGCAGTAGATACTGCTTTGTTTGGCTTGGCACCTAATCTGCGCAAACTGGCCGTACGACTGACAGTAAGTATTCCGCCCGAGAAGTTGGTTAAACGTGCGCTGCGTAAGATGTTCCGCAACAAGAAAGCAGACACACCGGGATTCATCAACTGGCTGAGTACACCACTGTTGAAACATACGCCTGATAGGCTGGTGTTCCTGGCTATCAAATACGTAGGAAAATTCCAAAAGTAAAGTTCTTTCGAAATATTTCGAACGAAATGTAATAATAAGCGACTTTTTTCGTAAGTCGCTTATTTTGTGTGTGTTACAAAACGAAAGGAATTCGAAAGAAATCTAAGGAGAGTGAAAAAAACGATTTGTGGAACATTTGTTTGTCAATTTATTTGTAACTTTGCAGCAGAAATTTGGGACACACATTTTGTTAAATTCTAAATATCAGTAACATGAAAAAGATTTCCTTTTTTCTTTCGCTATGCATGCTTTTCTGCATGAACATTAGTGCCGCAACGGTAACTTACACCGCTGACAACACCAGTATTTTTAAGAACCCCGAGCGTGGTTTTACTGAGGAGATGAGTCGTGAAGTTTCTGATTCGCGTCCGCACGTTATTTTAGATGAAGATTATGAAGGTTTCTTCGAGGAAACCGGTAACACTTCAAACGGTTATCCTACATCTCGTCCTACACAGACATTGGCTATGGTTCTCTACAACCTGAAAAACTATCGCACCAAGGACTTGTCGAATAAAGTTCTGCAAGGTTTTAATGAAGACATGCAGGAACTGCGTAACAAAGGTTTCAAGTGCGTGCTCCGTTTTGCTTATTCTGAAGATGATTGTCACGACGCACCTATAGCCCGCGTACAGTCCCATCTAGCTCAGCTGAAGCCATATTTGCAGGCCAATGCAGATGTAATCTACGTCATGGAGACCGGTTTTGTAGGCGAGTGGGGAGAATGGTACTATACCGAGAATTTCGGAAACTATTGTGATGATAATGATGACCCGACGCAACATCTCGATGCCAATCGCCGTGCGGTGGTTGATGCTGTGCTGGACGCACTTCCTTCCAATCGCTTTGTGCTGGTTCGCTACCCGCATATCAAGGTAGAGTACCTGGGCAGCACCTCTAACCCAAATACCACTCCGCTGACTGCTACACAAGCTTTCGCTGGAGATGCTCGTTCACGTCTGGGATTTCACAATGATGCATTCCTGAATACCTATGGAAATGAAGGTACTTATGCCGGTTGGGATATGGACGACGATGATAGTCAAGAGGTTCGCCAATATATAGGCAGTGAAACACTCTATGTACCCAACGGAGGTGAAACGAATGTAGAAGGCAGTAGCTTGGCAAAAAAAGTATACAATCAAGCTGAGGCGGAAATGGCTACGTATCACTGGTCATTCTGTGGTGAGTCGTATGCAGAAGAGGTAACCAAACGCTGGCACCAAAATGGTATCTTTGACAACCTGAATCGCAAGATGGGTTATCGTTATCAACTGACTACGGCAACTTTCCCTGCTCAGGCCAACCCGGGCGGCAAAGCAAGTATCACTCTCAACATCAAGAATGTAGGTTATGCTCCTCTCTATAACGAGCGCCACGCGTACATAGTACTGAA
>DBVU01000035.1:5375-13113 GCA_002308195.1 Bacteroidales bacterium UBA1256
AATGACGTAGTGACCACTATCAGCGAGCAGATCACTATTCCGTCCAATGTACCTAACGCTACCTACCAACTCTACCTCTATCTGCCGGATGCTTCGGCTACCATTGCCGACGACCCGCGTTATGCTGTTCGTTTTGCCAATCAGAATATTTGGGATTCGAACACCGGTATGAACAACCTGAACGCAAGTATTCAGATTACCGGTGGTGCAGTTACTCCGGATCCTGAGTTGAGCGTGTCTGCTACGTCTGTCGCGTTTGGCGAAGTAACGGTTGGCACATCGGCCACCAAGACCTTCACTGTCAGCGGTTCGAACCTAACAAACAATGTTACTATCAGCAGCAACAATAGCCTGCTGAATGTTTCGCCAAGCAGTCTTACTCCAACACAAGCATCGAATGCTACGATTACTCTTAGCCTGACACCTGCGGCAGCAGGCAACGGAAGTGCAGTGGTTACTGTTGCAAGCAATGGTGCTGCTAGCAAGACCGTGAACGTAACATGGACGGCTAAGACTAGCGGTGGCGGTGGTGATCCAACACCAAGCGGTGATGGTACGGTTATTTTCCATTGGCGTAGTGATGGTAGCCAACCAACAGCAGGTACAGCGCTTACTACAATTGTTGGTTCGTTGATGCCGCAAACAACAGATAATTCAAAGTCCTTCTCTGCAGAAAGCGCAGGGTATGTGAGCACAGTACCTAGTGATTTGAAGGCCTCTGGCTCGAAAGGTGTTAAGTTTGGAGCTAATGCGTTGTATTTCACAATTAGTCCTATTGCTTCTGCTGGTAACTTCCAGACAGGTGATACCATCTATATTTGTGCATACAATCAATTCAAAGTGTCGTCTGCAGGTTTGCACTCTGGTAATGTTGTAAGTAGTATGGCAGGTGGCGCAGATAAGAGCAGTTATGCAGTTGCCTCGTTCGTCATCGGTGCAGGCGTTTCTTCTGCATCGTTGAATATTGAACGTGCGGTTAGCAGTGGCTCTGGTTTAGCAGCTATTAAGGTGGTTCGTCCAGGTCAAAGTAGCGGTGGCGGTGGAGACCCAACACCGGGTACGGATATCGTAATTGATGGTAGTTTCGACGATTGGTCTGATTTGTCGAATTTGGCTCATGCAGAGGGCAGTGCAGGACTGTTTGGAATGCGTTGGTATGCTAACGAGACCGATATCTTCTACTATCTGGAGTATGATGCCCAGACTGCACACATTGATATTCTGTTGAGTACCGATGGCAATACTGCTACGGGTCACGATTCATGGTACTGGAGTCCTTCCGGTGCAGAATACCTAATCGAGGGTGAACCGGATGCTTATGCTGATGCTGGGCTGGCAGTATTTGACGACAATCTGACAGACAAAGGTGACTGGGATAACGGATGGATAGATTCCAACATAGAGGATTATCAGATTTGCAGTGCTTCGGTGGCTTTAGCCAACGGCCATAAGGCGTTGGAGGGCAAAATCAGCCAAGCCAAACTGGCAGCCATTACTGAACTGCGCGTAGGCGTATTCCTCATGGATGCTAGTTGGGGTGATGCAGGTTCATTGCCACAAGGCAACGGAGGAAGTCTCGTTCCTATGTTGGAAGTGCCAATCTACAAAACTCCTACCGCTATCGATGTGCTGAAGACTACAGACTCTGCGCACAAGATACTTCGCAATGGTCAATTGCTGATTATCCGCGACGGTAAGATTTATACCGTACAAGGACAGATCTACGAATGATTGAGTGAATAAGTGAATTGTTAAACAAAAAAGAGGCTTTCGGGCCTCTTTTTTTGATATATATGCTGTAGTTTATTTCAATTCCTGCAATGCGCGTCCCAGTTCTTCATCGAAGCGCAACTGGTAGGCCGCTTGTCCACGTTGGTAGTAGTAGCGCAACACGATTTCCTCGCCAAGCATCTCTTTCACCTCATCTATGTTGCGGCGAATAGCTTCGCGGAAATCAGGTTTTAAGATAGGTGCCAATGCTTCTAATTGAGCTAACGTAGTGCTGTCGATATCTTCATGTCGCGCCATCTTGATCATGTCGTCGAAGAATTTGCTAGTTTCTGTCTCGTATGTGAACTTACGCTCATCAAGGAATGCACAGAAATCATCTATATCCGCGTCCGTCAGTTCAAATTTTTTCGGATCGGCTATCTGCTCGTGCAAACGGTGATAACGGGTTGCATAATCGAAGAAATAGTTGTTTACGTAAAGCGAATAGCAAATATCCACCTTGCTAGAATCGTCCATCACTATATCGGGAAGAATACCGCCTGCAGTATCTTTCTTCAGTTCGTGTCCTTTCTGACGTTCACTGTAGTCAATGGCTTGGATGCAACGCCCGGAGGGTAGGTAATACTTACTGGTAGTCACTTTGACGTGCCCGCCAAAGGCGATAGGCCGCACGTTTTGTACAAGACCTTTTCCATAAGTACGTTGACCTATCAGTTTTGCACGTTTCAGATCTTGCAACGAGCCTGCAACAATCTCGCTGGCTGATGCAGAATTCTTATTAACCAAAATGATGATAGGCAGGTCCTTGTATCGCGGATTATTGCGCGTACGATAAATGCGATTGCTATTGGCTGTCTTTCCTTTGGTTTCAACTACCATTTGGCCTTGCTCTACAAACAGATTGACCATCTGTAGCGCCTCGTCCACAATGCCGCCGCCATTGTTGCGCAAGTCAATGATCAGTTTGCGAGCGCCTTTGTTATAGTAAAGGTCGTCCAACGTGTTCGAGAAAGCTTGTGCAGACCCTTCTGTGAACTCTCCAAAAGCAATGTACCCAACCGGTTCAGACAGGCTATCTGCTTCAAACACAGCCGAATAGGTTATCGGGTCTAGATGAATATCTTCGCGCACAATCTCCACCTTGAATGGCTTAGCCACGCCTTCGCGTTGAATCTTCAGCACAACGGTCGTTCCTGGCACTCCGCGCAGATTATTGCTCACCTCGCTAACGGTCTGTCCTTTTGTGTTGACACCATCCACCGAGAGAATGCGGTCTCCTGCCAGTAATCCGGCGCGTTGAGCAGGTTTGCCTTCATACGGATTGACGATATAGGTGGCCATCTCATCGCTGCCGTCCTTTAATTTGCGTTGCTGAATGATACTACCTATACCTCCGTATTTTCCGGTAGTCATCATACGCAGTTCGCGGTCGTTCTTCTTAGGGAAATAGACCGTGTATGGGTCTATCTTATGCAGCATGGCATTGATGGCCGTCTCGGTCAGCGCCTCATAGTTGAGCGTGTCAACATAGTTGACATCCACCTGGCGCACCACATCGGTAAAGATAGTGATGCACTCGTCGGCCCGCGTTGTGCTTTGCCTCTGCTGTGCCATCAGGCACACAGGCACAAGCAGCAATATGAATAGTAGTTTCCGCATTATCTTAGCTTGTTCGGTACAAATTCGCTGACATCTTTTCCGTAAGCGTATAGGTCGCGCACTAGGGTAGAGGAGATGTGTGCATACTCCGGACGAGTGTAGAGGATGATGGTCTCCACGCCTCCCAATTGCTTGTTTGCCTCGGCCATATTACGCTCGTACTCAAAATCCTCGACGCAACGAATGCCACGAAGGATGAACTGTGCCTCTTGCTCTTTAGCAAAATCCACAGTCAGGCTATCATAGATAGCCACTCGCACACGCGGCTCGTCTTGAAATATCTTACGAATGGCCTCCTCGCGTTCACGAATAGGGAATGTCTCACGCTTTGTACTATTGCGGCCCAAGCCGATAACAATCTCGTCAAAGAGTTCCAAACCACGCTTTACGATATCGTAGTGACCAACTGTAAATGGGTCGAATGACCCTGGAAAAATAGCTCTTCTCATGTTTTTCTTTCTTATTTGTTTTGTTCTCCGTTTTCCATGGCTTTGCGATGATTCAATTCTGGAAAACGGTACATTTCTATTAGTTTTTCTCGCAAGAACTGTTCGTCCTTGTTTGGTATATTGATTAATGCCAAACGACTCTCAATATACTCTTCAAATTCTGTGCCACGCTCATATATCTCATAGCCCAAATGAATATGTCGGTCTATTATGTCGCAAATATGCTGCAACTGTTCGTTAAGCGATTGTTCTCGATATTCCGGATGAGCCGCCAACATAGCATCTATCTCGGGGTTGATGCTTGGCGTCAGACGATATACAACGTGTCCTTTTCTTCCGTTAATGCCCGTTATCATCGATTCCACATCATCGCGTTTGGTTTTGTGCCAATGCGGATTATCACGTTTGAGTTGCATTTCGCGCGCCTTGAGATAATCGCATGGATCGTATTGATAGGTGATGCTTACCGGGCAGAAATTCAGTATTTTAACAGCTTCGTATAGGTCATCCGCACCCATTGTTAGCATCTTTATCACACTGCTTTGCGTCAGGTCATTGCTGTCTTTAGCTCGTCCTTCGCGTTGTGCCAACCAGATGGATTTGTGTTGTTCGCGCAGATGGCGAATGTATGCCGACAAGTGACGCGAATTCTCCAGTTGGGCATGCGCCCCGATATTTCGCTTCACCACAAAACAGCGAAGAAAACGCACCGTATGTTCAATCCACGGTTTTGCAAATAGGTTATCGCCTATGCCCATGAATGGACGAATAAAATAGCGCTTTCGCAGCAAGAACGACAACCACGCCGCGTCCATGACGATGTCTCGATGGTTGGTGAT
The DNA here is from genome assembly GCA_002308195.1 of Bacteroidales bacterium UBA1256. The sequence goes on from DBVU01000035.1 coordinate 10,054, forward strand.
GAAGAATGCACCGTGTTTGATGTCTTGTTCTATCTGTTTGCGGTCGCCCAGATAATCTAGACGAAGACTATCTGTCGTTTTCTTCTCCAGATATTTCAGGTAGGGGAAAGGGGTCAGCCAATCTCCCACGGCCAAAATGGCTCCTACGCGGTAAGCCCGTATGTCCGAGAAATCTTCTTTCATACTATTGTTGCCTTTTCTAATGCATCTTTACTAGCCTCACGATACGCGACCATCAGTCCGCCTGTGCCAAGCAGTGTGCCGCCGAAATAACGAACCACTACCACCAGAATCTGGTCTATATTTTTGGCGTCTATCGAACGCAAAATAGGCAGACCTGCTGTGCCGTGCGGCTCGCCATCATCTTTAGTCCGCCATAGGTCTTGTCCCAACCGATAGGCATAACACACATGGCGAGCATCGTGATATTTCTTCTTGTACCACGCTATGCGTGCTTTGGCTTGCTCCTCATCCATAATGGGCTCAGCAAATGCGAGGAATTTGCTTCCTCGGTCTTTGTATATGCCCTGTGTCGGTTCTTTGATGGTCATTTGATACCCAGTTTCTTCTTGATATCTTTCGGTATAGCATTCTTGTGAACCAGTACATCGTTGGTTTTGTATTGCATAAAGGCCTCGCTGATGTACCAAATACCCTTGTAGTCCGAACGCATCGTGCCCCACGAGTTCTTCACCATGTAATAGCGCTTGCCGTTTTGGTCTTTGGCGGTACCGAAAATCTGCATACCATGGTCATCGGTCGTTTCCCAATTGTCGTACGCGTCTTGACGCATCTGTTGGGTGATAGTTTTCTCCGGCAATGGACGTTTGGTCAGTTCTTCTTTCTGCTTGTCTTTGCTCATACCAACCCATTTCTGCATATCGCTTCCTGTCAGGTCCGCGCCATTGTCCGCATCAGGCACCACACCTATTCCTTTGCGGGTAAAACCTATTTCCGAAACATCCGCACCCCATGCCAGTGTGTAACCGTTGGCAATGGCGTTGTCGATAATGCGCATCAAATCCTCCATCGGCACATTGTACATCTGGTCCATGCGCCAGTTGTCTGGCACTTCCAGTGCAAAACGCTCGTAGAACGGATGATGAGTGTAACTCGTGATTGACACGTAGTCATCCGCGTTCAAACCTAGCATCTGAACGAACGATTGCGGCGTGTATTTCTTGCCATCATATTCAAACTCTTCCGGACATGGACCGAGATAGGTGTCATAAATAGCCTGAAATCCTTCACGCCAAACGGGCGAAAGTTTCTTCTGTTTCTTCAATCCGCTCAAATAACCGCTTGCTACGGCACTTAGCTCGCTGAAAACGGGTAGGGTATCGGCTTCGGTCCAACCGTAACGAATACCGGGCATTGCACTTTTCGGAACAAGTCCGTAGTGTTGCATGCAATAAATGACATCGTAAGCCGAACCGCCTTCAGCAAATCTAGGCTCGTTGTACAGACGCACGCAATAGATAGCGCGGTCCATCATCGTCTTGCTGACCACGAACATCGGAGCCAGTTCCACTTCTTTGCCTTTGATACGCAGTACCTCTGACTCGAGAAAACCGAGTGTAGAGAATGCCCAACAGGTTCCGCTGCGGTGTTGGTCTTTTACACGCGTAATAGGCACACTATCCACCGTGGTGAATTGCCAACCTTCTTCTACGCTATCTTTCTTAACTTCTGTGCTGTCTGTCTGCGCAAAGGCGCTGAGACTTGCCGCCAAAGCGGCTACTATCAATAATGCTTTTCTCATAATTCGTAATTTTTACTCAGGAAACTCCATCAAATAGGCTTTTATAAACGCATCAATATCGCCATCCATGACGGCATTGACATTACTCGTCTGATAGTTGGTACGATGGTCTTTCACGCGTCGGTCATCGAACACGTAGCTGCGAATCTGCGAACCCCATTCTATCTTTTTCTTTCCCGCCTCCACTTTGGCTTGTGCCTGACGGCGTTTTTCCAGTTCCAACTCGTAGAGTTGTGAACGCAAGTGACGCAACGCGTTCTCTCGGTTCTTTGGCTGATCGCGTGTCTCGGTGTTCTCAATCACTATTTCGTCAGGCTGATTGGTCAGCGGATTGATAAATTTGTAATGCAGGCGCACGCCCGATTCCACTTTGTTGACGTTCTGACCGCCTGCTCCGGAGCTACGAAAAGTGTCCCAACTCAGTCCTGCGGGATTGACTTCCACCTCAATCGTATCGTCAATCAGCGGCACAACAAACACCGAAGCAAAACTCGTCATGCGCTTGCCTTGCGCGTTGTACGGACTCACGCGAACCAAACGATGCACGCCGTTTTCGCTTTTCAGGTAACCGTAGGCCATGTCGCCTTCTATGTTGAATGTCACGGTCTTGATGCCTGCTTCATCACCTTCTTGCAGGTTGGCGATTGTCACGGTGTAATCGTGCTTCTCGCAATAACGTTGATACATTCGCATCAGTTGTTCTGCCCAGTCTTGCGCCTCTGTTCCGCCCGCGCCGGCCACTATCTTCAGCACGGCGGGCATCTGGTCTTCTTCATGACTCAGCATGTTCTTCATTTCCAGATCTTCCACTTCCTGAAGCGCTTTTGCATAAGCGGCATCCACTTCTTCTTCGGTCACTAGTTCTTCTTTGTAGTAATCGAATGCCAACGCCAGTTCTTCCACAGCCGAACGCACGCCTTCGTAACCTTCTATCCATCGTTTGATGCCTTTCACCTTGCGCATCTGTGCTTCGGCAGCTTTGGCGTCGTCCCAGAATCCCGGTGCCTGAGTATGCAGTTCTTCCTCCTCCAGTTGAATGCGTTTCTCATCAATCTGTAGGTAAGCTTTCAGCTTGTCCGCACGTTGTTGAATGTCTTTCAGTTGTTCTATCGTTATCATAAGCCTATAATTCGCCAATATAAATTCGAGTGCAAAAGTAATGCTTTTTTTTGATATATGCAAGTTTTTATGTAAAAAACATAAAAATCAAGTTTTCTGCCTAAAAATGCCTTGTCAAAAACTGCATATTTATATATACTACGTATATATCCCCGATTTACTACCGAGACAATCACGAG
>DBVU01000035.1:13209-13594 GCA_002308195.1 Bacteroidales bacterium UBA1256
ATTTGTTGTATCTTTGCAGGCTGAAAAGTAAAATTTTGATTTATGGCAAGCGCAAGAGAAAAACTGATTGAGGACCTCAAGGCTCTGTTGAACGAAGATGTAACGGCCGTTAAAGACCAAGTAGAACACCTGAAAACTCAGTTCTACCGCGAGTATCACGAAGAGATCGAAGCGGCGAAGAATGCTGTGAACGAAGCGACAGATTCCATTTCGGAGGCCGCTGATTCGGTCGTGGATGCTGTTCAACCTAAGGTAGATGCCCTGGAAGAGCAATTCAAAGCTTTGCTCAACGAATATAAGGCCAAGCGTGCAGAAGTGGCTGCGCAGCAGGCTAAAGAGCAGGCTGAGAACCTGAAGAAGAAACAGGCCATCTTGGACGTAATGA
>DBVU01000029.1:0-33214 GCA_002308195.1 Bacteroidales bacterium UBA1256
CAATGAAAAATAGATTCCTACATACTGCAATTATAGCCATGCTCATCTTCCCGATGATTATGCATGCACAAGGGGAAATACCCAATATAGAGAACCATTCCGATGATTTTATTCAAGCGAGTCTTCTCATAGGTTCTCCTAGCGAAGGGGTGTTCTCGACGATGGGCCGTACCTCAATTCGACTTCGTTGTGAGGAATACGGCATGGATAATGTTTATTCCTATTTAATGGTGGTGGATGATAATGAAAGTGAAAAGGCAGCTTTTGCGAAGGCGAAGGTACGGGTTGGATTGTTGGTAATGCCTTATGCATATTTCATAGAGGATATTGAGAGCCAAGGAATCACTACAACTGAATATGGAATGAATCTTCCAAACGCGTCAAAAAAACAGTTATGGAAGATATTGGATGAAGAAGAAGGTAAAGGACTATATATGGGATATGGGTTCTTTCATCAAGGATGTGCATTAAGGATGATGCATTTGGTAGAAAAAGCCCTTTATCCACAAGCAATCGTTTATGCTCCATGGCCATCCTTGTACGAGAAAACATATAGGGAAATTATCTATGATTATATAGAAGGACGCGAGTGGCTAAAGTTTGTGCTTATGACTATATATGGAGCAGAAGCGGATATGCAAAAAACGCCTCATGAGAAAGTTATAATGCCGAGCCACTTGGCAGAAGTTTGGCAAACCGCTACTATTGACGAAATTCCCGTATTGACTGAGGGACAGATTATAACAAAAGAAGGGTCTTCGCAGAGAACAACCTGCGTTTGTACTCCTCTTTTGCTGGCGGTGCTATTGCTATTATTGGCAATAGTTGGAAGTATCGTGTCATGGAAATGGGTTGACTGGGTAGTGTTATCCATTCAAGCATTGATTGGGTGCGTAGTAATTATCTTCGTCTATGTCATAGATGAAACAACTATACCATGGAATTGGTTACTCATTGCATACAATCCATTACCTCTGCTATTGTGGCATTGGCGCAAGTACTGGGCATTGCCATATGCAGTAATTGTTGCCATATGGCTCACAGCAATGGCAGTTTGGCCACATATGTTGATTGATTGGGCATATTATCCTCTAACTTTCGCGGTGATAATAGTGCTTATGGCCCAAACACCACTATGTGAGAAAATATTAAACAAAAGTAATAAAACAAAAAGATCATGAATAGAAAAGTTAAAGTATTTTTTGTCTTAATTGTATCACTCTTAGGCGCAGTAAATGCATATGCAGGTGGAAGTACTACGTATACTTTCTATGCAAAACTCAAGGCGCAAGTTGCAACAGGGTGTAGTGGTATGGGAAAGGTCTATGCTGGAACATCCACAACAGCCGGAACATATCAAAATGCGTCCTCGACATCTTCCGAATTATCTGCGCAAACAGAATCCGCAGATGCAACAACTTTAACTGTCGGCACATTCTATGCTTTTGCTCAAGCAGTAACGGGCTATAAATTTGTCGGATGGAAAGAGAGTGACAATACATCTGCCGCGATTGTATCCACAGATAACCCTTATGCTGTTAGTGTAGAGTCAAGCAGTAAAAATAGTGGTTCTGGCACAACAAAATTGCTTTATGCCTTTTTTGCTCCCAAAACAAGCGTGAACATCACCTTTGTAGGTTCACCCACAGGCACATACAAGTATACAATAAATGGGACTTCAGCGGTAGTAAATGGAAGCAATATAGCAGTTGCTAACGTAGATGCTGTAACATTGTCCGATCCTTCCCCTGTTGATGGTTTCGTTTTTGCGGGATGGTATCAGATAGACAATAACGGCGATATAACGGATTTGTCAGGGAGCAACTCATATATGGTAGATTTCTCAATAACTGGTGATGTGCAAATAGGTGCTCGATTCGTATCAACTTCTTTACCGCAGTTTGTTAACAAACAAACGTCAACTACCTACTATGGCTTAAAAGCAGCACTGTTATCGGCTAGCGCAGGCCAAGTTGTAGTGCCGGTAACGGATTGTACTGTTGATGGAACAGACTTGTTAGCAGAGGATGATAATACGTATATAATTCCTTCCGGTGTAACACTACTTGTGCCATATAACGATTCGTATACTGTAAGTGGATCCTCGGTGCCGCGCGTGCAAGAGCAAAGTGTAGTTCCGGATTGTTACCGTACTCTCACATTGGCAGCAGGAGTCCAGTTGCAGATAAATGGTAACGTAGAAATTGGTGGAGAGCAAAACAATGCTGGGCAAACCAATACTGCATGTGGAGGGCCTCGAACACATGGGCGCATGGTTATGGAGCCTAACACTAAGATTACATTAAAAAGCAACTCCAATCTTTATTGCTGGGGATTTATAACGGGAGAGGGCGAACTCGTGGCAAAAGCGGGTTCCAATGTGTATGAGTGCCTTCAAATGACAGACTGGAAGGGAGGTTCTTGTTCTTCCGGCATGATTAATAATAGTCAAAAGGTATTCCCTATTACGCAATACTATGTCCAAAATATAGAACCCTCTATCACGTTTGAATATGGTTCACGTAATTATGTCTCTACAGCTATTTTTGCAAGCAATACAAGTGCGTTAGCAGACAATGTTACGTTCCTGTCTACAAGTGGTGGATTATTTAACCTGTCTTCTGGGGCAACGGTTTTGCGTCAATACGATGGAACCACAGACCGTATCGTATATACGATTAATGGCAACGCTTCTTTGGATAATCTTAATATGGACTTGTCGGTATCATTTTTTAGTGTAAATATCCAATCGTCCAAATACAGATTGCCATTGACCAATAATATGACAGTAAATATTGCTTCGGGAACAACAACTATTAATCCAGATATGGTTCTGTCTGCAGGAGCGATTGTAAATATTGCCCATGGAGCAACAGTCAAGATAGTATCTAGTAAAACACTTGTTGTCTACGATATCTCAGAATGGGGTAATTATGCAGCAGATGCCAAGATATGGCCTCTAAAATATGTTCCAGGTCGCACATATACTAGTGCTACAGCAAGTGGGCGTACAGGAAGTAATCTTCAATCTGCGTCAATCTGTGTCAACGGAACATTGGATGTGTATGGCAATCTATATACAACGACTTCGGGGGCTAACATTTATTCTGAAGGAGCTCTTGGAAATGTCGTCTTTCATAATGCTGCACCGTCTAATATGACAGTGTACCAAGTCACAACTACTAATACGAATTATGATGGTCAAACAGCTACTTCTGCCCAGTTGCACAACGATAGCCTATGGTATACAAACGGATTGGATTGCGAGTATCTTGCCACAACAGGCTGTGCGGCAAACACCACGATCACTCATGTTAACGGCCACTGGGGTTGGATGGAAGTATGGAAAGATTTTGATGGTAGAATTCTTAAGGCTATCAACACAGTTGCACAAGCATCCAACGGAACTGCGCCAGAAGAGCCCACTCGCGATTGCTATGCCTTTGCTAGTTGGCAAACTGACATTGACAACGCCAATCAAGAAGTTGTGCATACTGCTACTTATACTCCAACATGTGCAGTAGCTACGTATACTATCACATGGAAGAATTATGATGGTTCTGTTTTGGAAACGGATGAAGATGTAGAAGAAGGAGCTCTGCCTACTTATGATGGTGAGACACCGACAAAACCGGCAACTGCGCAATACACTTATACGTTTGACAAGTGGAGCCCGGCCATTGTCGCTGCAACGGAAGATGCAACCTATACTGCCCAATTTGATAGTGTGGTAAATACCTATACAATTACTTGGAAGAATGAGAATGGCACTATATTGGAAACCGATGAAAATGTGCCTTATGGAACAATGCCAACTTATGATGGCGAGACGCCGACGAAGGATTCAACTGCGCAGTACACCTACAGTTTTGCTGGTTGGACACCGGAAGTAGCCGCAGTAACTGGAGAAGCGATATATACCGCACAATTTGATAGCACAGTAAACACTTACATAGTGCGTTTCTTTGTCGATGATGAATTGTACGACACTCAAACAGTAGAATATGGTAGCGATGCTGTTTCGCCGGATGTTCCAACGAAGGATGGTTACACTTTCACTAATTGGGACAAGAGTTTGAACAACATCACTGCAGATACAGATATTAATGCTGTGTTCAATATTAATAGTTATAGCATTACGTTCAAGAATGCCGATGGTACGATTTTGAATGGTGAAGGCTATACCAATGAATATGAGTATGGCGCAGCGCTTCATCCGACTGATCCTACGTTGGCGGCGACAGCTCAATACACATTTACTTTCCGCGAATGGCAGCCCGCTTTGGCTTTGGTTACGGCCATTACTACATATACGGCGGTTTATGATTCTGTCGTGAATACATATCTCATTCAATTTGTCAATGAAAATGATTCGCTTCTGCAGAGCAGCGAATGGGAATATGGTGCGACACCCGAGTACAACGGCGCAATTCCTACTAAGGATTCAACGGCTCAGTATACATACACTTTCTCCGGGTGGACACCGGAGGTTGTATCTGTAACAGCCGCAGCTACTTACAAGGCAACCTTCAGTTCTACGGTTAATACCTATACTATTATATGGAAGAATGAAAATGGAGCTGAATTAGAGAAAGATGAGAATGTGCCTTATGGTGAAACACCTGAGTACAATGGTGCAACTCCATCCAAGGATGAGGATGCTCAGTACACTTATACCTTCAATGGTTGGACTCCTGATGTTGTAACTGTGGCGGGCGATGCCGAATACACTGCAGTCTTTACGGCAACGAAGAAGACCGTTAGCGGTCTCACCTTCACCAGCGATGATGAGACGAAGGGTACGGTAACTGTCGATCCGCAGCAATCTACCTATGAGTACGGCCAGACTGTTACGGTTACTGCAACGCCTAACGAAGGTTACGAGTTTGCAGGCTGGAGTGATGGCAGCACTGAAGGTGCAGAGCGCGAAGTGGTTATCGATGAGACTACAGAATCGTTCTATGCCATCTTCACTCCGAAGAAATATCTCATCACTTTCGTCAATTGGGATGGAATAGAAGTACTGCAAAGCAGCGAATGGGAATATGGTGCGACACCAGTTTATACCGGAGAAACGCCGACCAAAGAAGAGGATTCGGAAAATTGGTATGCTTTTGATGGCTGGACTCCGGAAATCGTAGAAGTGCAGAATGAGGCGACCTATACTGCATCCTTTAGAGAGATTCCTAAAAATGGCGCGACCGGCATGTCGGATGTGGATGCAAATGGCGAGATTGTTGTAATCGGTCATACGATTATGATTAGCGGAGTGCAAGAGGGGAAAAAAGTGTACGTGTATGACGCACAAGGCAATATGATTGCGCAGGCTCAAACATCGATAGAAACTGTAACCATCAACATTCCATCAGCGGGAATGTATATTGTTCGTTTGATGGATGGCGTAAAGAAGATTGTGATTAACCAATAGGAATGAACAACTGTCGAGGACAGATATTATTAGTATTTCTACTTTGCGTTCAAATGATTTGGTCGCAAAGTGGAACATCATGCAATAATGCTATTCCGCTAGGAGATAATTATTCGGCACAGATTCGCACGAATAGTACCGTTTGGTATCGCGCTGGAACATTTGACCTGCCGATTAAGGTATGTTTCACTCCTAACGATATGGCGGCTTCTGTTGCTCCGGAAGTGGAAATGGATTTCACTTGCCAACCAGGAGTATACGAAGATAGCATACTTTGCAGTTTGTTCTGTCCGACAGCGGAAAATGGCGTAGCATTTGATATGCCGCACAAGCCATTGTTGGAAGTAGAAGGTGATTCGTACTGTATCACAATGGGAAAAACCTATCGTGATTTGTTGCTCAAGATGGGCATCGATTACAATGTAACAGTATATGTGAAAGTGACCTATAAATCTGCCGGTATTATTGAGATGATTCCTGATACGGAGTTTTCGGATTGTATGGATGGCGGCAAATTTATGCGCTTGGGTGATACAATAGAAGTACAAGCCGCAGATAAAGATCGTCACGTTGTTTTGCCGTATATCCAATGGCGCGAAGATTCGATTCGTTATATATGGAATGGCTCAAGTCCTGTTACAGTCGCGGTGGCTAATACATGTGTGATCGATCCAACCGATAATGCCGATGAACGAATCATTGATTGGTTTGAAATGCAGCCGGGAGATACGGTTTGCCTGACAGCTGATACGGTGCGCTATTATGCAGAATTTGAGAATGCTCAAGCGGGAATGTATTATGGGAAATTCTACAGTGCAGCGCCCGGAGAAATGAAGATAGAGCAGATTCCGATGGCTCCACCGGCCGGCGATGCTATACTGATGAATTATGGACAGGCGGTAACTATTCCCGCGAATGACACCAATGCGCTTTATGCTATTTTGCGAGATACGATAGCCGTTCGTCTAGTGAGTCCGACAGCATATATACTGAATATGTACGTTGGCACAACGGCAGATTTTACTCCGACAACCGCCATAGCACACTACACGTTTGCTCCATCTGAATCGGGACATATTTTGTGGTTGAGCAAGAATGATGTAGATGCATTGTGGAGTCAAACCAACGACCAGTATCTCTATGTGCGCTTTGTGACGAATGCTCGGACCAATGTGACTTTAGAGAAATGGAAAGCTTCGGATTGTGCGAAGAAGTGGAATGAGTTGCAGCCGGGAGAAACCGTGGCCGTGAAACCAATGGGGCAAGGCGCGGTTTACTATCGTTTGCAATACAATTTGTGGAACGGAGGAGATCTCATAGTTGCATCAACGGTGGATCAGTCTTGTCCGATGTTTGTTGGCGATGTGTGCGGATTCCCGAATAATGCGAGTGATAGTCGTGTAGTACATGTGCAAGCAATTGCCCGAAAGAAAACGGTAACGATACCGGATTCGATTGTTGCGCAGTGGAGCGACCGAGTAGATGGTGAAGGAAATCTGTATGTTTTATTTGCTACTTCTGGTTCTGGTAATATAACAATGTCCAGCACAAAATCGGCCGAACAAGATCCGCAACCGCAGAAGTCGACCATCAAGATAGAATGTAAGACCAACAATCGTTTGGAAGTGAGTGTTGACGAAAGTCAGACGATCGAGATACAAAATGCCAATGTTGGGACCGTAGAAACATGGTCAGCAGAAGTTGGCGAAAGTCATATTGTAGATCTAGCAGACGGTAGTTATATTTTACTCGGTGAAGATGAGAGAATTAGTCTGGAAATCTCAGATTCTTCTCTCGGAGTGCTCTTGATATTGTCTCGGTATTGTCTCGGTAACAATTCGTCAGACTTAGACACATTGCCAGTAGCCGGAGTGACCGAAAATGAGGCAATCCAGATAGAGAAAGAAACGGTTTTGCGCATAGAACCCGGAGACAATTATTTGCATTTGGAATCGAGTCTTCTGCCTGCGATGATTTACTATATGCCGAATAGCGCGTTTGGTCCGATTCCGGAGGCGAAAATCGGGAATGATACATTAGATAGAGTGGGCATGTTTGAAGATTGCGGGCAATACTGGCAATGGTGCGCCATGTATGCAGAATCGGGTGCGACAGTAAATATTGTATCGGTTGAAAAGAATTGTATTTTGGTTCGCCCGTTTGAGTGTAGTGCCATTTATTCGGATACGGCAGCAATAGTTTGGGACAGTTTGGCGTGGCGCGGAAAAATGTACACAGAAAGCGGGGATTACACCATATTGGAGCCAATTAGTTACGGGTGTAATAATAGTTATACTTTGCATCTAACGGTTCATCATACAAGCTATGTGTATGAGCAAGAAAAAGCATGCGATAGTTTGGAATATGCGGGCATGGTTTATACGAAGAGCGGTGAATATGCAATCGATACCACTATTCTCGCTAATGGAGATCGGGAAATTCGCAAATTGCGTGTAACAATAGGACAGACCTATTACACCTCGACTGACGTGGAAGTTTGTCAAGAATATCGTTCGGTATCCGGCAAAATATTTACCGAGAGTGGAACGTATCAGGATACATTGCCAACGTACGGAAGTTTCTGCAACACGATAGTAACGCTCCATTTGACAGTAAAGAATTGCACCATAACCGATAGTGTTTATTTCTGCGCAGACGAAGATGATACTCGCGTGGAAAGAGTAGGAGATACAATTCGCTACTATGTGCCATATGTTTGGGAATCACCGGATAACTGGAATTACTGGGAAGGCGCAGTAGTAGATGGTGGGCATGAGCGCAGTTTGCTGAATCTGCATCAGGTGGAACAAAATCTGTATCGTCACTATGTTGGGCGCTTGACTCCAATTACACGGATAGAGTGGTTTGCACGTAGTCAGGATGCAAGCGAATATGTTCCGTTGGTGTTGGAAGATGGAATTCAGTGGGTAGAAAGAGGAATGGTGAAGATGGATGTAGTTTTCTTCTGCGGCGAAGTGTACAGTGGTATGATATCCACCGCTTTGCAGTCGCCAACCACGGAAGAGTCCATTCAGAAGATAATAGAAAATGGTCACGTATATATCCTTCGCAAAGGAGAGAAATATAATTTATTGGGAATAAAAATAGAATGATCGATATGAAAAGGACAGGAATCGTATTGATGTTGTGTCTGTCGGCTCTCACGCTGTGCGCTCAAGAGACGAATCTGAAGCGCACCGGAAGTCCGGAATGCGAGGCTGCTCGTATTGGAATGGAGGCACCATATTATTATTGTGATTGCCACGAGAGCAGTCGTACATTTGCCTTTCCACTAGAGGAAGAGATAACGGATACTGTGTGGTACACGGCTACAGTGGATGACCTAAAACAAGGCATCTCGGCTTACTGGTTTTCTGACTGCTCCGTGACGATGGAAGTGTACGCCATGTGTACGAGTAAAGAACCAACCATCAGCATGACGATAGGCAAAAACCAAATGCGCGAGATAGATGTGGCCAAAATCAATCAAAAAATTTCGGAGATGGGCGAAACTGCTCAGCAACTGATGGGCGCATTGACTCCGCATATTCGTGTGTATCCAAACGGAGGAACAGGTCGTGTGTTCTGTTATCCGTATAATCAAGGTCCATCGTCCAGTTGTGACGATCCATTACCTTTGCGTCCGGCTATGACATATGTGACAAATACGCAGACCAACGAATATAAATTGGCATCCTCATCGATTAGCTCCAAAGGCAAAGCTTTTATTCTATGGAAACAAGAAAAAAGTTCGGCATGTGAAATATGGTTGACTTTGGACAGTTGCGATGGACAAGAAATAGGTCGTGCTAAACTGACAGATTCTCTGCATGTGTATCAGCCGGATAGTGCGGCTTTGGTGAATGCGCGTAGCGGACACCATGATATTTGGCTACACGCCAAACATGCCAAAAATATTACAGGCCGATTGTATTATTACAATAATCCAAAATATAAAGAAGGTATCAAAACGAAGAAAAGTTCCGCATGCCAAGGGAAAACGCTCAAAGTGAATATGCGTACGTATAGCGCAGATACTTCTTTTATAGATACGCTATGGGTTGCGCGTGATACACTCTCTTTGATGAAAGTGCAATTGACATTCGAGGAGCCGCCACTGGAATATGATACGGTGCAAGTGTTACCGGCGGAACTAAGCCGTGGCTATCGCTATACTCCATCTGGCGATATACTATACACCTATAATGATACGATTGTGGAGATTGTGAAGAAAAATACGTGTACTCGTCGCATTCAAGTGACAGTGCTAGATCCAACAGGCATAGAGCACAGCGAAAGCGAACGTCCTCGAGTTTACAAGCAATTGCGCGATGGGAAGATGTGGATTATCGTAGATGAGCGTAAATATAATGCATTAGGACAACCGGTTGAATAATCAATTACATATATTATATATAAGTATATATAAATAACATTTAATAATAATTTTAATAACATGAAACGATTTTTTCTTTTTGCTGCATGCATCTCAGTGAGCCTCGGAATGATGGCCATAGGGAATAACAGCGGTAGCACAAAGGCTAATGCCATTGATTTCGATTGGGAGAATGGTGTTAGACACGAGGGAAGTACCAATGCTAAATGGTACCGCGTAGCATTAGATCCTCTGTATGAAGAGGAGAATCCTGCGTTGAACTTGTATTTGACCAATCCCGACCGAAGCAATTCTGTAGATGTGCAATTGCATGCCACAGTAGCAGGACAAGTCGAGGAGCGTAGTTACACCATTGCTCCTCATCAAAACAAGTCATGGTCTGCAAATGCAAGCACGCTGATCAGGATGAAACAAACCGAGGTGTATCTGACACTTCAGGCAGAGGGAGACATCTTGCTGAGTGCGAAAGTGTTTGAGGCTTCTGATTTGGACGAGACGTGTAAGGATGCGAAAGTATTCAATTGGTCCGGAGTAACGCAGTCTGCTGGGTATGTAACCTGGTGGCGTGTGGATTTGTCGGCTGCAAAAGCAGCGGAGGACAAGGATGTGCGCATCGTGATTACTAACAAAGGGACGAGTCTGTTAAACCTGTATGCAGGTCAGTCTCTCGATTGCCCTTCGAGTGGAACAACACGCCGTAACATCCAAATTGCTGCCAACGATACATACATCGACACAGTGCCGCGCAGTATGATAACGGCTGTCGCATCCGATGAACTGTATGTTAGTTTGGAGAATGATCAGCCAATGGAAATCAAAGCTGAACTGGTGGACCAGCCACAAGTTCCCGTTATCCCGCAAGGAACAGCTCAAGATTTGCATGTTACTGATCAAATTACTGTAACTGCCGGAACAGTTCATCTGTATCGTATCAGTGTAGCAGAGATGAATGCAGAGAATAAGTATGAACCGGAGTTTACGTTCCGTAATGCAGGTTCAACCACTGCTCACATGACCCGCAAGATGGCTTTCGAACTACCTGCCTATAGCGCACAAGGAGACAACCTATCTCTTGCTCCAGGCGAGGAAAGCATAGAGGTCATCAAGAAGAACACGCTGGAAGGTTTGGAAGAAGTGGAATATGTCTATGTACAAATAGAGACAGACCAAGACGTACAACTCTCCGGTCGTTTCAAGCATGTTCGCGAAGGTAAGGCATGTAAGACGAATATCGATTTCAATTGGGAAACGGGCCATCGGCAGGATGGAAAAACCACTCAATGGTATGCGATTGATGTAACTGAAGCCAAGCAAGATATTCGCGATATCATCGTGCACATAGAGAATCAAACAATTTACAACGCAACTATCAAAGCGTCTTTGGCTTTCAGTTGCCCGTATATTGATGTGCAGGAAATCAGCCGTACTATCGGGGCACAAGCGCAAGAAGACCGTACCATCAGTTATTCAACCTATGCTATGATGTCAGACACCGTATGGGTAGGCTTGGAAACCGATAGAGCAATTCGCATATGGGCAGATACGGTTGCTGCCGTAACTCAAGAACCGGACGAGGCGTGTCTGAATGCTATCGACTTTAATTGGGAAGAAGGTGCACGCCAAACGGCAGGAGATACCGTGTGGTACAAACTGGCGATGGCGGATGTTAGAGACCTACAGCAATTCCCTACAGTTTACATACACAATCTAGGAGAATCTACTGTGACCATCGAGGCAGAATTGAGTCTCGATTGTCCCGATGTAATTGCTAACGAAAAACGAACAACGACCATAGATGCACGTGGTACATACTCGAAAGAAATTTCGCGAAATCTGTTCGAGAATATCAGTCAAGACTATGTGTATGTTCGTGTGATTGCGACAGAGGACATCTCTTTCGAAGTGCGCCTAACGGAAGAAGCAGAAGGGTCAAGTTGTGCTTCGGCCATTCATTTCAATTGGGAACTCGGAAATGATCAAGAGGCTAATGCCAATCTGTGGTACGCAGTCGATTTGCGCAAGGTTATGCGTGGAAACCAGGATATTGAAATCAAATTGGTTAACAAAGACAATGCAACGTGTACCGGAAGTGCATGGTTGGCATACACTTGCCCATATACTACTCCACAAGAAGCTAATTTCACACTCAACGCAAAAGAAACTAAGACGAAAGTTTTGCCGCATAGCGTACTCGAGACACTAAGTGATAGCGTCTTATATTTCCGCCTAATTGGCAATACTGCTCTGCATTTCGAGGCACGTTTGATTGACCCGGAACCAATGGAGCCTATCTCGTGTGATGCACTTACGTTCACTAAGTTAGATTGGAACACTCTCTATACTCAGGAACTGGATACTGCGTGGTATATCTTAGAAACAGAGCAACTGAGTGTGTTGGATACCGTAACCACGACTCCGGAATTGTATATTCATGACCTTTCCGGTACTTCCAACACCGTGATAGCCGAAGTAGCATACCATTGTCCTATTACAGCGGCCATGATGAGCAAAACGGTTACTCTGTCAGGAAACCAGGAATTGACCAAACTGATCGAACGTGGAACGGCGGAACAAGCAGCCAAGAAGGACACTATCTTGATTCGTATTATTGCTACCGGCAAGATAGAATTTAAGGCGGAACTGGTTAATCCGAACACAGGTAACGACCGTCTGCATGCGCTTGATTTACTAATGAATCAGGATTACAGTCAAGAGGCGAATACAACCATGTGGTATAAGGTTAATACCGCGCAATGGAAAGCCGATCAGACTTTACACGGAAAGAGCCTGAATATCCATACAGCCAATCATGGAGGTGTGGCTGATGTAAGGATGGAGATCTTTGAGGACGTTTCCAATGATGACTTGTTGGAGGGCCGTGGCCATCGTTCCATAGAAGCAGGTCGCTCTGCATCGCGCAATGTACCGGCCTATGCCGTTTATGGACTGGCGGACAAAGAAGTGTATATCAAGATTACTACCAACCAACCTCTCACTTTCGGAACATCCACGAGTGACTATGCTGCCGCTGACTATGATCCAGACCAGGCATCCGCAAAATTGGCAGTACCAAACGTAGATTACGAGGTGCAGGCGGGTAAATCATGGTTTGTTATCTGTGTTCCGTATATTCGTAACAACTATATTCTGTCAGACTCTACCAACGTCATCTTCAGCAACCCCAATGACGAGGAAGTACAAGTTACTCTGAGTGGCACTTGGCAGGAGCAATTGGTGTATGATGTGCCCCAAAGGACAGTTACTGTTGCGGCCAACGACAGTGCTACCAAAACCTTCAAGGAGTTGATTGACCGAGGTATTAGTAGAGCTGGTTTCTCTTACTCAATTGCAGAGACCAATTCATCCTTCCTCGATAGCTTGTTGCGAGAATTCCTGACATCGGATTCTTTGACCGCATTTGTACGTGTTGAGACAGAAAAACCGCTGAAGATTCGCGTCAATTCACCACAAATTACAGGTGATGAATGTATCAATCCGATGGCTTTCGACTGGGAACATGGTAATGTAAATCCTGCAGGAGCAACCACTTGGTTCAAGGTGAAACTAGACTCTCTGCTCATCCCTGATTCGTGTGATTTGCGTCTCCATGTCGAGAACTGGAGTCACGCTCAAACTGAGGCAACAGCTACGTTGTATTTCGACTGTCTGGAGGATGAGGTTCGAACCATCAATTACAAAATAGGTGGAGATGAAGATAAATGGAAAGATATTGACCGTGACCTGCTTGAGAGTCTGGGTTGGGCCGATATGCTTATCTATTATCACTCTGATAGCACCACTCGTATTTGGGTAGAACTAGTACCTCCAAAAGATCGTGATTCCGTTATAGTAAGAGATACACTCTTCTTCTGTGATGGAGTGGTGTATCGAGATATCTATACCGGTGAAGACCATACAATCGACATATCTGACGAGACCACGCTACACTGGCGAGATAGTATCGAGTTTATCAACGATACGGCCGTTGCTATGTGGGATTCGATCATTTATGTGACCATCGTGCCGTTGCAAGATCCGCAGATATATCCTATCGATTCACTCCGTGATCTGATTGTCATCAGTCGTGGACAAGCGATAGATGTCAGTGCGGCCGATGCGTGGTTGCGTCAACAGCTGGACGATGATCGACAAGCGAACGATACTCTCAAACAAGTTGTCGAAATCATCTGGGAAATGAGTCTTACCGGCAAAGAGGAAGATTTTGGTCCAATACCTACTGATGCTACCATGACAGAGGCTGTGGTATTGCGGTATTCTATCGTTACCGAGTGTGACGAGGATTCTCTGGAGAGCGCGTGGTATTACAATACAGCACGTGATACCCTTCGTGTTACAGAATGCAATTTCTATACCTGGAAAGCACCTGAAGGAAATGACTCGACCTACAAAAACAATGCATTTGATTCGATCATGCCGCCTATTCCTCTGCTGAATGGCTGTGATAGTATTCCATATTTGGAACTAACCATTCTTCATCCTCTTGTGGATACTTTGCCGGCTGTCACCAAATACGGAAACCGCCTGTTGATGGTTCATAAGAATCAGATTGATTCGTTAATGTCCATCGATTTGCAAGAGGAACACGTCACTTGGTATCAAGTTGTTGCGGACGCCGAGGATCCAGAAGTGGGTAATGGTTTCTATATTACCAATGATGGAGAACCGTTGATCGGCGAGTACTACGCAATCATTCGAATTCCTATTGATAGCGTAGATAGCTGCGGCCTGTTGGGATACACTAACATCCTTGTTTGTGAGGCGCCTGATACAGGACCGGAATTAATGCCTTCGTATGCTCGACCGGAAGAGCAGATTCGAATCATACATCTTGATCCGAATGCGGAAACCTTGATTCGAGTATATACTGCCGAGGGTATTATGTTGGAAGACCATATTGTAACGGGTGTGTCTACTTATATGATGCCGGCTGCTAAGGAGTGCGGCTATTATCTCGTAGAGGTGCGCACTAGTCAGCAAAAAACAACATTACGTTATATCGTTAAATGAGAAAAGGAGGTAGCACTATGAAAACAATGAAAACATTGCTTATTTCAGCAGTATTACTGATTGCATCTGCTGCTTCATACTTGTTTGCACAAGAAGTTAATAAAGTAGATACGATTTGGACCGACGACTTTGATCAACTGGATGTTGATAGCGTAGCTTCGGCTCGTGCCGATTCTGTAGCTGAGGACTCAGTCAATAATGTGGTTAAGCGTAAAGGTTACCATCGATTCACTATCGGTGCACGAGGCGGTGCAGCTGCCTTGCTGCATAACGTTGTCAATGGCAATTGGACATGTGGTGGTGATGTCGTATTGGATCTGCAGTATGCACACTATTGGTCCAAGGAAGGACTGCCTATGGATTTGGGTATTATTGCCGGGTTGGGTATCGGATATTCCCAGAGTGGAATGCGTGCCGCTGTGGATACTGCGTATACCGTGACGACTGACGATGGTAATATCGACTATACGCTCAAGGCTGATGAGGTAAAGGAAAACGATGGCCAAATTCAATTGGAGGTGCCGATTATGTTCTCGCTGATTCATGAGAACGGACTCTTCTTTAACGTAGGTCCTAAATTCATGTTGCCTGTATATACTCCGTACAATCAAACTATTCACAATCCGGACATCAATGCCTATTTCCCTGAAGAAGGTGTTAATGTATCCAACGAGGTGGTGACAGGTTTGGTTCGCGACAACCAGATCACGACTAAAGGAAGTGATAATGGCAACCAGTGTAAGATTAACATTATGCTGACTGCCGAATTAGGTTATGAGTGGCGCTTTGCCAATGGTCATTCGCTAGGTCTGGGAGCATTTGCGAACTATAGCGTGTATAATAGTTTCAAGAATCAGGGACAGAATGTATCTCTCATGGATGTTACAGCGCCTTCTAGCAGTAGTTCTGCTACGGTAGATATCTTGTCGGCTACGAAGACCTATGCTGAGCGATTAGGATATTTCGATGCAGGAATCAAACTGGCTTACCACTTTAATTTCTATCCAAAAGTGGATAAACCGGAACCGACTACAATCTATTTTGATCCATCCTATCTGAATATCGCCGTAGTGGACGCAGCAACGCATCAACCTGTGAAGGCACACGTGGCGATTTACGATGAGAATAAAGACCAAACGATTGAGCGAGATGTAATAGACCAACAGTTGTTGATGCGTACGCGTCTAGGCAACTATTCTGTATCTGCCTCTGATACGCTTTATTATCCGCAGTCTATGGATGTGGCGGTTACAGAGAATGGTGTAACCGACTCAATAGTGTTGGCTATGCAGGCTAGACCTTGGTTCCGACTGCTTGTCACTCACCACGACACGGGCGAACCTTTGTCTGTGGCAGTCGATCTGTTAGACCAGACGACGGGTGATAGCCTGACAACCATACACACGGCAGCAGACGGAACTCTGCGCGAGATGCTGGATGAATCTCATACTTATAAAATGCGTATTGTTCGCACGGGTTATGATTCCATCATGGAGACGATACCTTCCATCGGTGATTCTATGCACGTTACTTTGACACCAATCAAAGTAGGCCGAAAGGTGATTTTGCATAACCTCTTGTTTGCGACCAACAAAACGAAGATATTGGCAGAGTCTGAGCCTGCATTGGATGAACTCTATCAATTCTTGCATGACAACCCCGGTTTGACTATTCGTATCACGGGCCATACCGATAATGTAGGTTCGGACAAGGCCAACCAGCGTCTATCCGAGGGTCGTGCAAAGGCGGTTCGCGATGAGATTGTCCAACGCGGTATAGACCCCAAACGTATTGAGGCTATAGGAAAGGGCAAGAAGGAACCGATTGATACAAATAAGACCGAAGAAGGTCGTGCCCGCAACCGACGTGTAGAGTTCGCAATTACATCTACTGGAGGAGCGAATATTCAGCAAGTCAAAGCGCAATAATTTTTATAAAAGTGACATATGTAGTTGCATATGTCATTTTTTTGTAGTAATTTTGCGGCCTGATTCGAAAAGTGATTATGACGATATTGTGCATCGAAACTAGTACACAAGTTTGCTCGGCGGCTATCTGTGTGGATGGCGTGTCGACGGACGAATGTGTTTCGTTAGCGAGAAGCAATCATGCACGTTTGCTGCCGACATACATTGATGACTTGTTGTCTGCTCACCAAGGAAAGATAGATGCCGTTGCTGTTAGTGATGGCCCGGGCAGTTATACGGGTTTGCGCATAGGAGCCAGTATGGCTAAAGGTATATGTTACAGTTTGGGCATTCCACTCATTCCCGTTCCGACTTTGCAAACGCTATGTGCCGTAGCTAAAGAGAATTTAGGTGAGTCGGTAGAATCATTGGTTCTTTGCCCGATGATTGATGCCAGACGTATGGAGGTCTATACGGCTTTCTATGATACTCAATTGCAGCCACTTACGAACGTTCGTGCTGTGGTGGTGGAAAACTCACAATCGTTGTCAGCACCAAATACATCGCGTGTTTGTTATTTTGGTGATGGTGCTACTAAATGTCAAATAGTGCTAACAGAGCCTTCTTGGCATTTTATTCCAGATATTGTTCCATTGGCCCGCTATATGGGACGATTGGCAGAATCTTTGCCCGCAGCAGACACAGCTTATTACGAGCCCTTCTATTTGAAGGAATTTATTGCGGCACCGAGTCATATTAAAGGATTGTAATGAGTAAAAATTTGAACATAGCAAAGTGTACGGCATTGGGACTATTTTTCCTGATGTTTATGTCATGTTCCACTCAGAAAAATACCTGGGGTACTCGTTCATTCCATCAAACTAAAGTCAAATACAATATTCTCTATAATGGCAATATCGCTTATGAGGAAGGTTTGAAAGCTATTCGTGATGCCAATACTGACGATTACAGTCAAGTGCTTTACCTATATCCGGTGAGCAATCATAAGGCAGCGGAAGCGAGTGTGGCTCAGATGGATAAGACTATCGAGAAATGTCGTAAGTGTATCAAATTGCATTCCATCAAGGCCAAACCCAAACCAGATCCGAAACGCGCGAATGATCCGAAATACAAGCAATGGCTCAAGTCGGAGGAATTCAACAAAGAAATGCACTTGGCCTGGATGCGTTTGGGAGAAGCGGAGTTCCACAAAGGCGATTTTCTTGGCGCAGTAAGCACGATGAATTATGTCTATCGCCATTATGAGAACGATGCAGATATTCAGGCACAATGCCAATTGTGGATAGCGCGTGCTTATGCAGAAATGGGTTGGCAATATGAGGCGGAAGATATGCTTAACCGCGTACAAATAGACGCATTGAGCAGAAAGCATGCCAGATTCTATTCTGCAGTAAAAGCAGATGTGTTACTGAAGGGCAATCAGTATCATTCGGCATTGCCGTTTGTGAAGATTGCAATGCCTTATGAGAAACGCAAAATCTATCGCCCGCGTTTTGCATACGTGTTAGGACAATTATACGAGAAAGAGGGAAATAAATCCGAAGCGATATCAGCATACAAATATGTAATACGGCTTGCACCTCCTACAGAGATGGAGTTTAATGCGCGTATTCGTATAGCAGAACTGGGCGGACGCAATTCTTTGAAGCAACTCAAGACGATGACTCGTCAATCTAAGTACAAAGATCGTCTTGATCAAATCTATGGTGCGATGGGTAATATCCATCTGCAGCAAGGCGACACAGCTAAGGCGTTGGAGATGTATGAAAAAGCCATTGCCGAGTCCACTCAAGCAGGAAAGGAAAAAGCTACGGTTCTAGTTCAGGCGGGCGATATCTACTATCAGCAGCATAATTATGTGAAAGCTCAACCGTGCTATCGCGAGGCTGTTACTATTCTAACTGCTGAGCACCCAGATTTCGCACGTGTCCAGTTGCGTTCAGAGATGTTGGACGAACTGATATTGGCCTATCAACAGGTACAACTGCAAGACTCATTGCAACGTCTAAGCCGGATGTCGGAAGAAGAACAGCGACAAGTAGTTGAGCAGATTATCACCGAACTGATTGCCCAAGAGAAAATCGATTCGGTTCGTCAGGCACAAGCAGCTCGCGAAGCTGCTAGAGGCGATGAAGGACCGCGTAGCGTAAACACTGCGAACATGCTGGGCAACCTGAATGCGCAGAGGGGAGAGTGGTATTTCTACAATCCTCAGTTGGTAAAGCAGGGGGCGCAGGAATGGCGACGTGTGTGGGGAAACCGATTACTTGAGGATAATTGGCGTAGGCAAAACAAACAAGTGACGGCCTCCTATATCGATGATGGCTACGCAGAAGCGGCAGATTCGCTAGCGATAGAGGGAGACTCTACTGTTGCATCACGCCAGGTACCTGAAACCGACAAGCATAAACCGGAGTATTACCTCCAGCAGATTCCTCGCACGCCTGAAGCTTTGGCAATGAGTGACAGTCTGTGGCGTGAGGCTATGGTATCATTGTTCTATATCTATCGCGATAAGGTGCAAGACAAGCCTATGGCAGAGGAAACCATGCGCTTACTTGAAGAACGCTTTGCGGGACATCCACAATTAGTCGATGTGTACTATTCTTGTTATCTGTACGCTTTACGTTACGATCAGCAGGAGGAAGCGGCTGATTGGCGAGCTAAGATAATGAAATATTATCCTGAGTCTACTCAGGCACAGATTGTCAGTCAACCTGATTATTTTGATCGCCTGCGCCGAATGGCACAAGAGCAAGATTCGCTGTATGCACAAACATACAATGCCTATGTTCGCGGGCAGTATAATGATGTTAAGTCCAATAAACAGTATGCCGAACGCGAATATCCGCTTAGCCCATTGATGCCTCGTTTCCTATTCCTTAATGCTGTGGCTGTGGCTCGTACGGAGGGACAAGAAGCGTTTGTCGCCGAACTACAAGATGTGGTAGCACGCTATCCGGAAACTCAGATGGGCGCAATGGCCAAAGATATGTTGGCGATGATGGGCCAAGGTATGGAAAGCCAAAAAGGTGGTAGTACGGGCAGTCTGGCTGATATGCGTGGTCTGGTGGATGATAACGCTACTGATTCAGTGGCTCAAGAACAGACTTGGAGTGAAGATCGCAATCAGCCGAGCGTTGTGCTCCTTTGTTTATCTAAGACGGACGAGCAGGCTCTCAATGATTTGCTGTATGAAGTAGCAGTATTTAATTTCTCGCAATTCCTCATACGTGATTTTGACTTGCAGAAGATGCCTGTTTTTGGTACGGGATGTGCGCTTCGTGTCAGCGGATTCAAAGATATGGATGAAGCAGAGTGGTGGATCGATTTGCTCCAACAGAGCGAAGATATGAAGTCTGTCATTCAGACTGTCCAAATCAAGGCTGTCACAGAAGTGAACTTGCCGTTGTTCTCTGCGGAGACATAAAAAAAGGTGGTCTTTCAACCATCCTTTTGTCGGGGAGACGTGATTCGAACACGCGACCTCCGGTCCCCCAGACCGTTGCGCTACCGGGCTGCGCCACTCCCCGAGTGCTTTTTTCAAAAGCGGCTGCAAAAGTACTACATTTTTTTGATATACGCAAATTTTTATGCAAAAAAAATTCTATATTGAGACATATGGCTGCCAAATGAATGTGGCCGATAGCGAAGTGGTTGCTGCTATCATGCAGACCACCGATGCGCAGCTCACCGAGCGATGGGAAGAAGCGGATATTATTATCCTCAATACTTGTTCTATTCGTGATAATGCAGAGCAACGTGTCTCTGCGCGTCTGCGTGAACTCAAAGCGTTAATATCGAAGAACCATTTTGATAGCAGACCCATTATCGGTGTTATTGGTTGTATGGCCGAGCGGATGGGCCAGGAACTCATAGATACCTATGATGTCGATTTCGTAGCGTGTCCTGATGCTTATCTCGATATACCTAATCTTCTGGCACAATGTGAGCAAGGCCATAAGGCGATGAATCTTCAGCTCAGTACAACCGAGACATATCGTCATATTATCCCTGCGCGGATTGGGCGTTCCATCAGCGGATTCGTCAGCATTATGCGTGGTTGCAACAATTTCTGTTCTTATTGCGTTGTTCCCTATACTCGCGGACGCGAGCGTAGCCGTGATGTGGAGTCTATTCTCAATGAGGTACGCGACCTGCAAACTCGTGGTTATCGCGAGGTGACCCTTTTGGGGCAGAATGTCAATTCCTATCGTTTTGAGCGTGAGGATGGCACGGTTGTTGATTTTGCGGATTTGTTAGAACTGGTGGCCAATGCGGTACCAGACATGCGTATCCGTTTTACCACAAGCCATCCAAAGGATATGTCCGATAAGACACTCGAGACCATCAGCCGTCATAAAAACCTCTGTAAGTTTATTCATCTGGCTGTGCAGTCTGGTTCTAACCATATCCTCAAACTGATGAACCGCAAATACACCCGCGAATGGTATCTTGAACGCATTGCAGCTATTCGTCGCATCCTCCCAGAAGCTGCCATCAGCACGGATATTTTTTGCGGATTCCACGATGAATCACTAGAGGACCATGCGCAAACGCTTAGCCTCATGCGCGAAGTGGGGTTCGATTCTGCCTTTATGTTCAAATATTCGGAGCGACCGGGCACTTATGCGCAGAAACATCTGCCAGATAATATTCCTGAGGAGGAAAAAGTACGTCGCTTGAACGAGATTATTGCCTTGCAAAATCAGCTCTCTCTCGAGTCTAACCAGCGAGAGATAGGCAAGACGGTTGAGGTGCTGGTCGAAGGGTTCTCTAAGCGTAGTCATGATGATATGTATGGCCGCACAGACCAATACAAGACGGTTGTTTTTCCGAGAACGAATCAGAAGATAGGAGATTTGGTTAAAGTCTCTATTTTAGAAGCGTCAGCGGCTACTTTGAGGGGCAATATTGTTGAAAATGCGTAAAAAAGTGCATTTTTTTGCTAAAATATTTGCTCATATCAAATAAAAGCAGTACTTTTGCACCGAAAACAAATAAATTTTCATAGTTAAGGTTTAGGTTTAATGGCAATAGGAGGCTGTGACAGTTTCCTATTGTTTTTAGACCAGAGGAGGTCCTTGTGACCTTGTTTTTTAGACCGAAAAAGCCAGATACTTCCCGAGAGGGTAGCTTTTTTTTATGAAAAACGAAAACAACATACCAACTCAACCATTGTCTCAATCGGACGCTATCATTCCCGATTTGACAGACATGAATGAAGTTCGCAAGGCTGTTATTGCTGGCGAGATACTTAATCGTAAATATTAAATACTTATTATATGGCAACAACGTACATGACCGAAGAAGGTCTAAAGAAACTGAAAGAGGAGCTCCAGTACTTGGAGACCGTAGAGCGCCCACGTGTGATTGCTTCTATTGCTGAGGCGCGCGACAAAGGCGACTTGAGTGAAAATGCTGAATATGATGCGGCTAAAGAGGCACAAGGTGCTTTGGAGAGCAAGATCGCGCAGATCAAACTGCAACTCACCGAAGTGCGTGTCTTGGATACCAACGATATCCAGACTGATGAGGTACAAATATTTAATAAGGTACGCGTGCGTGTACGCAATACAGGAAAGGAGAAAGTTTACCATCTCGTTACTGAGGGTGAGGCTAACTCTCTTGAGGGCAAAATCTCCATTACCACTCCTATTGCTCGTGGACTTATGGGAAAGAAGGTAGGTGATGTGGCCAAAGTGCAGGTACCTGCCGGACTTATGGAGTACGAAATTCTCGAGATTTTCATCTAAAATCTAAACATAGCAACGATGACTATCTTTACACGTATTATCAAAGGCGAGATTCCTAGTTACAAGGTAGCAGAGGATGACAAGAACTATGCGTTTCTCGACATCAACCCGATAGTCAAGGGCCACACATTGGTGGTACCTAAGTTAGCAGAACCAGAGGCAGACTATATCTTCGCTCTCACCGATGAGCAACTAAAGAGCCTGATGGTCTTTACCAAACGAGTGGCTAAAGGTATCAAGGCGGCTACGGGTTGCAAACGAGTAGGTGTAGCTGTCCTGGGTATGGAGGTTAATCATGTGCACGTGCATCTCGTTCCGATGAATTCGGAGAAAGATATGCTCTTTACCAATCCTAAACTCTCCCTGCCGGCAGATGAGATGGCCTTCATCGCCAACTCTATCGCAGAGGCAATTGAGAAGAAGTAAACTTCTTGCAATTCATAACAAAAGCGTCCTTCGGGGCGCTTTTTTTGTGCCGTCTCTTGCGTATGTAAAAATTTATTTGTAATTTTGCGGCGCAAAATTGAATATAATTAATCTGTTTATAAACAAATTCAACTATATGTTACACAAAAACTCTTTTCTGAAACCGCTGTTTCTGACGGCATTCTTTTTACTGGTATTTGTTTCTGCCTCTTATGGTTATGGTAATGACTATTTGGAGAAGTCCAAGCATTACACCATGATGAGTATGGGAAACGGAGTTCTACGTTTTAATATCCCTATCTGGGTATGGCACAATTCTGCAGAGAAGGATTACTATCTCCATTGTGGTGCTCCCGCTAATGATAGTATTGATTCCTACATTTGGTATAGTTCCAACCCAGATGTTAAACATTATAATCAAATTACTCGTGCGGTGTCCTTCTATGCAGTGGAGGAAGGCGATAATAGTGTCAAAGGAGCCAAAGGTGAGGGCTATATCTATGTGCACGAAGGTAGCATCGTTGTGCAGAGCACTTATGACGGAGTGCCCCTATCCGTGGCAGCCGGCGGTACTTGGACCCATCTGGAGTTGAAGCGTAAATCGGACGATGGATGGAATCCAATTACCTACATAGAGTTCGATTGGTACCCACCTACCAATCTGGAGCAAGTAGAATTCTATGTGGGCATTACTGCCGATGATTGGCGGAAAGGCGGCGACCGTTGGGATACCTATCGGTGGGAATGGCCTGACAAGTGTCATGGAAGCAATATGCCTCAGTCGCCGCAGTTGATGCAACCGTATTTCTATGCGGTGAATGCGAATGGTCCGGCAGGACGTGGTAATGCGGCTATTCAGTATGTAACCTATCAGGATCCTGTTAAATATACCACCACTCTGCAGTCCAGTGAGCAGACCATTACCGACCGTTCAGGAACACTGTTTGTGAAGATGGAAGATACAGTTCGCCATGATTTCTCGGCTACTTTTACCGTCAAATTGGACGGTGGACTGACGCAGCCTCTGAACACCAACAGCGTTGATATCCCCGCATATCATAAGTTGTACGATCTAAATGCCGTAGAGGTGCTAGATGCCGAGCATAGCGTGACGGGTGATGTAACCTTGAGTTGGAATGTGCATACGCCTGACGAAGAGGAAATTTTACCTACCGATATGTGGGAGATTCAGCGTGCGCTGAAGAAGGATTTCTCGGATGCTCAAACGATACAACTAGTTTCTTATTCGCCAGATTCATCCACCTATCATTATTCGGAAAATGTAGTGGATGTGCTTTCCAAAGACACCACCACATCGCATGAATCCTCGCTCACGTTGCATCAGGACGTAACGGCATATCTGAATGGTGATAAATCCGCGGAATATGAGGCTACTTTCTCTTGCGATAAGTTCTCCAGCCCAGGCAAAACCCTCTACTACCGTGTACGTCGTGGTTCTTCGGCTGTGTGGGGTTGGGACCATGCTTATGCACTCACGACAGCAGTGGATAAGCAAGACTTTTTGGCTCCGTTGGCAGACACGATGCCTAACTATTGGCTGGATGACGATTTTGAGAATAATCGCAAGGTGCATTTCAATATCAAGATTAACAATGAGTTGGTGGCTCGCGAACGCCCGTCGGAAGATGAATGTACATTCACCTGCAAGATGACGAGGACCTATCAGGATGTGCCACTCAACTTCCTCATTCATCATACAGGCAGTTTGCCTACGGGCATCAATTATGTGTTCTATTATCAGGATCCGAGAACAGGCGAATCAAAGACCGTCCCGGTTAATCCTTATTCCAATCAAGTTCACGCGGTGGTGCCGGGGGGAAGTGTAGTGAGACTAATGATTCAAGGCACCAGTTTAGTAGCTCCTACAACTACCAGTTTGGGCGAAATAACAATGCCTGTCCGCGGAGTGATATATTTCACGAATACCGCTAGCATGAAACATGTAGTGAATGTTCTATATAATCAGGATGAAGAAAATACTGCTTGGCTTGACTCATTGGATGCCGCTAATCATTTGAATAAAGATAGTATTCGCCATGCGATGTACGAGCAGTTCTGTGCGCAACTGGACAGCAATGGTACTGTTCGCTGCAATTGGGATAAGAATGCAATGATTTATCTCCAGCGTATCTTCGTGGAGACGGGTGACACCATCGAACTGCCCGTGCCTCGTGATAGCATTATTCGTCAGGCAGATGGTTCGTGGGCTGCTCATATGGTGGATGTAGCATCGCATTCGTGCGTACACTATCGCTATGCCGTACGACTGGATCAAACCAACTCGTTGCGCAAAGTGCACGACCAACGTCAATTACTCCCTAAACCCATCTCCGGAGAGAACCTTTACACCAATACATCGGCTAAGGTGAAACGCTTCGATGCTACGCAAGGTACAGATAAATATGGCGTCCTGCTGACATGGGACCCGACGGAGGGTAGTGTGGACGAGTATCGTATTTCTCGTCGCGACAAAGGTAGTACGGCTGATTTTGACTCAATAGCTACTACCGTCTTTACCAACTATCGTGATAGTAATACCATTCCAGACAAGGAATATGAGTACAAACTCCAAATCTACTATACCTGCAACGATACCACCACTATTCACGAGGCAACTACAACCGGTCGTCGTTCTCCTTATGGAAGTATTGCAGGTCAGGTTCACTATGAGGATGGCACTGGGTGTCCTGGTGTCACGATGACTGTGCAGAGCATCGTGGGTACCGATACGACGGAGGTCCAGACATTGACCGATCAACAAGGCGCATACTTGTTCGATAGCTTGCGCTATGGCGATGGAACCGACTACACCATCTTCCCAACATCACAGACCGCTACGTTTACTTACAACAACCACTCTCCAGGTACTGCCACTATCCAATTGTCCATGGAGAATCCCGTGGCGGAGAGAATCGATTTTGATAACATCTCTTCGGTGCGCTTTACGGGACGAGTGCTTTACAAGAACTCCAGTATCCCTGTTCGCGATGCTTCCATCTTAGTCAATGGTATTCCTGCGCGCAATGCCGCAGGACTCATATTGACAGATGTGTCTGGTGATTTCGCGTTGCGCGTACCGAAAGCTAGTGCTTTTACGCTCCAAGTAGTCAAAGAGGGACATGGTTTCGAGGGCGACGGATTTGTGCGTATCAATGGAGACTCACTCCTGACGCTCACCGACCCGCAGGATGGTGTACGTATCTGGGATACCACAAAGGTCTGTCTTGCCGGTCGAGTGGTCGGTGGTCTCAATCAAGCCAAGAAGACTCTCGGATTTGGTCTTTCAGAGAATAACCTGGGAGACAATCTTCGTCTGGTACTCGAACTTGAAGGGGATAATACCTCCTATATCGTACGCGTGCCTGATGACCTGACCAAAGATACTTTGGAATATACCATCCCGCATCTCGTATGGGCTGGTGATACAATGCAGGTGGTAGATACCGTGGGTACCACACAGATGCATTATGAGCAGAAACGTATCATCATCGAACCCGACTCTATTACGGGTGAGTTTAGTGCAATGCTCTTCCCTGTACGCTACAAACTGACGCAGGCAACTGCCCAAGGCTACTCTTCGCTCTTCGCACATGGTAAGACTAGCGAGACCATCGACCTTAGCGATGCCGCCACAACTGACTCGGTATTCACCCAAGATGGCAAACGAACCTTTGCTAATAGCGTCTACAATCTTACCTATCGTTCGCCGATAGATATCAGTTGTACGCAAATGCGCTATGGACTAATGGAACCATACTATGGTGAGTTGGCCCTTCAGCGTCCTAACATGCAGAATCAGTCTGTACAGATTCCTTTGGTCGAACGTGATACTACAGGACAATATACTTATCTCTTCGGTGCACCTGTCTTTAATTCGCAAAATTACGATTTCCTGGTAACGGCTCATGAGGATTACTATTACAACAACTTACCGAGCGGCAAACATGAGGAA
Organism: Bacteroidales bacterium UBA1256; assembly: GCA_002308195.1. The sequence continues at coordinate 26,936 of DBVU01000029.1, forward strand.
GTGCGCATCCATGGTGGATTACTGAAAGTATACAATGGTATGCACGATGATACCAATACGCAAATCATCACCCAACAACTCAACCAAAACGGTGAGGCAACAATCAATATCCCTGTCGATTACGTTTCCTTCCTTAAGACCGGCGAACAGGCACTTCGCATTCTGGATATGTCCGTTGAGTCGGAAGGGGAATATATAGAGAAACAAGTGCTGCGTGGATATGTTATGGGTAATCGCTTTAAAGGGATGGACTATGTAACCGATACGCATGGTTCCGTTCAGCTTCTGGATATCCTTCGTGACCCACCGGGAGCACATAGTTATGCTTATCTCGAAGAAGGAACAACCTACAAGTATGCTTTCTCCTACAATCTGAAGTTCACATTCGGTGTGGATATTATGTTCGGATTTGGATCTTCGGTGAATAACTTTATGGGATCCTATCTTGGAACGCCAGGAGGTATTTTCTCAGGCGTACCGCTCCATACGGATAACTATAATACAGTGGACATACCTATTAAGTTTGCATACTACCACCAACATGATGGTTCTTATACGTTCTCCACCAACGAACGTATAGAGACCAGTTCGGATACCTATAACGTAGGACAAGATGCAGATATCTATATTGGTCTGACTCAGAACGTGTATTTCGGTGTGACCGATGCAGTTAAACCTATTGACGCGGATACGTATCAACTCCTGAAAGCCCGCTTCGAAGACGGTTCAATGCAAGTCGTAGCACAAGGACAAAGCGCAGACGGCAAACCTTATTATTTGGTGATTGGTGAAGAGGTGGAAGTAGGTCCGTATCTTAACTCGACCTTCCATTATACACATGCGCATATTCGTGACGTGCTGATTCCTGAACTACTACGTCAGCGTAATGCATTGTTACTAACGGGAGACCAAGCCACTATCAAGGCAATAGCTAATGCACAAAAGAAAGCAGTTTACCGCTCACTATTAGACCCGAGTGACCCGAATTTCGGCTCAGATACCACTACATACGTCAAGATTGAACCGGACACCGCTATTGTTCATAATATCATTTGGCCAGACCAAGTGGCTGCATATAACAGACAGATAGTTCAGTGGATTAATATCTTGAAGCAGAACGAGACCGAGAAAGTAAATGCGCTCTACTCTAACCATGCTGAAGAAGTAGGCACATGGTCTATCAGTGGAGGAACCAAGGTGAGCCATAACGAGAGTTATGAGTTTACCAATAGTTATGTCCAGTATGTCGATTTTTCGGGAATATCAGGCAACCCCGGGCAGGGTATAGTAGAATTGTACAAAAATGTCATGGCTGATTTTGCCACACAAATTCTCAAAATGTGGAATAAAGTATCTGATGTCGATGAAACTGGAGAAACAACGGGTAACCATCCGTTATTGATTGATAGTGAGTTGCCGGGAGGGAAAATTCAATTTGAGTTGACGCCGATACTAGATTTGAGTCTTAATCGTACTCCTACCAATTTTGAGGCGCAAAACAAGAAGACAGGTTTCACGCTGCAGCCTGATGCATTCGGACATATGGATGTATCCGTCTTCCGTATGGTCAGCGATAGCAATGCATTCAATGTGGCACAGGATACTACGGGTCAATTCATAGATGCTGATCATGTGAACTATGAAAGGGGAACCCACCTGTATGGATCTTATGTCTATCGTTTGAACGGTGGTGCTAGCCGTTGCCCATGGGAGGCTCCGGACTCTACTTGTTTCTATACACCTAAGATGCAACTCTCTGCCGGAACACGCAATCTGGAGGATCCGAAACTGGATATCGATGTTCACGAGCGCAGCAATGTGCCGCATGACCAAGCTGCTATTTTCAATCTCCGTATGAGCAATGAGGGTGGCGGCAACGATGGCATATCGGCTACCTTCAAACTCAAACTGGCTGATAGCTCCAATCCAAAGGGGGTCAAAGTCTATATCGATGGTACTCCGTTGTCGGGTGCCGGACGTGATATCAGCCTCTCGTCAGGACAGATTATCAACAAGACTATGGAAGTGTACGCAGGCGAGGGATACGACTTTGAGGACCTTGTGGTTCAACTGTCTTCCTCTTGCTGGTCGCCTAGTGTTTCCAAGGCTACTTTTTCGGTACACTACATGCCTGTCTCAAGCCCTGTTAATATTTCCATACCGCATGACAAGTGGATTCTCAATACGCTGTCGCCGAAGGATGATAGAGGCTATTACATGCCTGTCACTATCGATGGATTCGATACTAACTACAAGCAGTTCGACCATATTGAGTTCCAGTACAAACTCACTACCCAGTCAGACGATGCTTGGGTTAACCTCTGCTCCTACTATGCTTCCGATAGTCTCTACGCTGAGGCTTCCGGTACCAAGGCAATGATTTCCAATGGCAAGATAGAGAATGTACGCTTCTATGGCGAACGTGATCCGATGGAGCAGAAATACGACCTGCGTGCGGTATCCTTCTGTCGTCACGGAACAGGCTTCATCACGCGTACCTCGCCTGTGCTCTCGGGTATCAAGGATACACGTCCACCACGCGTATTCGGTGATCCAGAACCGGCTAACTCTATCCTGAGTGTGGGCGACCATCTTATGCTGCGTTTCAATGAACCGATAGCCGGCAACTACCTCGACGAGGATAATAACTTCCAGTTGTTGGGAGCAACCAATGGTTCGGGTATTACCGCCTCTACTTCGGTACACTTCGATGGCACTTTCCGTTCGTATGCATATAGCAAGGTTGACCGCAACCTGGCGGCTAAGTCTTTCTCTATCGATATGTTGGTTCGTCCTTCTTCGCCTTCGCCGGCACAAGTATTCTTCTGCCATGGCGATGATGGTAAGGGTATCATATTCGGTAAGACCGACGACAATCGTCTATATGCACAGATGGCGCCTGGTACTGTCATCTACTCCAAACCATTGGATGAGCCGATGACCGCCTTCACACGCGTCGTTATGACCTATGATGCTGAGAAATCCAAACTGCGCTTCTATGCTGGTACGATGGAAGTTACCGACGATTCGGGAGCAGGAGCACTTAAGCCTGGATTTAAGTATTCGGTCAATGCTCCGCTTATCTTCGGTAAGGGATTGCTTGGTGACCTACTTGAGGCACGTGTATGGACCAAGGCGTTGACGTCCGAAGAGGTAGTCAATACCTTCATGGTTCGCCTCACGGGATACGAGCGCAAACTGGCTGCGTACTATCCGATGAATGCAGGCAAGGGAGAGACACTCACCGATATGGCCAACGGAGCTACACTGTATATGCAAGGTGCTTCTTGGACCACACCGACCGGTATCTCGCTCTTCAACGATGGTTCGCAGAATGTCAAACTCGACCAGAATGCTCTCTCGCGTTCTAACACGCAGGATTATTCGCTCATGTTCTGGTTTAAGACCTTCTCTTCCAATGCTACGCTCTTCTCGGCTGGCTGGAAGGCAGCTACGGATTCCACCGATGCACAAGGTACATGGATTGGCTTTGAGTCAGGTGAACTCATCTTCCGCAACGGCAACCTGGAGATGCATACGGGTAATTACTCCGATGATACGTGGCATCATTATGTGCTCACAGTCAATCGAACTTCCAATATCGTTTCTATCTTCGTGGACGCTAAGTTGATTCACCATTTCTCGGCAGATGGTATCAGTCCTCTCAGTGGAACGATGTATCTCGGTGCATTCAGTTACCAAGGTAATATTGATGAGTTCGTACTCTATGAGCAGGCATTGCCTAAGTCGCTTATCGAGGCATACGACAATATCGCACCTCATGGCGACGAGATGGGCTTGCTTGCTTATCTGCCGTTTGAGGAACGCAAGGAGAACAGCAGCGGTATTATGGAGGATGTATTCACTATCAATAACCGTTGTATCTTCAAGGATTCTGAAGGCAATGTGGTAGACAAGATCCAACCGCTCATTCTAGAACCTAAGAATCCGGAGTTTATGGCTGACAAGACCGAGGATGCTCCTGTTCGTGATCGCAGTGCGTTGAAGAAGTTGAACTTCGATTGGGCATTCAACCAAGACCAATTGCTCATCAATCTCAATATGCTCGACCACGAAATCAACAAGCAAACAGTCTATGTGACCGTACGCGATGTAGAGGACCTCAACGGTAACCCAATGGTATCGCCGATGATGTGGCAGGCTTATATTGATAAGAATAGTCTCAAATGGGAGAAACGCCAGATTTCGATTCGTCATACCGATGGCGATCATAACGAGAACATCTACGACATCGAGATTATCAACAATAGCGGTCGTCGCCACCAATACACCATCGAGCAATTGCCTGAATGGTTGAGCGTGGATGATTCCTATGGTACGCTCGAGCCGATGGATGAGAAGACTGTTCGCTTCACCTTCAAGTCAGACATGGCTCCTGGTCTATATTCCGAGCTCATCTATCTAACCGATGAGAACGATCTTAGCGAACCATTGCATGTTGAGTATCTTGTTGAGACAGAGTGTCCGTGGGAGGAAGTGGACAAAGATAAGTTCCCGTACACTATGTATGTCTGCGGTAAGGTGAAGATAGATGGTTCCTACGATGACGATAGCCGTGACAAACTCATTGTTACCTATCGTAACGAATGCGTGGGTATGGCCAACATTACCTTCAACAACCAGACACTCGAAACCGATGTCTACCTCACTATCTATGGTACTGACGATATGCTTAACCAGCCGATGCACTTCCAGTTGTGGCAGGCCGAGACAGGTAAGATTTACGCTCTAACGCCAGACCGTGAGATCGTCTTCCGCAGCAGTCAGATACTTGGTTGTGGCGATGACAATGGAGTTCTCTTCACTACTGGTGGTAGCGAGACCCAGAATATCGAGTTGCAACCAGGATGGAACTGGACTTCCTTCAATCTTAACCTCCGTCCAGATGAGACAGGATCTATCAACGACGTGATGAGTGCAGCCGAGCCGTGGACTGTAGGTGATCAGATCAAGAATCCATTCACTCAGACCTTCTGCGACTACTCGCTCGTTTCTGATCGCTTCGTTGGTTCGCTCACTCATTTCCACTACATCTGGATGCATATGATTTACGCAGCGAACCACAATATAATACGCGTGAACGGTAATGCTATTCCTGCAGACTCCATGTCTATCACGCTCCGCGGCGGAGTATGGAATGCCTTCCCGTGTCTCTTGAGCAAAACCACCTCTATCACTGAGGCATTGGCCGGCTATTACGATAATGCTACGGCAGGCGATGTGCTCAAGAACCACGACCGATTTGCAGTCTTCTCACGTGATGGCAAGTGGGTAGGTGACCTCACGTCTATTCGTCCGGGCGAAGGATATATGTTCTTCCGCCAAGGTCAGGGAGATGTTCAACTGCATTTCTACGATCGACTGGCAGCTCCGACTCCTGCTCCGCGTCGTCTCAATGAAGCGGCTGAAGAGCCTGTCTTCCGTAATCCGAATGCATCGACCAATATGACGATGATAGCTAAGGTGATGACCGATGGACTCGTCAACGAGGATACTTATCTCATGGCTTACGTTGGTGCTGAATTGGCAGGTATGGCTCGTCCGCAAGTGGTGGACAACGATACCCTCTTCTTCCTCACTGTTAGCAGTGACCGTGCGGCCAAAGTGCGCTTCGTTCTCAAGCAGAATGGTAAGACCTATCCGCTTACCACTAGCGTGGATGGAACAGCGGCTACGCCTATCACGTATGCGCCGAATGCACACCACGGCAATCTCTTGTCGCCTGTGCTTCTCGAGCCAGGTGACGAAGATCGTGCACGTAAGATCATCGAGGATAATCACGTCTACATCATCCGTGGCGGACAGCGTTACGATGTCATTGGACGTAGAGTGGAAAATGCGAAATAATCAAAATCGACGAATAGTATGAAAACGAAATTATTGATAATCGCTTCTTGCGCCCTGCTGCTTCTCGCAGCGGGTTGCAAGAATCAACCGGAAACATTAGGCGGCAGTATCAACAAACCCGCATGGCAAAAACCTGCCGAGTATGATTACAGCAGTTCGATGACTGCAGTTGTAAAAATCGACTTACTCAAGGACTATCCATCCATGGCAATGGACTGGCATCTTCGTGAGAGCGATTTGCTGGCTGCTTTCATCGGCGACAAATGCTGTGGAGTGGCTAGTTATANNCCAAGCCGACAGCCTTTTCTACCTTTTTATCGCTGATGCGGCAGATCCTGCGCTCACAGAGAAACAGGTAACGCTGCGCTACTGGTCTGCGTATTACAGAAATCTGTTCCTCGCAGCCAATGT
>DBVU01000029.1:33237-33502 GCA_002308195.1 Bacteroidales bacterium UBA1256
TTCCCGTTTGTCAACGACGGACGCCAAGGAGACGCAGATGCCCCCTTTGTGCCGACTTTTGTTGTTGTGGAAAAAGATAAATAAACCCTTACCAAATACTTACGCGGTTCTCCGGGGCGATATAGAGTGGTGACTCTTCGGTCACATTCCATGCCTCGTACCACGCACCTATTTGCGGTAGTGCACCATTAACGCGCCAACGTCCGAGTGAATGAGGATCGGACTTGGTGCGTTGTAGTATCTCTTCCGGACGAATATTGCCTGC
>DBVU01000016.1:0-656 GCA_002308195.1 Bacteroidales bacterium UBA1256
TCGCCTGCCGGCCATAATCCGCCGAGCGGCTCATAACCTTTCTGAGAAAGTTGCAAATTGCTGAGTCGATTGACCGCCAAAGTCTCTGTAAAAGGCATTCCTTTGGCAGCGAAAGCCGCTCTGCGGCCTTTCTCTTCTATTCGCTGACTATATGCAATATATTCCTCTTGCGAAGGAAAGACCAACCATGATTTCAGTTGTTCCAATTCGGGCGACTGACTGAGGAGATTGTATGCCAGTGTAGCAATAGTCATTCCACCCGTGGCACCCGTGTGCGTTTTGTCGCCACAATTGAAATAATCGCGCATGCAAACTGTGCGTCCTGCGCGCTCGTAGAGTTCCTGCGAAGCGGAAGTCATATCCAGATACGTGACTAACATCTCATCCGCCACTTCACGCATGCAACGGACATAATCCTTGTTCGGACCCAGACAATGCCTTCCTTCGTCATTGATCTTGCCATCCTTGAAATAGGCCCGGCATATAGGTGCCATCAGGATAGGAGTCACGCCCATCTGACGCGCTTCGCGTATATACGCGCGCAAATAATCCTTATAAGTAGTATTGGGTTCGGTGCCACGCATGTCTGTCAGCGTATCCTGGCCTTCCGCACGCAGACGTGCGTTCTGAACATACACATCCTCGCCCTTGCATTT
>DBVU01000016.1:662-6407 GCA_002308195.1 Bacteroidales bacterium UBA1256
TCATCATTGTGTGCAAACTGAATAATCAGGTAATCGCCCTCGTGCATTTGTTGCTTTACCGAAGGCCACAGATTGTCCGTCTCGTAGAACGTGCGTGTACTAGCACCACTCTTACCACGATTGTTCACCTCGACCGAATCAGTATTGAAGAACGCCTGTAGGTACATTCCCCACCCGCGTTTGGGCGTAGCGGCAGGTTGATACTCGCTCATCGTACTATCGCCGATGGTATGCACACGGCGCTTAGCAGCCGTTGCGGGCAACAGAAAGAGCGCAGAAAGAACAAAAATGAGAATATATCTGTTTTTCATCATAAAGTATTACAGCAAATATCGTTTCCGAAGAAGATGAATATCGTCGCGAGTGAGGAAAAGTTGGTTCTGTAGATATTCGATCATACCACCAAACTCGCGATCGATAAGATCGAGCGTGGTGCGGAAATTCTTGGTGCTAACGCCCATAAAGGCTTGTATTACATCCATCTCTGCCTCGCCTCCACCACGACTCATGACATCATCATTAAGACGCGCTACCAATTCTCGGTAGGCCGTGTTGCTGAGATCAAAATCGTTGATAATCACTTCGCGGTCAACACCTAGTGCGAAAAGCATAAACGCGGCACCCCAACCTGTGCGGTCTTTCCCTTGAAAGCAATGCCAAAGCACCGCGCCCTCTGGCGTCTCGATAATGAGTCGGAGAAAAGCAGCATACTGTAGTTGCGAATATTCGCTTCGGATAAGCGAAGGGTACATATCCGCGGCCATCTGCTGTACTTCAGGATAAAAAGCGTAGTTGACTATATGACGCTCGAGGTCGAGAAATGCTTCTTGCGGAATAGCTTGTCCGCTGAGTCGTTCCTCACTCAAATCGATAGTGGGCAAACTGTGATGAGTAGCACCTTCTATCTCTCTGTCAGGCAAAAACTCAGCCTCTCCTATCGAACGAAAATCGAAGATTCGCCTCAGCTGATACTCATCACGCAGACGACGAACATCTTCGTCGGTAGCATCATGCAGATGAGCCGTGCGCAGCAGTCGTCCGCTGCGTATTTCTCGCCCCTCATGGCCGATCAGTCCGCCTAAGTCGCGTGCATTGATAATATTGTCGAATAGGATATCCAAGGTTGGAATTGCAAATTTTAGTGCTTAGGGAAAACTTGATTGATAAGAGCGACAAACTCTTGGTAAGCAAAGGTATCGCTGAGTTCGCTGAGCGAATCAGCTAAGCCGCGGTAATGCCACTCGTGGTCAGCTTTGTTCTTCACATGGAAAATATTCCACAGTTCATCTCCCTTTGTAGTGTAGTCGCGCGCGATGGCACGCATGTTGCTCAATTTATCGCCCATCGCCACTATCTTAGCATCGTGCGGAGCATTTTTCAGTCGAGTAATAGCGGCTTGTTTACGGTCGTGCCAGCTATCCTCCTCGCTCACTCCTTCTGCAAACTGGTCGCTTTCGGCAAATACCAAATCAGCAATGCGGTCGCCAAACTCACGACGCAAATCATCGACCTTCACATCTGTATCTTCGATAGTATCGTGCAAAGCCGCAGCGGCCAATAGTTCTTGGTCGGAAGTGATAGTAGCCACTATCTCAACCGCTTCCATCGGATGGACAATATACGGAAAACCTTTGCCGCGGCGCTCGGTGTTATGGTGCGCACGAACGGCAAAGACTATAGCTCGGTCGAGCAAGTCGGTATTTAAGTATTTGTTCATATTAGTAGATAGTTCCTTCGAGCATAGCTCGGAATTCCGGCATTGGACGTCCTGTGTCGCGTTCCACGATTAGCGTCTTCAATCCGGCATAGATACGTACGGTGCGTTCTACTTCTTCCAAATCTGCATCAGGGCCGAAATATTCGGGTGCAAAAGCATCCCAGAAACGTCTTGCCGTAGCATTGGACATATGATATTGCTCCATGGTCCACGCTTCGTCATTAAGGCAGCAACAGAGGTAAACCATTCCTATATCGAACATCGGGTAGCCATAGCAAAAATCGCCTAAGTCGATAAAATACGGTGTGCGGATTCCATCCTTCTCAGTAAAAATGCCATTAGAGAACTGCAAGTCACCATGAATAGCCGTGTCAGTATCGGGCGCAGCGGCAATGAAGGCGTGTATCTTCTCTTTCTGTTCGGGCGTGAAGAACTGATTCGCTTTGAGCATCGTATAAAGGCGGTCCTTGACATTTTCGAACTGAGTAGTATCCACATGAATGGCGTGGAGTTGCTTGCAAAGGCGAGCAAATTCGCGTGCATATTCCTCGGTGCGCTCAGGCTCATCGCCACAAGCACGTGAGTAGGAGCGCTTGCCCTCCATGCGGCGAAAACGAATACCGATGCGTTCGCCATCCGTTACCAGGTCACCCGGTTCGGGCGTAGGAATACCGAGTGCGTACACTTTCTGCGCCAATTCCAGTTCCAACTGAGCTGCCTCAAAATTGCGGAAATACATCTTCAGCATAATGCTGCTGTCCGTTTTATGGTTATAGCTCGCACCATTGGCGCCTTCGCCAGTACGAACATAATCGTTCATGTCGATAAGTATGGGTTGCATGAGTCTCTTGAGTTTAGGGATTAGTCATAAAAGGCATTTTTTTTGCCAGTTCAAAAGTAGCATCTGCCAGCCATTCATTTTGCTCACTCTCGCCGTTGATAGCATTGAATAGGCGCGTCAGGCCAATCTTGCCTCCACCCTGATGAAGAATATACACGATACATATATTCTGCACACCTACGGCCGAGGAGATGATATCGAGTCCGGTACTACCCAACTGATGGCGCGCCAACGTATATGCTTCATCTGCATAAGTACGACACAGACGACTGACATCGCCTAAAGTATGACAGCCGAAGGCCTTAAAGACACGCAAATAAGGCAACAATGGCACTTCTTGAATCTCTGCTTGGTTGATAGCTGCAATGCGACGATTGAGCGCTTTGAATGGGCCTGTCTGCAGATAATTGCTGAATGTATCGCCATCCAGTTGCACATCGTCCAAACGGCCGCTACTAACCAACTGATGAACACGACGCCGATAGTCGGTTATCTCGGTGCGAATGCGACTGAACTCATCGTCCGCCAACTCTAGCATACCTGCCAAACGATTCATCTGGCGCAGATACATCGGAGGTATTTCTACACCGGATTTATAGCCCGTATCATGATTGATAGCGGCCCAAGCGTGCTGCAAAGTGGTACGAAGTTGCAATTCAAAGCGCAGCGTATTGATCTGCGGAAACTCCGGGTCATGGTACAATTGCTCAGGCAGACGACAGATATAGTGCAGCGAATTGTAGCCAAAACTGTCCAGATCGTGCAAACGGCGTTTGTCCACCGAGTTAGGCCAATCTATCTCGAATATCTTCTCTGCGATGGCAGCGATGCGGTCTACGTCATCTGTATAGAAAGTGATAATACGTGTGCCTACCAGGTCCGTGACATCTTCTATCGATGCGTATTTATCGCCCTTCAGCGCCAATTTGCCCGCCAGGCTTTCGCGCGTCTTGACGCGCGCCTTGACAGTCGTGACCTCAATGCCATTCGTCTGCAGGGTCTGTTCCAACAGGCCCTTTACCACCTTGGCCATGCGTTCCAACATCGGCAAAAGGGCATCGTACTGACCCAGCATTTGTTCTAAGTGTGCATCCATGGGATAAGTGGCAATTAAATAATCTCAAACAGGCTGATAAAACCGGTCATCATAAATACCTGCCGAATGTCTGAATTGATGTTACGTACTTGGAGTTTACCACCTTTTGCTGCAGACTCCTTGCGAAGCGTGAGAAACAGGCGAAGACCGGACGAGGAGATATACTCCAATGCGCTACAATCCAGAATGATGTGCTTGTCGGCTTTTTCTGCCAACGATTGGAAATCGGGCGTAACTTCCGCAGCGGCGGGAGTGTCCAAACGCCCCGACAAACTAACAACCAAAATGTTGTCGTTCAATTCGATGCTAATGTTCATTTTATTGTTCTGATTTCAAATTTTTGACTAATGTAAGTATGTTTTTATCATCTTTGCGCTCATAGCGGATGCTATCCATGATTTTCCTTACGAGGAAAATGCCCAGACCGCCAATGGGTCGCTCTTCGGCGCTAAGCGTGATATCCGGTTCCTGTTGCTCAGTCGGGTCAAAAGGAATACCGCTATCGGTGATGGTAAATACCACTTGATTGTTTGTCTTATCCGCCTCGACCAGTACTTGTCCGCTAGTCGTTTCCGGATAAGCATACAACATCACGTTGCTCACGGCTTCTTCCAGCGCCAGACAAATAGGCATGGTCAGGTTGGGTGGCAACGAGATAGACTCCAACCACTCGGACAACGTAGGTATTTGCTGAATATCGTTGCGCATTACCAGGGAATAATGTTTGCCCGTTTGGTGCTTATGGGCCGCACAAGAGTCAATATAACGAATGGCGAACATCGTCAAGTCGTCACTCTGAGCGGCAGAGCCAACGAACTGACTCACAGCCTCTTGCATACCATCTACCAACTGCCGCATTTCTTTTCGATCGGCCAACGACTGTAAAGCACTCATCATCCGCTCGCGACCAAAGAGCTCGTGCGCGCTATCCTCGGCCTCAGTCAAACCATCGGTATAGAGGAAAAGTGCATCGCCCGGGCGCAAAAGAATCGATTGCTCGGTATAAGCATAACCGGCCACAACGCCCAGAGGCAAATTAGGCGTGACTGCTATAGGCGACTGTTCATCGGACATCAGAATAGGAGCATCGTGACCCGCATTGCAATAATCCAATTGGCCCGTGCGTAGATCCAATGTACCAAGCAGCAAAGTGACGAACATATTCTGGTCGTTGCCTTCGCCCGTGAGCGAATCGTTCATCTGGCTAACTGTCTGAGCGGGACTATTCAGATAGGATGTGTAGCTACGGAAGAGCGAACGAGTCACGGCCATTACCAACGAAGCGGGAACGCCCTTGCCACTGACATCGCCGATGCAGAAGAACAGTTTGTCTTCGCGGATATAGAAATCGAACAAGTCGCCACCTACTTCCTTCGCAGGATCAACCATTCCATAGGCATTCAAATGAGGATAGTCGGGGAAGGGCGGGAAACGCGTCGGCAGCATCGCCATTTGAATATGACGAGCAATATTCAACTCGTTCTCCATTCGCTCCTGGCTATTCGTCAGATTCATCAGTCTGATAAAACTCCGCCTGGTTCCATAGATGATAAACACCAGAACAAGCAGACCAATCAGCATCATGATGGAGATAATCAGCGTGACACGATGCAATTCCTTATAAATCACATCTTCCGGAATGATAATAGCTATCTGCCATCCGGTGGCCTCTATCTCTCTATCGAACACGCGGTATTTGCGCCCTGGTACAGTATCCGGTTGAGCCACTATCGGCAGACCTTCGGACGAAGTAATCGAGTAGTAACTACTCGGATAAATCAGCAGATACTCCGACAACTGCTGCAGATAATCGAGCGACAAATCCACACACACCACAGCTATGATGCGGCCGGTCTGGTCGTGCACCGGACATGAGCAACTGACTACGTAGGTTTTCGAGCCCGAGTCGTCCAAATACGGTTCACTCCAAGTGCAACTATCGGTTTTGATTGCATTCTGGTACCACGGCAGCAACGTATAGTCGTGTTCTTCGCTACCTATCTGGCGCGTATAGATACTATCCGCGTCTATCCGGCTGCTACATGCCTCAAAGAGGCGACCGTGACGAGGGAAATAATTGGGAACGAAAGC
>DBVU01000016.1:6444-6710 GCA_002308195.1 Bacteroidales bacterium UBA1256
GTCGGATGTTTCTCGGCGAGCATGGCTAACGCCCTAGCGGCCGTTTCCATCTCTATGGCATGTTCCTCTATCTCCAATTCGGCACACCGCAACTCACTCTTAGCACGTTTCTCAGCCTCTTCCAAGAGGGCTTTCCTGCTAAAGAAATACTGCATGCATGCTATACCTTCCAATAGCACCGCGGCGACAACCAAGATCCATATACCGCCGCTCCTTAGCTCCTTAACTCCTTTTCGCTTTTTCTCCATAAGCATACAACTTTGCGG
>DBVU01000016.1:6800-10798 GCA_002308195.1 Bacteroidales bacterium UBA1256
CAGATACTGACTAGAAATGATAGTAGTAAATCAGTAGGACGAGAGTGATTTGGACAAGGAGGATGAACGGCAGTCCATATCGGAATTTGGTGTGTTGGGTTTTGTGATGCCAGATGGTCATTCCCAACAAGGCACCGACACTTCCGCCCACAATAGAAAGCCAGATGAGCGTCGCCTCGGAGATTCGCCATTTGGAGCGTTTGGCTCGGAGTTTGTCAATTCCATAGAGGAAAAAAGTAATGACATTGATAGCGGCGAGATATATGAGAATCCACTTCATTTTTGGTGCAAAAACGGATGTTGTATTTTTCCGAAAATTTCCGAAATAGAACATCCGGAAAGTCAGGTAATGCTCTCGTTTATGTCAGGTTAAAGTCTCGGTTATGTCACACAACCGTAAAATCGGACAAAAACCGAACTATGGAACATTTATCGTCGGTTGAGCAAAAGGCCATTTTGCCAAGTTAGCGTCGGGTAAGTTTTGCGCAGATAATCGACCGCTTCTTCAATGCCGCTACTACCACTTGTGGCAAACGGGATAAGCGTTTTGGACTGAAGTTGTTCGAGGTTGTTGTCAATCCACGAATTGATGATACGTGGGCAAATGCCCCACCAAATAGGAAAACCGACATAGATAGTGTCGTAGGGCATGATATTGGTGCATTGGCGAATCATCGGGCGCTCTTCGGGATCGTTCATTTCGACAGACGAACGCGATTTGGGATTGCGCCAGTCCAGGTCTGCAGCCGTATAAGGCTCGGCGGGTTCAATCTGCCACAAAACAGCGCTATGCTGTTTGGCCAACTGTTCTGCTGCGTTTTGCGTAGTACCCGTGGCAGAGAAATAAGCAACTAAGATAGACATGAGAATGAATTTCATTTGTTTTTATTTTTTGAGGATTCGGGTTCCATGTGAATATTGACGTGCGTATGTTCGCCAAAATGTTCGCGGAGGCGTTTTTCGATTTCGCTAGCTCGTTCGTGCGCTTCGCAGAGAGGCGTTTGGCCGTTCATGCGGACGTGCACTTCGATAGCAAAACGATTGCCCACGCGGCGTGTGCGCAGATTATGCGGGTCAAAAACGCCCGGAACAGACAAGATGATGGATTCAATCTGTTCTTCCGTCTGCGCGGGCAGCGAACTATCCGTAAGGTCGCTCATACTACCTCGCAACAGATCCAGAGAAGTTTTAATTAGCAATGCTCCGACTGCGATACTAGCCAACGGGTCAAGCACAGTCCATCGTTCACCCAACCACAGTGCGCCCGCGATACCCAGAGCAGCTCCAACAGAAGAGATGGCATCGCTGCGGTGGTGCCAGGCATTGGCGATAAGTGCCTGTGAATCAATGGCTTTCCCGTGGCGGATAGTAAACCAGAACAATGCCTCTTTGGTCACAATAGAAATCAGCGCAGCCCATAAGGCCAGTTGTCCGGGAGCAGGCAAATTGGTGCCTTGCCACCACAAAACCATCTTCTTCACGCCACTAACGATGATGCCGATAGCGACCGCCAACAGCGCCAAAGCGATGATGAACGAGCCAATGGTCTCGTACTTACCATGACCGTAGTCATGGTCGCTATCTTGTGGTTTGGCGCTGATACGCACAAAAACGATAACCAGTATATCGGTCAGGAAATCGGACAACGAATGGACCGCATCTGCAATCATCGCAGAACTGTTAGCCAGAATTCCTGCGACAAACTTGAACACCATCAACAGGGCGTTGCACAAACTGCCCCACAAGGTGACTTTATAGATTTGTTGTTCGCGTGTCATAGGCGATTATTCGATAGGAAAATCAAAATAGGTGTCGGGATAAGGCTCGTTGGCCAAGGTGAAATGCCACCATTCGCTATCGATGCCTTCAAAACCATGGCGGAGCATCGCATTGCGCAAAACGAGTCGGTTGGCCGACTGTTGGTATAGTCGGCAGCGATAATCCGGATGGCTCTCCTCGCCAAACCAATCGAAAGGCGAGCCCATATCCAGTTCCTTGCCAGTTGCAGCATCTATCAGCGTGAGGTCAACTGTCGAACCACGACTATGGCTGGAACGGGCATAAATATACCCTTGTTCGAAAAGCACACTCTTGTCCACCATCGGATAAAAGACAGCTTTCATGGTTGTATCCGACAGATTTTCAGCCCAACGGATAAAATGGTTGACCGCTCGTTGCGGACGATAGGTATCCCATATCTTGATTCGATAGCCCTTGGCCTTGAGATCGTCGTTGACCGCCTTGAGCGAATCCGCCGCTTGGCGCGTCATCAATGCCATCGGACGCAAATAACCATCAATGCGCTCCCCCACAAAATTGTAAGTGCTATAGTAACGAATCTCGAGAATAGCATCAGGCACCACTTCGGTCACTTCCACAAAATCCGAGCGATCGTAGATAGGATCAATGGTCTGCGGCTGACGAGTAGCACATGAGACGAGGATGAGCGCAAACAGAAAAACAATTGACAAGTGTTTCATAATGTATTAGGATTGAGTGTTTGGAGTCGTTTATGAAAACGAATATGATAGCACACGGCAGGTATAGCCAAGCCGAGTACGAATGCGATCCACATTCCTTTGGCGCCAAGGCCCGCAGGGAAAGTAAGGATGATGCCCAACGGCAAAGCAATAGCGATGTACGCGATAACGGCAATGCGCATTGGAACGCGCACATCCTGAATACCCCGCAGCATAGCTGCGCCGATACATTGCAATCCATCGGCATACTGGAATGTTCCCGCAATGATGAGTAGCGTAGAAGCGATAGAAACAACAGCCTCGTCATTGGTAAAAATATACGGGATATAATTCCTGCCGAAAATCATAATAGCTGCGCCAATGGTGTTCATCGTCAGGCACAGATGAACCGAAGCTCGACTGGCCATACGCACTGCCTGCAGATCGCCGCGGCCCAGTTGGTGCGAGACACGGATAGTCGTGGCTGAGCCGATGCCAAGCGCCAACATAAATGTCAGGTCGGCCATTTGATTGGCGATGTGATGCGCGGCGAGCGCCTCCTTGCTGATCCAACCGATGATGACAAAAGAAGAGGTGAACAGGAAACACTCGACGAATGATTGCAAGCCGATAGGTGTGCCGAGGCGAATCAATTGGCCAACTTCGCTACGCGAAATCATACTACGGCGAATCAGGAGGAAATACTTGCGCCAATCATGCCGAGCCAACATCACTACGACGAAACAAACAGCAGTCAGCGTACGAGCAATCAGCGTAGCCAATCCCGCGCCACGCGCTCCCATCGGAGAAAAGCCCAGATGGCCGAAGATAAAAACCCAGTTGAGGAAAATATTCAGTAGATTGCAAGCGATCGTGATGACCATTGCCACTGTGGTGTTGCCGATTCCCTCAAGGAACTGTTTGCACATACAGAAAAAGAGGAAAGGCACAATAGACAACACAATAAGGATATAGTATGGTCGCGCACAAGCGACCACCTCCGGTTCCTGACCAAAAGCACCCAAGAATGGGATGCACGGGGCCAATAGACCTAATGCAAACACAATGATTAATCCAGTGAATATCAGCCCGTTAGCTAGCAGCGAGGCAATACGTTCGTCGCCCTGCTCCGCTCCTACGGAATAGCCCACAAGCGGTGTGATAGCCATCAGCGCCCCCATGGCAAAGACCATGCCCGTGAAGAAAATAGCATTGGAGAAACTGACTGCGGCCAAATCAGCCGTGCCATAATGGCCCACCATGATCGAATCGAACAAACCTACCAAAGCCGCGCCTAACTGGGTAAGCACGACAGGAAACGCCAAGCGTAGATTGCGGCGATAGTACGGTAAATATGCTTGAAACGAATAGGCCACAAAAAAGTGGAGCTAGCGGGAGTCGAACCCGCGTCCAAACAAGGAACGTATATGCTTTCTACACGCTTATCTTGGCTTAGATTTTCGTCCGGTGGCAAGACCCAAGCCACCAACCGCCGGCTTATCTGCTAAGGGCTTCAGCCTCTTTGCGCAGCCAAAGAGA
>DBVU01000086.1:0-23199 GCA_002308195.1 Bacteroidales bacterium UBA1256
CCTGCCAATACACCGAGCTCAGCCTCTACGGTTACGTCATACTGGTGTGCATAGTCAACCACCTTCTTCGTCAGAGCGATGTTCTCCTCGTAGGGAAGATGCGAAGCATCAATCATAACGCTCGAGAAACCGAAGTCCACGCAACTCTTGCAGAGTTCGAAGCTATCACCATGGTCGAGGTGCAGCACGATTTGCGGCTTTTCCCAACCCAGTTCTTTTGCATACTCTACTGCACCCTGTGCCATGTAGCGAAGCAGGGTCTGGTTAGCGTAATTGCGTGCACCCTTCGATACCTGGAGGATAACCGGGCTCTTGGTCTCAGCAGATGCTTTGATGATAGCCTGGAGTTGCTCCATGTTGTTGAAATTGAATGCNNGCCGGGATAGCATAGCCACCCTTGATAGCCTTGGCAAACATCTCACGAGTGTTGACCAATCCAAGTTCTTTGTAACTTACCATAATCGTAAAAAATTAATTGTTAATAATGAATATTTTGTTTTTGTTATTTTCGTTTTGTTGCAACTACAAAGTAGGCAATCAGCGCCACATACGCCACGATACCTACGATAGCAGCCCATCCACTCTGCGCCCAGCCGGTCAGATACCTGTCTGCACCACAGAACTTCACGATAGCGGATACGACACCCATCAGTGCGCCACCGGCAATAAAGCCCGAGGCTATGAGCGTACCCTTCTCTTGGTGCTTCTCGCCCACCAGCCATGCGATACCGCCACCTACCAGCAGCGGCAGGTTCAGATGCAGCGGGATAAACATACCCAACGCAAACGGCAGTACAGGCACACCCATGAAATTAAGTATAAGTGCTAAGACAGCACCTGCCAGATAGAGCATCCATGGAGCTCCCTGTCCAGACATGAGCGGTTCGATAACCGCTGCCATAGCGTTAGCCTGAGGAGCTACTAGGGCGTTGTCTCCCACGAATCCGTAGGTCTTGTTGAGAATAATCATCACGCCACCAACTGTAGCAGCACTTACCAACGTTCCCAGGAACTTCCAGGTCTCCTGCTTGCGAGGCGTACTACCAATCCAATAACCTATCTTCAGGTCAGTAATGAATCCGCCGGCCATGGCCAACGCCGTACAAACCACGCCACCGATAACCATGGCACCCACCATGCCGCTCGCGCCCTTCATGCCGATAGCCACAAAGACTACGGAGGCCACGATGAGAGTCATCAGCGTCATGCCGCTCACGGGGTTGCTACCCACGATGGCTATTGCGTTGGCTGCCACAGTCGTGAAGAGGAACGAAATAATCGCTACCACGAGGAAGGCTACCAGTGCCTGCCAGAAATTATGAAGCACACCTACCCAGAAGAATACCAGCGTACATACCAGCGCCACAGCAACGGCTACTACCAGCAGACGCATACTCAGGTCAATCTTGGTACGAGGCACATTACTCTGAGCCTTTTGCGCATCACCTTTCGTGCCCTTGATCAACCCTACAGCACTTTTTATCACGCCCCAGGACTTGATAATACCAATCAGTCCGGCCATCGCGATGGCACCAATACCGATGTTACGCCCATAATCTGTGAATAGTACGCGCGGATCAACCGATTCCAGCCCGGGCACCGTACCCAGCACCGGAAGCAACACCCACCATACCAGCGCCGAACCGGCACAGATAATAGCGGCATACTTCAAACCGATGATATAACCCAGTCCCAGCACAGCGGCCGAGGTATTGAGCGAGACAACGAGTTTCGCCTTAGCAGCCATCGCCGCACCCCACTCGGTCATACGGGTATTCAGTTGTTCAGTCCAAAGGCCAAAGGTGCTTACGACGAAATCATATATACCTCCAACTACCGCAGCCCAAAGAAGCGGCTTAGCCGAAGAACCCTTGCCCTCGGCCTGCTCGCCCGACAACAAGACTTGCGTCGTAGCAGTCGCCTCCGGGAAAGGATACTCACCATCTTTCTCCTCTACGAAATACTTACGGAACGGGATGAGGAACAAAATACCGAGACAGCCACCCAAAAGCGACGACACAAATATCTGGGAGAACGTAACGGTCATACCCGGATACTTAGCCTGCAGGATATAGAGAGCCGGCAAGGTAAAAATAGCACCCGCTACAATCACGCCTGAACTGGCGCCGATCGACTGGATCATCACGTTCTCGCCAATAGCATCTTTCCTTCCCAAGATCGAGGAAAGACTGACAGCTATGATTGCGATTGGTATTGCAGCCTCAAATACTTGCCCAACCTTCAAACCAAGATAGGCGGCAGCAGCAGAGAAGATAACTGCCATCAACACACCCATGGATACACTATACGGAGTCACTTCCGGATAAGTTTTATCCGGCTTAAGAATAGGAGTAAATTTGCTTTTCTTTTCTTCCATATTGCACCTAATCTACAAAATCGGGCGCAAAGTTACGAAAAAGAATCCAAATATGCAAGAGTTTTGTGTTTTTTGAAAACCAGGTTATGCAATTCTATTGCATCTTATCGAATCGTAACTTCCAATCCCAACTCATGCGCAAACCGGGCGTAGCTATTCATCTGTTCGTCCGAAGGCATCGGATGATTCGATAGTTCTCCTACCACACCATGCGGACGGAAACGAATCAGTCGCACAGGTGCTTTTCTTCCGATAGAATCGAATGTTTCAGCTATATTTTCCAGGATCGTTTCTACATCCACCCGTCCGGAAAGACAGACAATGCGCACTTCGGTCAGTTTACCGCACCCGAGAAGCCATCCGAGATTTTCCCTTACGACCTGGTTGCTTGGAGCCCCCGTCAGACGACTGTATACCGCTTCATCCCAGGCTTTTACATCCAGCATCACGCCATCGCAGACTTGCATCAGTTCCGAATAATGAGAAAAAGGTATCGTGCCGTTACTATCGACGAGACAAGTGAGCGGGTGATTACGGATTTGCCCCAGTCGCTTCACAGCAAGGAATAGTTCTGTCAACCACTCAGGTTGGAGCATACACTCTCCGCCGGAAACTGTCACCCCTCGCAAGAACGGCACACAAGGCTCCAATTCATGCAGCACATCAACCACCGACATCTCGTGCGCTTCATCGTCGTGCATAGCTTGCGTCTCGGGGTTGTGGCAATAGGCACAACGGATGTTACAGCCCTGCAAGAAGACAGCGAACCGGTTTCCCGGTCCGTCTACGGTAGATTGCGATATGAGTTTTCGTACGATGGCCATTGGCTATTGGCTGTTAGCAATTAGACGCCTCGAACTTTACGGTTGGCCAGGTGGGCAGAGGCGTAAGTAGGCGCACCCAGTTGGGTGGTGTTTTGCAGCACAGCCTGTCCGCTGTTCCATTTCTCAATCTCCGAGCGCTTGACCAGATAACCTGTGATGCGCACCAAGTCCGAATCGGAAGCATAGAAGGCTACGTATTTCTGGCCCACCTCGAAGGCGCCTTTGACGATATCCAGTACCGCAGCGGGATTCTGCTTGCCGGTGATGTCGAATGGAAGAATATCGGAGCAACCGGTCGGAATAAACCGATGGAATCGTGCAGAATGACGCAGATGGTCGTATATAGACTGAGGCTCGTCACCCACCGGAATACGGATGCCGGACGTGATGCCATGATCGGTATCAATACCTACTTGCGCGTGTAGCAACAGACGATGATCGGCTATCTCGCAATAGGGGCAGGTATAGTGCGCCACAAAATCGGAGATCGCTTGCATGATTTGCTCGGCCACGTCATCTGCCTCGGGGTCGGTGCCGTATTTCTTGCCCGGCGCAAAATGATTGGCGGCTTCGGCCAGTCCCACCAGTCCGAACATAGCCACGAAACGATCGCGCTCCACCAAACCTTCGGTAGCCAGAAAATGGCTCTCGAAGAAACCTGATTTCTCTACGATAAAACGAATACGCTCACTCATGTAATCCGCCATGCATTGCATCGCTTCGGGCAAGAGCTTTGTGAGGAACTCTTGCTTGTCATCGGTCATGGCGGCCAATCGAGGAAGCACCAATCGGGTTAGCGTATAACTACCTCCGGCAATAGGCAGAATATTATAGCACGACGATATGCCGTATCGATCGTATGTCTTGCGATTGAGCACATCGTTGCAGATAGCCGGGTTAGCCACACAGAGCGATGTATAGATAGCCTGCTCGGCATAGTCATCAGGGGTGAAAGCCGGGTCGTATTTCAGCGTCAGGTTCGGAACGGCCTGTTCCAATTCACGGTCTACATCCAGTATCAGTCGTCCCGCCCGCGTAGCTTCCGGACCGAGATTGGCATGGCAGAACGAGTCGGTAATCGTGCGATCGAGATAGATGAAGAAGTTACGCAACTTACGCTTCACCACCTCATCACTCAGTCCATCGATAAAGGGTTCAATCAGTCGGTCCAAGTCGCCAAGGAACACCGGATAGGTTGTAATCGACGGCACGTGGCGATAGAGCACCTGAAGGAAGGTAAGCAGTTCGTCCAAGTCTTGCGGCGGGTCCAGTTCCAGAAACTTCACTCCCTGACGCACAGCCTTCTCGTAGTCGGGCATGATATAACGCGGACGATAGGGAGCGTTGCCTTCGTTGAGATTGCAGATGACTCCACTCTCCATATAATAACGCGTACGCTCGGGAATATTCAGCACCGACAACGTGTCCTCCGCAGCATGCGCCAAGGCTACCACTTTTTGTTCGTAACTTAGCTTTTGTGACGTAACAATAGAATAAATATCAGACATAGTATATATTGATTTTTCAGGTGTTAAACTTCAATGTGCGGAGCATAATCAGGGCTGTTATAGCTGAGATCGTATCACTAATCGGAATTGCCCACCACACACCATCCAGAGGATTAGCGAATACCATCGGAAGAAGGAGCGCCAACGGGATTAGATAGAGAACCTGACGCGTCAGACTCAGAAAAATAGCCTTACTCGCCATCCCGATAGAGGTGAAGAGATTGCCGGTCACCATCTGGAATCCGATAATCAGCATCGTGGAGCAAATGATTCGCAGCGGTCTTATTGTCTGCGTAATAAGAAGTTCGTCGTGCGTAAAAATCTCCGTTACCAATCGGGGCAAACCTTCACCAAGCAGGAAAACAACACCCATCACCACAGTGGCGCAAATACAAGTCAATTTAAAACTCTGCATCACGCGGTCAAACTTGCGAGCACCATAGTTATAACCCGTGATAGGTTGCATTCCCTGATTCAATCCCATTACTATCATAGCGAACACAAAAGTGAGACGGTTGATAACACCATACGACGCAATAGCCAAATCTCCTCCCAAAGTCTTCAACTGATTATTGATAATAATAACCACGAAACAGTGGGCAATATTATACAGAAACGGCGACATACCAATAGCCAGCGCTCGGCCGGTTATCTCTCGATTGAGTCGCCATATTCCGCGATGGAATCGAACTAATTCGTTTCTATCAAAGAACTTGGTCATCTGCCAAACGACAGCTACCGCCTGGCTGAGAACCGTTGCCAGAGCCGCGCCGCGAACCCCCATATCCATTCCGAAGATAAACACGGGGTCTAATATGATATTCACGCTCACCGCCACAATCGTAGCCGTCATCGAGAAACGCGGATGCCCGGCCGACCGCAACATCGCATTGAGTCCGAAATAGATATGTGTCAGGATATTTCCGTATAGTATTATCTCCATGTACTCATGCGCATACAGGAGCGTGTTCTCGCTGGCACCAAATGCCAGCAGAATCGGGTCGAGCCATATGAGTCCCACAGCCATCACAACGGCCGACAGGATAATATTCATCACGATAACATTGCCCAATACGCGATTGGCTTTGTCGTAATCCTTCTCGCCCAGATAAATGGCCAACAAAGAGGAAGCACCCACTCCGACCAAGCTACCAAAGGCAGCACAAATATCCATAAACGGCTTCGCTATCGTCAATGCCCCGAGAGCCAAGGCGCCGCAGCCATGACCGATATAAATCGAATCCACCAGATTGTACAGCGAAGTCGCCGTCATCGCTATAATGGCGGGCATGGCGTACTTAAACAGCAGTTTATGTACGGGCGCTGTACCTAATTCGGTCGTTCGACTCATCTGTTTCTATAGTTGAGAAGCAATCTCTTCGAATATCGCTGCGGCGGGATGACCGGTCTGCATCGCAATCGGCCGTCCCTCGTCGCCCCCTTCACGGATGGATTGTACCAACGGAATCTGTCCCAGGAGTTTCACACCCAGTTCTTCCGCCAAGTGCTTACCACCGTCTTTGCCGAAGATATAATACTTATTCTCGGGTAATTCGGCTGGAGTAAACCAGGCCATGTTTTCCACCAATCCCAATATCGGCACATTGACCTTCTCGTTTCTGAACATCTCCACTCCTTTTCTTGCGTCCACCAGCGCGACCGGTTGAGGCGTAGTCACTACGATCACGCCCGTCAACTGCAACGTGGCTATCAGCGTCAGATGGATATCGCTTGTTCCGGGCGGCAGGTCGATTAAGAAATAGTCCAACTCGCCCCAATGGGCATCCTGGATCAGCTGCTTGATAGCATTCGAAGCCATGCCACCACGCCATATGACTGCTTGTTCGGGATTCACAAAGAACCCTATCGAAAGCATCTTCACACCATACTGCTCTATCGGTTCGATGAGTGTGCGACCGTCTTCTTCTACCGACACCGGCCGACAATCCTCAGCAAGGAACATCTTCGGCATAGACGGACCATGGATATCCGCGTCCAGCAGTCCGACCCGATATCCCTTATTAGCCAAGGCGATAGCCAGATTGGCTGCGACGGTTGACTTGCCAACGCCACCCTTACCGCTATGAACGGCAATGACATGCTTGGCATGTAAGGGTGATTGGTGATGGGTGATTGGTGATTGGAGGTTCTGTTTCACGAACTTCGTGTGGATATGGGCGGCGACGTTTGGATCGATATAGGTCCGGAGCGCCGTCTCCGAGGCTTTTACCACCGACTTCATAAAAGGATCATTATCCTTCTCAAAAATCAGCGAAAACGAGACCTCGAAACCCGAAATACGGATATCGTCCTCCAGCATGCCACTCTCTACCAGATTCTTACCCGTTCCCGGATAGCGAACGTGGCGCAAAGCATCTATTACTTGTTGTGGATACATCTTCACTCTGATCTTCCTTTTTAGGAAAACCGACTGCAAAATTACTCTTTTTTTCTCAAATACGCAAAATTTGTGTGATTTTATTAGGCTTGAATAGCTAAAAATTTGTATATATGCATTTTTTATTGTACATTTGCACCCGAAATGCGTTTGAACAACCCCGAAATAGAGAATCCGGTCCTGCGTCTGATTGGCGAAGAATCTGACAAATTAGGTCTGGAATGTTACGTCATCGGAGGATGGGTACGCGACCTGATACTACATCGTCCATGCACCGACATTGATGTTGTTGTAGCTCGTCCCCATGGGCCCGAACCGGGGCAGTCAGGGATAGGTATTTCTATAGCAGAAGCTGTTGCCAAGCGCCTTGGAAAGGGCACTCATCTTTCTATCTTCCGTACATACGGAACGGCACAAGTCAAAAGAAAAAACTTGGAACTTGAGTTTGTGGGAGCGCGACGTGAGAGCTACCGGCACGATAGCCGCAACCCTATCGTAGAGGACGGTTCTCTCCAGGAAGACCAAAATAGACGCGATTTCACCATCAATGCAATGGCCATCTGTCTGAACAAGTCCCTATATGGAGAACTCGTAGATCCATTCGATGGAATCGGCGATTTAGAGCGATGCATCATACGCACTCCTTTAGATCCGGACATCACCTTTTCCGATGACCCGCTGCGTATGATGCGGGCCATCCGCTTTGCCACACAACTGGGATTTAACCTAGACAGCAAGACCTATGATGCTATTTGCCGCAACCGCGAGCGAATACAAATTATCACTCGCGAACGCATCAACGAAGAGTTGCATAAAATCATGCTCAGCCGAAGACCATCAGAAGGCTGGATACTTCTTGACAAGACGGGACTATTACCTCTTATTTTCCCGGAACTATCTGCACTCAAGGGAATAGAAACCGTTAATGGGCGTGGTCATAAGGATGTTTTTTATCACACGCTTCAAGTGGTTGATAATGTAGCAGTACTGCAATCAACAAACAGGAATCAGTCGGCTGATCATATCCTTTGGTTAAGATGGGCAGCTCTTCTGCACGACATAGGCAAACCCCGCAGCAAGCAATGGGACCCTCATGTAGGATGGACATTCCGAAACCACAACTATATCGGCAGCAAAATGATTCCGAAGATTTTCCGTACAATGAAATTGCCGTTAAATGAGAAGATGCAATATGTACAGAAAATGGTAGATCTGCACATGCGGCCCATTAACCTAATAGAAGATACCGTTACCGACTCTGCAGTGCGTCGTCTGCTCTTCGAAGCCGGCGATGATATAGAAGATTTAATGTTGCTCTGCGACGCTGACATTACCAGTCGCAACGAAGAGAAAGTTGCCAGATTTCACCGAAACTATCAGTTGGTTCGCGAAAAGATGGTAGAACTCGAAGAACGCGACCGTATACGCAACTTCCAACCACCTATTCGCGGAGAAGAAATTATGCAACTGCTCGGATTAGACCCGTGCTCTACAGTAGGCGAACTCAAATCAGCCATCAAGGATGCCATTCTTGACGGCATCATTCCTAATGAATATGAGGCCGCCAAGGCATATTTGATGCAACAAGCAAAAGAAAAGGGGCTAATTTAGGAAAATTTTTCATTTTTTATTTGCATATATCATATTTTTTTTGTACTTTTGCAGCGATTTATGTGCGTGTCCACGCGCGCATAAGCGCATAGCGCGCTATATTTATATTGAAAACGAGAACTTAAAAAATACAACAATATAAAATGGAAGAACAAAAAGAAAAGTATGATGGCTCAAGTATTCAAGTGCTTGAGGGACTAGAGGCGGTGCGTAAACGCCCTGCGATGTATATCGGTGATATCTCGCAAAAGGGCTTGCATCACTTGGTGTACGAGGTGGTGGACAACTCGATTGACGAGGCCCTGGCGGGTTTCTGCAGCGAAATAGCTGTTCACATCAACGAGGACAATTCGATCACAGTACAAGACAACGGTCGTGGTATTCCGGTAGACATGCATCCTAAGGAGCATAAATCAGCCTTAGAGGTGGTTATGACGGTACTGCACGCCGGTGGTAAATTCAACAAGGACTCTTACAAGGTGTCTGGTGGTCTTCACGGTGTAGGTGTAAGCTGCGTGAATGCACTTTCTACGAAGATGCATGTAGAGGTGTACCGTGACGGAAAGATCCACACACAGGATTACGAGAAGGGCAAACCATTGGCCCCCGTGCACGTTATCACCGAGGCAGAGGCTATTGGTAACTGGGAGCAACGCAAAACAGGTACGTTCGTACAATTCTGGCCGGACAACACCATTTTTACCGAGACTGTTTATCAATGGGACATTCTGGCTAATCGTATGCGCGAATTAGCATTCCTAAACGCTGGCATTAAGATTGTACTGAAGGATAAACGTGTAAAAGTCGAGACAATCCTAGACAATGGTGAGAAGATTGTCGACTGCAAGCGCGAGGCATTCTATTCCGAAAAAGGTTTGCAAGAATTCGTTCGCTATATTGACAGCAACCGTACGCCGCTTATCTCAGAGGTAATTCACCTGAATACCGACAAGTACGGCACGCCCGTTGAGGTGGCCATCTTGTACAACACCGACTTTAACGAGAACGTACACTCCTACGTAAATAATATTAATACTATCGAGGGTGGTACTCATGTAGCTGGTTTCCGTGCAGCCCTGACGCGTGTTATGAAGAAATACGCAGAAGAGAGCAAAATGCTGGAAAAGGCTAAACTAAAAGACAAGGACGGCAACTCTACTATCGACCCGAACGACTTCCGCGAGGGTCTGACGGCTGTTATCTCAGTCAAGGTAGCCGAACCGCAATTCGAAGGCCAGACCAAAACCAAGCTCGGTAACTCCGAGGTGGCCGGTATGGTCAATTCCGCTGTTTCCGAAGCGCTGCAGAACTATCTGGAGGAACATCCGGATGATGCGAAGAAGATCGTNNGAGGGTCAGACCAAGACCAAACTCGGAAACAGCGAGGTAGCCGGTATGGTGAACTCCGCCGTAGCCGAGGCGCTGCAGAACTACCTTGAGGAGCATCCGGACGACGCTAAGAAGATTGTAGAGAAAGTGATCTTGGCAGCTCAGGCGCGTATTGCTGCACGTAATGCTCGCCAATCTGTGCTACGCAAGAGTCCTCTCACGGGTGGTGGCCTGCCCGGCAAGTTGGCAGACTGCGCATCGAAGGATCCGGCTGAGTGCGAGTTATTCCTCGTGGAGGGAGATTCTGCAGGTGGTACAGCTAAGACCGGACGTGATCGCGTACATCAGGCAATCCTACCGCTTCGTGGTAAGATCCTGAATGTAGAAAAAGCAATGGATCATAAGGTATTCGAGTCGGAAGAGGTGCGCAACATCTTCACAGCTCTGGGCATTACATTCGGCACAGAGGAGGATCCTAAGGCACTCAACCTATCGAAGATTCGTTATCATAAGGTTATCATCATGGCTGATGCCGACGTGGATGGTGCCCATATTGCAACCTTGATTATGACATTGTTCTTCCGTCATATGAAAGAAGTGATTGAGCAAGGCCACCTCTACATTGCTATGGCGCCTCTATATATGTGCTCGAAGGGCAACATTAAAGAATATTGTTGGAATGATCAGCAGCGTCATGACTTCATCCAGAAGTATGCAAGTGGTGATGAGCGTCAAGTGAAGACACAACGCTACAAAGGTCTGGGTGAGATGTCGGATGAGCAGCTCTGGGAGACCACAATGGATCCGGCTCGCCGCTTGCTCAAGAAGGTAACGATTGAGAATGCTGCTGAGGCTGATCGTACAATCGCAATGCTCATGGGTGATGATGTGGCTCCTCGTCGTGAGTTCATCGAGCAGAACGCCACTTACGCAAATATTGATGCGTGATTGCAAATTATGACCATAGCAGTTTATTGCAGTGCGAAGGATGTGATCCCTGAGGAGTACCTCCGATTGGGGGACGCATTAGGAACTTGGCTCGGAGAGAATGGCCATACACTAGTCTATGGTGGTGCTACGGGTGGATTGATGACCCGTGTTAGCCATTCGGCTAAGATGGCAGGTGCGCATGTGATAGGTGTTATTCCTCCGCGCATCAAGGCAGCCGGACGACTTGCCGCCAACTGCGATGAACTGATTGAAGTGGCGAATATGGCAGAGCGTAAGCAACGTATGCGTGAGATTGCAGATTGCTTTATTTGCCTTCCCGGTAGTTACGGCACGCTAGATGAGATGATGGACGTGTTGGCTAGTGGTACGGTGGGGGAACATCAGAAACCATTGTATGTGCTTGACTTTAATGGGTTTTATAGCCATTTGCGAGAATTAGAGGAGCATATGCGTTCCCTTCATTTCTTGCCGCAAAATGAACATTATAAACCAATCTATATCCATAGTTTGGAAGAGTTATATCAAATGATCCAGTAATACCATTTTTATTATGAATCTATTTTTATCAAGATTAACCGGTCGTCTCTATTCCACAGAGAAGATGGAGCGTCGTATGATTGCTCAGGAGGAGCGCATTGCTCGCTACCGTCAGATAGAGCAATCGCCTGAAATGAAAGAGTATCTTGAGCTCAAACAAATTGTTGAGAGCAAGGAATTTCAGCAGAAAAAGTATAATTGGGTGAACACCAAGTACAAAAAGACATCTACCTACGAGACTATTAGTCAGTACAAGAAACTTTTGCACGATAAGGAGTTGCAGTTATATCTGGAACTAGAGGGTAGCCAGCGCCTCAAGGATTACCTTGAGTTCCGACAGAGCCCCAATTACGTAAAATTGCAGAGTAAGAAGGAGGTGCGCAACTCGCTCGAGTTGAAACAATGGGCAGAGTTCGAAAACTCGAAAGACTTCAAGGCCTATATCCGTTATCGCAACTCGAAGACTCCCGAGCGCTACAAATCTCTCGTAGCTGAGGTGTCTACGCCGGAGTATAAGGAACAACATGCTTTCTGGTCGAATCCAAAACGCTGGAAGACAACAGAAGAGTATCAGCAAGAGGTTCGCTACAAACAGTTGGCCGCTATGGCTGATATCCAGTATTTCTTCAAGGAAAACCGCAAGGAGATTGAGGAGATAGAGCGCTGGAAAGAGACCTTTAAGGATGAGTTCGACTGGTTCCGTATGACCGAGTCGGCATGGAAGCCCGGTT
Organism: Bacteroidales bacterium UBA1256; assembly: GCA_002308195.1. The sequence goes on from DBVU01000086.1 coordinate 12,267, forward strand.
TTGCATATGAGAATCCGAAACTCAAAACGATCCATTCCTTTACCAACGAGCAGCAGGCTAACAATGGTGGTAAGAATGTCGGTACAATGGATAACAAACTCTGCTTGTTCACCAAGCAGGAGAAAGTGACGGCTCCGGCATGGGATCCTAAGAAGGGATTCGTGAATAAGGACTTTGACTATACCAGTGATATCATCCAGACCGCAGATACGTTCCGTCAGAAGGAAGGATTGTTTATGGTTAAGTTGCGTACCGAGGGAGATATCCACCATGCAATATGGCTCGGTTCGGGCAAGAAACTGCCGATGATCAGTCTCTTCCATTACAACGGTAAGCATATCACTGTGGGCAACTACAAAGAGCGTGGCTTCGATGGCACTACCATACGCGGTATCAAGCCTACCAAGTATTATATCTACTCGCTTCGTTGGACCGAGCGCGAACTGGTATGGAGTGTTAACAATATTGAGGTGTATCGTACCTCGTATAACATGCCTAAGGAAAAACTGTTCTTGGCTATATCTTCGTTTATCGACGATCAGCAACGCGCTATGGAGGGTACGCTCAACGTAGCCTGGATTCGCGTATTCCAGAAGCAGAAATGAAAACCCTGTTGCTCATAGCCGGACCGTGTGCCATCGAGAGTCGTGATGTAGTGATGCAGACTGCAGAACGACTCTGTGAGGTGTGCGACCGATTGGGATTGACGCTCTATTTCAAATCCTCGTACGATAAGGCTAATCGCACGTCCGCTTCAGCGCGTGGGGTAGGTCTGGACGAAGGGTTGAAAATACTCTCGGAGGTTAAGCAGCATTTTCACGTGCCTATCTTGACTGATGTGCATGAGTCGTGGCAATGTGAATCGGTTGCCCAAGTGGCTGATGTGCTCCAGATCCCGGCATTTCTCAGTCGGCAGACTGACCTGCTCCAGGCTGCAGCACGAACGGGTCGAATTGTGAATATCAAGAAAGGTCAGTTTATGGCCCCGTGGGATATGCGTGGCGCTATTGATAAGATAGCAGCCGTTTGCGGAGGACAGACCGACCGCATTTGGCTCACCGAACGCGGATCCAGTTTTGGTTACGGCCGACTGGTGGTCGATATGACATCGCTCGTTGAAATGCGTCGCTTCGGATGTCCGGTTATCTTTGATGCTACTCATGCTGTCCAGCAGCCTAGTAGCCAGCAGGGTATCACGGGGGGTAACCGCGAAATGGTTCCCCACCTGATGCGTGCCGCGCTGGCGGTAGGTGTTGACGGACTCTTCCTGGAAGCACATCCCTGTCCGGAAAAAGCCATAAGCGATGCAGCCAATCAGGTCCGATTGAGCGACATAGAGTCAATTCTGACCCAAGCTAAACAGATACACGAACTAACGCAATCATTATGACGCATAGCGAAAGAGCAAAACAGATATTCAGTGATGAGATCCGAGAGTTGCAACTCTTGCAACAGCAGATAGGCGATAGTTTTGACCAGACGGTAGAGATGGTTTACGCCTGCCGTGGTAAATTGGTCATCATGGGTATCGGCAAGACTGGTATCATTGGGCATAAGATTGCCTCATCGCTTGCTTCTACCGGAACCAGGGCTATTTTCATCAATGCTGCGGAAGCTGTGCATGGCGATTTGGGAATGGTTTGCCAGGACGATGTAGTGATGCTCGTGAGCAATAGCGGCGAGACCAATGAGATACTCTCCGTAATCGATCCGTTGCGTAAGATAGGGTGCAAACTGATTGCCATGACGGGGGACGAGAAATCCCGCTTGGCCAAGAGTTGCGATATAGTGCTCTCGATGCATGTCGACCATGAGGCTTGTCCGCTTGGACTGGCTCCTACAACCAGTACTACAGCTACGAGTATGTTGGGAGATGCACTGGTAGTTTGCCTGATGGAAAAACGCCGTTTCCGTGCTGAGAATTTTGCCGTATATCATCCAGGTGGAGCGCTTGGACGTAAACTGCTCGGACGCGTAGGACAACATATGCAACAGTACGTCCCGCGCGTTCAAAATACCACGCCGCTCCGCGAACTGGTACTTGAGATGTCGAAGGGACATATGGGTATGACTATGGTGTACGAGAACAATGTATGCAAAGGCATTATCACCGACGGTGATCTGCGTCGGGCGATTGAGCATAAGCCCCGATTGGACGCACTCACAGCGGGAGATATTATGACCCCGAGTTACAAGCATATCCATCGTGATGCCCTTATGAGTGATGCGCTTGAAATAATGGACAAACATAACATCACGACGCTTGCTGTCACCGAAACGGAGCAATCTACCGAGATAATAGGCATACTATCGATACACCATATTATAGACTTTAATTAATTCTTTTATATGGAACCAACCATTACAGTTTATTGTAAAAACACGCGCACGTACCATGAAGTGCCACGCGGTATTTCTCTCATCGAATTGAAAGACCGCATCGGTGTTCAACTCAAGTATCCAATCATTGCAGCCCATGTTAACTACAAGGTAGAGTGTTTGGATTTCTTGCTCTACAAGCCAAAAGATGTTGAGTTCTTGGATGCTAGCAGCCCGAGTGGTATGCGTTGTTACGTGCGTACGCTGAATATGATTTTGGCTTGCGCTATCAGTGAACTTTATCCGCGTGCTGATTTGCGTATAGAGCACCCGATTTCCAAAGGCTATTATTGCACGCTTCAGTGGAAGAGCCCCAAACCGGACGATCTGAATGCGGAAATGGGAGAACCACAGTTGACGCCCGAAATGATTGAAGCTATCAAGAATAGGATGTGGCAGATTGTGAAGGAGAATCGCCGAATCCAAGAAGAGGAGAAGCAAACCAAAGAGGTGATTAAGATGTTTGGTGCGCGTGCAGATGGCGAATCTACTATCTTTGAGACACTAGGAAATCCCTACTGCCGTTATTTTCGAATGGGAGACTATATCGACTATTATACCAGCAGTACAATGCCATCGACGGGCTATGTCAATATTTTTGATCTCGAGCCTTATCACGACGGCATGCTACTTCGTATCCCTAATCGCGACAACCCGGATTGCCTTGAGGATAAATTAGTCCAAGATAATATGTTCCAGATCTTCTCTGAGTTCAGTTCTTGGAATAAATTGCTGCATATCAATAATGTCAGCGACTTTAATGTGGCTTGCAAAAACAATCGCTCTTTTGAAATGATTAAGTTGGCCGAGGCACTCCACGAGAAGAAAGTGGCTCAGATAGCTGACCAGATTGCAGCGAAACGTCCACGACTCATTTTTATTGCCGGTCCATCCTCGTCGGGCAAGACTACTTTCTCCAAGCGTCTCCAAATCCAATTGATGGTCAATGGTATTCGTCCGGAAGTTATCTCGATGGACGACTATTTTGTCAATCGCGAAGATACACCACGTGATGAAAATGGAGATTGGGATTTTGAGAACGTGGAGGCTGTTGATCTCCCCTTCTTCCGTCAACAGATGCGTGATCTTTTGGACGGCAAGGAAGTGGAAATACCCGCCTTCTCGTTCGAAAAAGGTGAGCGCCAGTTTGAGGGACGAAAACTTAAATTAGGAAAGGATAATGTGCTCGTTATCGAGGGACTCCATGCACTAAATCCAATTTTGCTGCCGGATGTGGCACGAAATTTGACATTTAAAATATATGTATCGGCATTGACCACGATCAATATTGATAACCATAACTGGATACCGACCACCGATATTCGATTGCTGCGCCGTATCGTTCGCGACTATAAGTATCGTGGATACTCGGCACGCGACACCATTGCTCGTTGTCCAAGTGTGCGTCGAGGGGAGGATAAATGGATCTATCCGTTCCAAGAAGAAGCTGATGTCATGTTCAATTCGGCTCTTCTCTTTGAATTGGCTGTGTTGAAACGTCATGCTGAACCGATATTACAAGAGGTGCCTAAGTACTGTGAGGAATATACCGAAGCTCATCGCTTAATTAAGTTCTTGCAATACTTTGTACCTATACCAGAGAAAGAAATTCCACCGACTTCGTTGTTGCGTGAGTTTGTGGGCGGTAGTTCATTCCATTACTAAAAAAATGAGACATTTTTACTTATCTATTTTAACGGTCCTTTGTGTTTCAATTGGAATTGACATTCAGGCGCAAGATATCTACCCTGTGCCCACAGATCCTATTGCAGCACAAATTCTTACAGACAGCCTGAATCAGATGCAAGATACGCTTGGGGCAGATAGTCTGAAAGATAACATCTGGCGCGATATGCCATTTGTTGCCATTCATCAGCCTCGCTATATCCGCATCCTAACAGAAGGAGGATATGTAAAAATTACTCCAGGAAAACAAAAGAGACGCAAAATTATCAGTGCAAATCCTATTGGTTATCGATTGGAGATTTACCAATCGAATGATCAACGACAGGGACAGATTGAGGCGAATCGCATACGTGCCGCACTTACGGGTAAGATAACCGTTCCTATCTACGTACGTTTCTACACCCCATTTTGGCGCGTGCGCATAGGCGATTTCCGCACATTGGAAGAAGCCAATGATTATAAACGTTCTTTTATTCAACGTTTTCCCGCTATGAGTCGCCAAACCTATGCTGTGCGCGACCACATTAAAGCTGTTGTTATACAACGAATGAAAGAGAAACCAGAAAAAGCCGAGAAACAGGAGAAAAAGTAATGGACTTACAACATTTCACGCCCAATACAGATCGCACTGAACGTATCGCTCAGCAAATAACAACACTGCTGCGCGAAATAGGAGAAGACCCCCAACGAGAGGGCCTCCAGAAAACCCCGCATCGTGTTGGAAAGGCACTCCAATTCCTCACCAAAGGTTACCATGAGGACCCCGAAGCGATCTTACGCTCTGCTCTCTTTGAGGAGGACTACCGCCAGATGGTCGTGGTCAAGGATATTGATTTCTACTCGCTCTGCGAGCATCATATGTTGCCTTTCTTCGGAAAGGTACATGTGGCCTATATCCCTAACGGACGAATCACTGGTCTCAGTAAGATTGCCCGCGTAGTAGATGTTTATGCCCGTCGCCTGCAAGTGCAAGAACGCCTCACAACCCAGATTAAGGATTGTATCCAGAACACCCTCAACCCCTTAGGCGTCATGGTGGTTATCGAAGCCGAGCATCTCTGCATGCAAATGCGTGGCGTGCAAAAACAACACGCCATGACAGTCACTTCTGACTTCACCGGCGTGTTCAATCAAGCCAAGACTCGTGAAGAGTTTATGAAACTGATTAAAGGATAGCAAGACGCTGTCCTTTTTTATTACCGATGTAAGAACTTACGCTCCATGCCGTACCACGACAAGGCAGAAAGCGCGATCACGATAGCGATCAACGCACTCGACGCTATCCATGCATTCCATCTTTCAAAAATACCGAGACTCAACATGACCATGATGATAGGGTAATGATAGAGGTACATACCGTACGAGAAATTTCCTAACCATTCCATCTTATTCAACTTCGGCAGCGAGTAGGCACACCATAGTAAGATAGCGGCATTACCAGCTGGTTGTAACCAACTCATGCCCATCATCTTCTCAAAGACCACTATCGCGATAGCCGGAAGAATGATATAATGGCGGTACTTCATAAATAACTCCTTATATTGGTACGCGAACATACCTGCCGCGAAATACGACAGACAACCCGGTAACTGATGCTCTAAGAAGACATACGTCGAGTTACCCGTGTGATCCGCCAGCCACATAAAGATATTACTCCATAGCACCGAACCCAGATAGATGGCCAACAACCCTATCCATGGTCGTTTACTGCGATGCAGCATCCATGCCAACAGCGGTACAATCAGGTAGAAGCCTACTTCCACTTTCTGTGTCCATAATGCTCCGTTCACCGCGCAGTTCACGAACTGCTCCCCTTCAAAAACACCCGGCAGACAAGGCTGCAGGAAATTCATAAAACACAGGTTCGCTGCGATATATTTCCACCACATCGGATGCGAGAAATAGGCGGCAGGAGCGTACGTACTGAGCAGTACCAGACCTATCGCGCAAACAAGGATCACCGTGATATAGGCGGGGAAGATACGCCGTGCACGTTTTGCGAAAAAATGCTTGATGCCTTCGCTGTGGTCGTAACTGACCATGATCAGAAAACCAGAGATAACGAAGAAAGCCGTTCGGTTGACAATCAGACTCAGGATACGCGTGCATTGCAGTTCCGGCAGTTGGGTCAACACACGCAAGTGAGCAATCACGATGATGAGTGCAAACACGAAACGCAGAAAGCCAAAACAGTTATCCCTCGTCTTCATCGTGCTATGAGAATCTTAACCACCGTGTGACCATCTTCCGCGTTGCACAATGCCGTGTAGATACCGGGCGTAACGCGGTTTCCATAAGCGTCTTTACCGTCCCAGACTGCAGTTCCACCGTGACTGCGGGTCTTGCAAACGAGGTTACCGCCTGCATCTACGATGTTAACCACCGTGTTATCCATCAGTCCCGTGATCGAGATCACACCGCTGTAATGAGGCGGTACAGGGTTAGGATAAGCGTAGGCACCGCTCATATCCTCCTGTGCCTCACTCGCGTCACTCCGGTAGGAGGCAATACCTTTATCGGTGCCCACGAACACCTCTCCCGTCGTCGGATTGATGGCAATCGACTGAATGGTATTCGAAGGCAGTAAGGAGTTGTCCGACGTGAAATGGGCTACCGTGATGGTGTCGTCTTCGATCAGGTACAAACCCGAAGTGGCTGTGCCTATCCACATCCGGTCGCCGCCATCCACCGCCAGACAGTTGATCTGCTCGTTGCTCAACAGGTAATCGCCTAAGTTCGTACCATCGTTGCGCGGAATGATAATGCGCTTGCAACTGTTCGACGTGAAGTAGTCCACATCGCTTGGAATAATGATCAAGCCTTTCTCTGTACCAATCCAAATGCGGTTCGTGTGGTCTTGTGCAAAACTACGGAATACATCAGGAGAAACGATATTACCATTCTGATCCACCCAACTGTTTCGACGTATACAGCGGTCGTCTCCGTTGATAGTCGGTGTGCCGCCGTCGTCCAGCAGGTACACACCCTTATGATCCGTAGTACGTTGACTCATGAACCATTTGCGTTGCTTGTTACGCCGGTCTGTCCATATACCCGTCGGTGTATAGACGCGCAGACTGTTGCCGTTCTGATACAGCGACAGGCTGTACCATTGTCCAAGCGGTGTCAGTATATGCAGCGGTTTACCTAAAGCTGTGGAGTTCAGTATCCACAGGTTACCCTGCTCGTCCATCATCGCGCCATCCACATAGGTGTACAGCGTCGGATCGATATTCTCCACGGCTTCGCGTATCGGACTATTCGTTGTCGTGTAATGTTTCACCGCCTTGTAGTCGCGGAACTCATACAGACCGCGTCCATATGAAGCAGCGAAGAAATGGCCTGCCTCCTTCGGATCGACAGCGATACTGGAGATGTCATAAGCAGGTACACCTACTGCCGTCGCTATCTGGCCTTCGTCAATAGTACGCCAGCCACTACCGTTGTAGATATTGATACGTCCCGGACGAACGAACTGGCTGGCCCAGCGACCACCTGTAGCCGAGTATATCTGTCCGTGTGCCGCGTACATGCAGTATCCAAAATTGCTGTTCGGACCTTCCGTATGGAAATACCGGTCGCCATCCGTACGCAGTTGTATCAGACCGTAATTCGTCTCTGCTACCCAGTATTCGCCATTCGTGAACAGCGCCGCATTCATTCGATAGAGGTTACTCAACCCTGCCAATCCACCTTCTTCCGTCAGGCGGAACAGACCGTTCTCCGTATATACCAACAGTTGCCCGTTATTCGCGCTGATCCATTGTATCTGCTCATCCAAGACTTTCGTCCAACCTGCGCCTTCACGGCGATATAAGATATTGTCCTGCAGCGTATAAAGTGTGTCGCGCCAAACGACTGCTTGCTGCACTTCGCGGCTCAACTGCTCCTCTTGCCAGAACGTGTAATCCACTAAGTTATCGCGTAGCGCTGCCTTGTAGACTTTGTCGTACGAGAAGGCAAACAGCGAGTCGGTTGTCTCAATCACTTGCCGCACGTCCACGGCACTTGCGTTCGCACCGATATAATAGGTGTCGCTCACTTCGCCGCGTCTGGTATTGACCACGATGATACCGAATGACATCGCCAGGTAGGTGTTCTGACGACCAACGTATATACTATGGATATCCACGTCTACCGAACCGGCTTTCATCGATAAGTCAGGCATCGTAGACACCTCTCCATCTTCGTCCATCAGGTCGATCTGACCATTCTCATAAGCGATAAGCAGTTGGCTTGAGTGAACGTCATAAGCGATGTGTGCTACGCTGTTTCCGCGCAGACCCGTTGCTTTGTTCCAGTAGTTCAGTTCGCCGTCTGCCCTGTCTACGCTGAAGAGCGAACCGCTTGCAGCTGCATACACGCGTTTCGGCGAAGCCGTTATCTCTGTTGGATTGACGTACGAGAAATGCAGTTTCCATCGCTGCATACTGCCTTCATCCTCACTAACTCCCTCATTCTCTAACTCGTTAATTCCTTCACTCCATCCCTCCGGATCATATTCCACCAGTCCTTCGGCTGTACCGACGAACAGGTGCTTCGTACTCGGCACCCAACACAGCGACAAGATGTCGTTGTTCGGTATAGGACTGTTGTCAATAGAGAAATGCTCCAGCACCTGCGTCAGGTTCGCATCCAAACAGTACAAACCCGTGGACTGCGTGCCGATCCATACCTGACCATCCGTATCGGAAGTGATACTGCGGATGTTATCCGTCTCGAAGATGTTATAGCGTCCCTCCTCCGCAAGATCTATCTCTACAGGCAGGCATAGTGTGTTGCCGTTGAGCAGTTCCTCCGGCTGGTCTATACGATAGAGTCCGCTCTGTGTACCAACTAACAGCACACCGGATGGTAACTGATAGAACGAGGAGATGCGGTCTAACATATAGGTCTGACCAATCGAATCACTGAACTCCAAAACAAGAACACTGCGGTCGTCCGTCTGGTCTGCTATCGTGCCGTTGTCGTCAAACACACCAATCCCATTGCGAATGGAAGAGACCAGCTTGATGTGCGGATTCTTCACGGATACCAATAGGTCTTTCGAGCGGTCTAAGTTTTGGCAAGCCTTGTTGGAAATAGACATCCACTCACCATTCGCTTGCAGCACCTTTACCCCGTTGTAACTGTTATTGAGCATCCATAAATTCCCCTCATGGTCCCATTGCAAGCCGTCCACCCACACGTACGGATAAGTCGGCGTCGCAATCACCGGTTCTAACGCGCTGTTGTCCGGATTGTGATGTTTGTAGAAAACATTGTTCTTGAACTCAAAAAGCCCGTAACCAAAGCTCGCTACGAAGAAATGCTGCAGGTCTGCGGGATCGAAGAGGATGTCGCAATAATCGGTACTCTGCTCCAGACCGGTCTGTGCATTGATATACGCCTCGTCGAAATTTGTCCAATCCGCGTTGTTCCATAGCATGATCGCACCCGAGCGTGAATAGCGCGGAATAGCGTACCCACCCGGTACCATACCAATCCCTTGTCCGCCGGCTCGCATTCGATATGGATTGTTCTGTAGCGGACCATTCGGCTTGTACGTCAGTCGTTCGGTAAGCGTGAAACGAATGATTCCCTCGGCATAGCCGGCGTACCAGTGATTGGTGGCATCCTGATAATGCTTGCCCTTCTCTTCGTCTCGCGCAACACGACCGAGTGCTTCGCGATGCCAATACGTATAGTCCGACAGCGGATCACTCAACTTCGCGCAATAGAGGCTGTCCTCACCGAACGCATAGATACTATCGCCTTGCAACAGCACATCCATGATAGGTGTCTCCAGACCATTCGGACGCAACCAGTAACTGTCCACCAGTTTGTTCTCCCTCAGATCCATCGTCTGCACGCCGTAGTGCGTAGATAGATAAGCTGTGCGACCACTGATAGTGATGTTATAGATCGTCTTGCGCTGCGTCATGTCCTTGTCGTACAACGCACCGATATACTGCACGCCGTTCTTCGACAAGATATCCATCTTACCGAAATCATAGGCAATAATCAGCTGCTGCCCCTTCTCGTCGTAATGGATGCACGTGATACCGGTTCCGTGCAGACCCGACTGACGGTTATAGACACGCACCTGCTCGGTCTGCTTATCCACACTAAACAGACTACCGTCCGAGATAGCAAACACCTGATCCGTCGCCATCGCTATCTGCGTCACGTTGTTATACGCAAAGTGCGTCTTCCATGTTCCCGCCTGAACCGTGACAAATGTCATGGCACAAAGAAGAACTGCTATGAATGGTTTTTTCGTTATCACAAATCTAAAATCTAAAATCTAAAATAGCTTTACCAGCTCCTGTAAAGCTCTCGCTCTATGACTAATCCCGTTCTTTACCTCTGCCGGCAACTCGCCGAAAGTCTTGTCGTATCCTTCGGGAATAAACACCGGGTCATANNTCCGGAATGAAGATCGGGTCATAACCGAACCCACCTTGTCCGTATTCCTCTTTTGCTATCTGTCCGCGAACGATTCCACTCACTTGAACTGTCTTCCCGTCCTTAATCAGCGTAATAACTGTCCTGAACTGCGCATTGCGATTAGTCTTCTCAGCTAATTCGGCTAAGGCTTTCTTGCGATTGGCTGCAGGCTCGCCTGCCCANNCGCAGTATACACACCTGGTTCACCACCTAAGGCCTTGATTTCCAGTCCTGTATCATCCGCAAACACACCATCTATCATCATTCCATCATTGATAAAAGCCGCCACAGCCTCGGCTTTTATCTTACTATTTTCCTCCAGTGTCGCACCATTCTCATCTATCTCAGCGTCAAAACCGATATCCCGCAGACTTAATACTTCTACTCCTGCCGGCATGATGGCACGCACTTCATCTAACTTATGCGCATTATTTGATGC
>DBVU01000086.1:23261-25933 GCA_002308195.1 Bacteroidales bacterium UBA1256
AAAATTTTGTATAACTTTGTCAGCGAAATCAAATCAATCAGTATGAAACGGATGTATATTTTAGCCGTCCTGCTTTGTCTTAGCATAATGGCTTCTGCTCAAGTGAATGAAATACTCGGAAGATGGAAAACCGTGGATGATAAGACCGGAAATAGCTATTCCGTTGTGCTTATCTATCGTGGCTCAGACGGCCTCTATTATGGAAAGATTGACCGCCTTTTGATGGGACCGAGGGATGCGGTATGCACCGAGTGTAAGGGCGCGGATAAGAATAAGAAACTCGAGGGCCTGGTATTTATCCGTGGCATGCACGAAGAAAAAGGAGAATTGCGCGGTGGCAAACTCCTTGATCCTGAGTCTGGTAAGTTCTACTATGGTAAAATCTACCTGAAGAATGGCAAACTGGTGCTCCGAGGTTCGCTCGATCGCGCCGGTCTGCTTGGTCGTAGCCAGACGTGGTTACGCGCTAAGTGATTCAATCGCTTCTGCAATCGAGTTGGCTATTTCGGCCATCTCGTCGCTAGGCAACTCCAGTTTGGGGTTGGTGAAAAGCATATCTTTCTCCGAATTCATCGGAACAAGATGTATATGCACGTGATTCACTTCCATCCCGAGCACGGCTACGCCCACACGCTTACAGCCCGTTGCCTCTTTGAGGCCGCAGGCTACTTTTTTTGCAAACACCATCAATCCGGCCAATATCTCGTCATCCAGGTTGAAGATGTAGTCTGCTTCAGGCTCCGGTAGTTTTGGAATGACTAGCGTGTGTCCCTTCTGCAGCGGATTGATGTCTAGGAATGCATAGTAACGCTCATCCTCGGCTACCTTGTAACTGGGTATCTCACCTTTGATAATGCGCGTAAAAATAGTCATAACTTTGCTGTCTTAGAGTGATATGTCCAGAATCTCAAATTCCATGATGCCGGCCGGAACCTGTACTTCGGCTGTTTCGCCCACGTGCTTACCCATCAGCCCCTTGGCAATAGGAGTGGTTACAGCAATCTTGCCCTCAGCAATATTGGCTTCGCCTTCGGTGACGAGTTGATAGGTTTTCTCTGCTCCCGTTTTCTTAACGCGCACGCGTACCTTAGTTAATATCTGCACCTCGTCGGTCGAAACGGTACTGCGGTCAATGATGCGTGCATCCATAATGCGTCCCTTGAGTTGAGCAATCTTGCTCTCCAGCATTCCTTGTTCCTCTTTTGCAGCGTCGTATTCAGCATTCTCGCTCAAATCGCCTTTGTCACGCGCCTCTGCTATCGCGGCAATCACGCGTGGACGCTCCACTGCCTCCAGCCTTTGGAGTTCTTCTTTTAGTTTCTGCAGACCTTCTGCGGTCATGTAAGTTACTGCCATATGTTCTTTTTCGTTATTTTTCGTTTACCATTTGCGTTGTAGTATCTCCGATGCAATAATCGCATTGCGCACCTCTTCCGGAGTGCTCAGATTGGGCATCTTGCTACTCGCGTTTTCCGACTGATTCTTTGTTTTCGTTGTTTGCATAATCAGTATCTTTTTAGGATAAACCCTATGGACTTGTGTTTGGTTTGTCTAAAAAGCAATAGGAAACTTCACAGCNNACCTTAACTATGAAAATTTATTTTCGAGCGCAAAGGTACTGCTTTTTTTTAACATATGCAAAAATTTTGGGGATTTTTTTACAAAAATTAGTTGAAAAACATATTTCTTTGAATGCGAAAATCAAAATTTCTACAAAAAACGACAATTTGTTATTGCATTATTGCAATAAAATCACTACCTTTGCAACGTGAAAATATGTGCATATACTATTAATCATTCAAATACTCAACTTTTATGAAAAAAGCACTCAACAAGCAGACAGCGCCTAAGAGCGTAATGCCTGAGAAAATCATCCAATTCGGAGAGGGCAACTTCCTGCGCGCCTTCGTCGACTGGATCGTATGGAACATGAACGCTAAGACCAATTTCAATGGTTCCGTGGCTGTTGTTCAGCCGATTGAACGAGGTATGGTGGATTGGCTCAACGGACAGGACTGCTTGTATCATGTCAACCTCCAGGGGCGATTGGACGGCAAGGCTGTTAACTCGCTCGAGCGCATCGATGTTATCTCGCGTGCTCTGAATCCGTACAGCCAAAATGCTGCATTCATGGCGCTAGCTGACCAGCCCGACATCCGCTTCGTGATCTCCAATACCACCGAGGCAGGTATCACCTTCGATCCGTCTTGCAAGTTCACCGACGCACCGGCAAGTGCGTATCCTGGCAAGTTGGTTCAGCTCCTCTTCCGTCGCTACAAGACCTTCAATGGCTGCCCTAGCAAGGGGTTAATATTCATGCCGTGTGAGTTAATTTTCCTCAATGGTCACCACCTGAAAGATTGTATCCGCAAGTATATCGAACTCTGGAAGGATGACTTCGGAGCCGACTATCAGGGTTTCAAGGAGTGGTTTGAGAAATACAACTATGTTTGCGCTACGCTCGTTGACCGTATCGTTCCCGGCTTCCCGCGCAAGGATATCGCAGAAATCCAGGAGAAAGTGGGCTATACCGACAACCTTGTTGTTCAGGCCGAGATATTCCATCTCTGGGTAATTGAGAAACCCGAGAATATGTCGATTGCCGAACTGGAGGCTGAGTTCCCGGCAAACAAAGCAGGTCTGAATGTGCTGATTGCAGAGAGCGAGAAACC
>DBVU01000053.1:0-495 GCA_002308195.1 Bacteroidales bacterium UBA1256
GCGCCCATATTATTGAGCATTTTGCAAAGTTGCTGCACGTATGGCTCACAAGCTGCGTTGTAGATAGTGGTGGTTCCTTCGGCCATAACGGCTGCCATGATGATATTTGCTGTACCTGTGACGGATGCCTCGTCGAGAAGCATATANNTTGAGATGCTTGCCGCTGAAACGATATGCGAGCAGGTTTTGGTCGTACTCAAAGGTTGCGCCGAGATTGACCATTCCTTGGAAATGGGTGTCGAGACGACGGCGACCGATTTTGTCTCCTCCGGGTTTGGCATAGGTCACTTCGCCCAGACGTGCCAACAGCGGACCAATGAGCATGACGGAGCCACGCAGTTTGTTGCATTTCTTCAGGAAATCTTGGCTGCTAAGATAGGCCGTGTCGATATCGCTCGCTGCGAAAGCACACTTGCCTTTGGCAAGTCGCTCCACCCGCACGCCTATAGATGCCAACAGATCGATGAGATTATTGACGTCGAGAATATCCGGCAG
>DBVU01000053.1:512-3275 GCA_002308195.1 Bacteroidales bacterium UBA1256
TTCTTAGCGCCTTGCGGGGTGATTGACCCGTGCAGTTTGTGTCCTCCTTCTACGATAAAACTTGCCATTATTGTGGAATTGTTGAATGTGTAATGTTTATATATAGTTGACCTCGGGGTGTATTTCTATTCCGAATTTCGCTTTGACATCTGCGCAGATAGCATCTGCGAGGCGAATGATATCATCAGGCGTGGCGTTATTGGCATTAACCAAAACGAGCGGTTGTTTTGGGTAGCATTGTGCTCCGCCGAGCATCTTTCCTTTCCATCCGCATTGCTCGATGAGCCAGGCTGCAGGAATTTTGACAAGCCTACCTCTGCCCCCTCCCTGAAGGGAAGGGAAATTAGGCATGTTAGGATATTGGGCGAGGAGAGCATTAGCTTGCTCCTCGGGAACCATGGGGTTTTTGAAGAACGAACCTGCTGAACCCAGTTCGCTGACCTCAGGCAATTTCTGCTGACGAATGCGTATAACTGCGTTGCGAATATCCATCACGGACGGGTTCTCGCCCACTTCGCCTCGCAGATTGCCGTAATCCAATTGCGGTTGCAGATGTTTGTTGAGACGATAAACGACGTGGGTAATGATGTATTGGCCACGCAGTTGGTTCTTGAAAATACTATCGCGGTAACCATAGCAACACTCCTCGTTGGTGAATGTACGTTCGGTGCCGTCGGCCACGGAGATGGCGCGTACTGAAACGATGACATCTTTGGCCTCGACGCCATAAGCACCCACGTTTTGCACAGCCGATGCCCCCACTTCGCCCGGGATGTAACTCAGGTTCTCCATGCCCGAGAGGCCCATGTCGCAGAGTTGCGCAATCAGTTCGTCCACCACCAGTCCGTTCTCCGCTTCGATGAGAACCGTGTCGCTGTCTTCGTCTAAGGCCCTAGCCCGACGCATGGCTGAATGGAGCACTACTCCATCGAAGTCGCGTGTAAAGAGCAGATTGCTGCCGGCACCCATGTGCAAAAGGCGTTCTCCGCGATACTGATTCAGCAGTTCGCGCAACTGTTCCACCGAGGAGTATTCGGCTAAGACTCGAGCCTTGACATCCAGGCCGAAAGTATTAGGAATATTTACCATTTGGTCATTTACCATTTACCATTTACGATTTGTGATTGTTTAGATGCAAGTGACATCGGAAGGCATACGCCAATCGCCCCGTGGCGAGAGGCTGACGCAGACTACTTTAGGTCCGTCGGGCATCGCGCTACGCTTGAACTGCTGCTGGCAGAAACGGCGCATAAAGACATTGAGCCAACGATCGATAGTAGCTTCGTCGAACTTGTCGTCGAAAGCCTGAACGGCCATATACTTGATTTTCTCGCGTGTAAATCCGTAACGTAGGAAATAGTAGAGGAAGAAATCGTGCAGTTCGTACGGCCCGACTTTGTCTTCGGTCTTCTGTGCTATCTGTCCTTCGTCGTCGGTTGGCAGCAGTTCCGGCGAGACAGGCGTATCGACAATGTCGAACAATACGCGGCGGAGGTCTTCGCCGAAGAGATTTTCTGCGGCATAGCGCACCAGGTAACGGACGAGCGTCTTAGGAATACCTGCGTTGACGCCATACATCGACATCTGGTCGCCGCAGTAGGTACACCATCCCAACGCCAGTTCGCTCAAGTCGCCTGTGCCGACTACGATACCGTTGAGTTCGTTAGCCAGGTCCATGAGGATAAGCGTGCGGATACGCGCTTGCGCGTTCTCGTAGGTGATATCGTGGTTGTCGATGTTATGCGCTATATCGTTCAGGTGTTGGGTAGCCACATCGCAGATAGAAATCTCGCGGTGGGTAATGCCCAGCAGTTTCATCAGTTCCAATGCATTCTGATAGGTGCGGTCGCTTGTACCGAAACCGGGCATGGTAACGCCCACCACTTGTTGGCGGTCGTATCCCAGACGATCAGCCGCCTGAACGCAAACCAGCAGCGCCAACGTGCTGTCCAGTCCGCCTGACACACCTATGATGAGTGTCTGCGCGTGCGTATGTTCCCAACGGCGCATGAGTGCGCTGGTCTGGATAGAGAACACATCGGTGCAGTAAGAGTCTTCATCGACCTTAGCGGGCAAGAAAGGCGCAGCAGAGAACTGACGATGGATAGGTTCGGTAAACTCTTCTTCGCGCTCGATAGGCGCCACGTTGATACGGCGGTAATGGCCGGTTTTGTCCTTTGTGAAATTGGTGTTACGCTGACGATCGGTGCGGAGACGCTCGATATCTAGTTCCTGGATAATCATCGTGCTCTCTCGCTGGAAACGTTCGCCCTCGCAGAGCATTTTGCCATTCTCGGCGATATAGGTACTGCCGGAGAAGACAACATCGGTCGTCGATTCGCCTACGCCGGAAGAAGTATAGATATATCCGCAGTGGACGCGTGCCGACTGCTGGGTAATCATCTGACGGCGGAAAGCGTGTTTGCCCACCAGACAATTGCTGGACGAGAGATTGAAGATCAGTTCTGCGCCCTGGATAGACAACTGAGTGGAAGGAGGTAGTGGCGACCAGAGGTCTTCGCATATCTCTATACCAAAGGTATAGTTGCGCGTAGTAAAGAGCAAGTCGGTTCCGAAAGGCACTTCTCCGCTCCAGATCTCTATCTTAGGAATACGCGGCGCAACGCCTCCGGGCGTATACTCACGCGTAGCGCGTCCGCTGGTAAACCAACGTTTCTCGTAGAACTCGCCCGTATTAGGCAGATTGACCTTAGGCACTATACCCAGCACCTCACCATCGGTGATGACAAAAGCGCAGTTGAA
>DBVU01000053.1:3371-3741 GCA_002308195.1 Bacteroidales bacterium UBA1256
TGCGTGAAGAAGAGGTCTGCACAGGTGTAGCCTGTTAGGCTAAGTTCCGGAAACGAGACAATCTCAACTCCTTCAGCGAGTGCTTCATCAATCTGCGATTTAATCTGCTCAGCATTGAAATGGCAGTCTGCCACACGCAGTACGGGGACGGCAGCTGCTACTCGCACAAAACCAAAATTAGTATTCATAGCATTTAAAAATCGATTGCACACATAAATTGCGTGCAAATTTACAAAAAAAAAAGCACACTTGCAACAAAATGCACCAAAATTCTCATTTTTTTCTCAAAATATTTGCGTATATGGAAAAAAAGCAGTACTTTTGCACCCGCTTTCGTCAAGAGCGACATTTTTGCCCTCTTAGGCGGAGG
>DBVU01000053.1:3859-5871 GCA_002308195.1 Bacteroidales bacterium UBA1256
TCGAGTCCGGGTAGCACTACTAAAAACGACCTTTGCGGGTCGTTTTTTTCGTTTAAAGGTTTAGAGCAGCAGAGCTGCGTTTAGTGCGCCTGTCGCGCGTTTAATTAAACGGCGAAGCCTCTAAACAGCGAAGCCTCTAAACAGCGCAGCGTAAACGCCGAAGGCTCTACACGGAGCAAAGCTCCTATAAACCTGAGGGACAGGGCGGATTTTAAGATTTATGATTGCGGATTTAAGATTTAGGACGCAGCACAGCGATGTGGAAAAAAATGAGATATTTGTGTAAAATCTCCACTTTTTTCGAAAAAAAGCAGAAAAGATTTGCGTGGATGAAAAATTATTAGTAATTTTGCACGCTGTAAGGTGAAAATACCGTGAACACATTTTTTTGATGTCTCTATGGAAAGATTTAGAAGAAGTTCGTTGCTATTGATTATTGGGCTGTTGAGTCTGACGACAACGCTGATGGCGGATACTCATCGTCGTGGAGACCGCGTAGTATGGTCCACCAAGCCTAGTTCGCAGACGGGTTTGTATACTACGAAGAATTACTTCGTAACGAATGGTCTTAGCTTGAGTTTCAATGCAATGTACTACTACGGTGACGTCGATAACGAAGGCGTTGCTTTCACCGGAGGTTTCAACAAAGAGAATGTGAGTTACGGCGGTTCGTTTGTGTTCGGCTATCTGATGCCGGTAGGCAATCACTGTAATATGCGCTACACGCTGATGGGCGGTACGTTGCGCGGAAACAACAAAGTGAAATTTGACAACCTACCCGAGCCTCGTGACGACTACCGAAAATTCCAATCTGTGATTATTCAGCCTGCAGTAGGCGTTGAGTATTATCCGTTCAACAACGCGGGCTTCTTCCTCTACGGTGGTATAGCGTTGACCGCGAGCATCATCACCAATTACGAATTCTGGTACTATCAGCATAATATCCGTCAAGAGAAACCGTTGACGGGCAAGACTTTTGGTTTCCTGCCTATGGTTCAACTGGGTATCGGTTACAGCTGGCGTCTGAGTCAGTCGTGGAACCTGAGCGTAGAGTTTGACGTACAGGAAGGTCTGATAGATACGCAATACATGAACCTAGATGCTTTCCCACTTGATCCGTCGCAGAACAGCGAGGGTGTTCGTTTGGGTGAGAGTTTCGGTAAATGGACCGATCGTTACGGCAAGGAGCACATCCACTGGAACGATGGTTGGTTCCAATTGGGTCTGACTATCTCGTATCGCTGGCGTAACTGCGAGCACTGTCGTCTGATCAACAACTACGGCGAGATACAAGGCCGTCGTTGATTATTCCTCGTAATCTAAGCAAGTACGCAATTCTGTGTTCGGACGGACTACTCCGTTCGCTACTGCTACGTGTGCCGGATGAACGGCATAACCACGGAGCGACTCGAACGAGTCTAAGGTGCTGTCGAGCATGATATCGGCGTTGCTGGTCTCCAGTCGTCCGTCAATCTGGACGTGTATATCTAGCAGACCAGGCACTTGTCCTTTCAGTCCTTCCAGTCCGCGCTTGATAGCCACTGCAGCCTCACGCTTCTCTGCCTCGCTCAAATCCGAGCGCAGTTTCCATAAGATAATGTGCTTTACCATTTTATCGCTGTATAAATTGTTGCTATTCCGAATGTGAGAGGGCGGAAACGCTCCTCGCGAAATCCCGCGTCGTGCAGGTGCTGCGCGAACGCCTCGCCCCAGCAGAAACCCTTCACGCTCTTGTTCAGATAGGTATAGGCCGTCTTGTCGCGGCTCACCACTCTACCAATCCATGGCAGCAGGCGCGTGAAATATATATCGTATAGCGCGCGCACGCACTTGTTAGATGGATAAGAGAACTCCAATATCGTCACTTGACCGCCGGGCTTGAGTACACGGTACATCTCACGCAAACCGGCATCGAGGTCACTGAAATTACGGCAACCGAACGCACAAGTCACGCCGTCAAACGAATTATCGTCGAACGGCATCTGCTGCGCGTTGCCATAGACGAAGTCTAC
>DBVU01000053.1:5901-6672 GCA_002308195.1 Bacteroidales bacterium UBA1256
CTTTCCTATCGCCATCATCTCTGTGGAGAGGTCGAGACCTGTCACCTGCTCTGCTTTGCCTTGACGCAACATTTCTATAGTCAGGTCGGCAGTACCGATGGCTACGTCTAACACCTGTTCGGCATGAGGCATAACCGCAACCGTTTTGCGACGCCAGATGCGGTCTATATTGAGCGACAGACCATGATTAAGCCCGTCATATGTTCTCGCAATCCGGTCAAATAACTGCCCTATATGTTGTTTCTCTTCCATTACGCTGCAAAGGTACAAAAAAATTTGCACACGTGCAAAAAAAAGTGTATCTTTGTCACGAATTTTGGCAATATATGCCATTTTGGCAGTTTTGATGCCGTTGGCACAGGATTTGACGAATTGAAAATGGAAAATTGAAAATTGAAGATTTTAAATTTATTAAACAACAATACTATGAGTAAGATTCAACCATTGGCAGACCGCGTGCTCATTAAGCCCGCTGCTGCAGAAGAAAAGACTGTTGGCGGAATTATAATCCCTGACAGCGCCAAAGAGAAACCGCTTCGCGGTGAAGTTCTCGCCGCAGGCGAAGGAACCAAAGACGAGGCGATGGTACTGAAAGCCGGCGACCAGGTGCTGTACGGCAAGTATGCAGGTACGGAACTGGAACTGGACGGAGAGAAATACCTGATTATGCGTCAGTCGGACGTTTTAGCAATTCTTAAATAACTAAATAAAACCTCTCAATCGGCATAGAGGGTCTCCCCCTAGCGAGGACTGCTAGTGAAACGATAGTCC
>DBVU01000053.1:6720-6890 GCA_002308195.1 Bacteroidales bacterium UBA1256
GGTCTGTGAAACCCCAATTGCCGAACACGAATGTCGAAAGATATTACATACAATACGGAGGCGCGAGAGGCGCTGAAGCGTGGCGTAGACCAATTGGCAGACGCCGTGAAAGTAACGCTTGGCCCAAAGGGCAGAAACGTAGTGATTGACAAGAAATACGGAGCTCCGCA
>DBVU01000011.1:0-7601 GCA_002308195.1 Bacteroidales bacterium UBA1256
TCTGTGCTTGTACAAGCGTATTTTTTGCTAAAAAGATTGGCGTTCGCTCGAAGATGCGAACGTACTTTCGGAGATGAGGTTGTCCCCGTTATCGGGGAAAACATAGATGGAAAGGGGCTATACCCCAAAGGGGCGTGCCGAAAGTTACTACAAATATTGACAAACACGAGACTTTACCGAGACATTACCGAGGAGTGAACGAGACAATCACGAGAGCACTACCTGACAATACCGTATCCTACCCATACCTATAATATACGATGTATATTATCCCGTGATTTTGAATTTTTAATTTGCATATGTCAAAAAAAAGCAGTAATTTTGCGCCGCAAAATTGTTGACGAATAATTCAAAATCAATATATGGAAAGAAAAGTTAGAGTTCGTTTTGCGCCTAGTCCTACGGGCGCATTGCACATCGGCGGTGTTCGTACCGCCTTGTATAATTACCTTTTCGCTCGCCAGCATGGTGGAGACATGTTACTTCGTATCGAAGATACGGACTCCACGCGTTTTGTCCCTGGAGCGGAAGAATATATCCTCGAAGCCCTCGATTGGCTTGGTATCGGCATTGACGAAGGTCTGCGCATGCGCAATGGCAAGGTAGAAGCCGTTGGTGCTCACGGCCCGTATCGTCAGTCCGAGAGACGCGATATCTATCACCAGTACGTAAAACAACTGCTCGACAGCGGCCACGCATATATTGCGTTCGATACACCAGAAGAACTGGAGGCTAAGCGCGCAGAGATTGCCAATTTCCAATACGACGCACGCACACGCATGAGCATGTGCAATTCGCTCACGCTCAGCCAAGAAGAAGTGGACGCACGCATCGCACGAGGAGATAAATATGTGGTTCGTTTCCGCGTAGAGCCTAACGAAGATATTCACGTTCACGATCTCATTCGTGGCGAGGTGGTTATTAATAGCAATATCTTGGACGACAAAGTGCTCTATAAATCTGCAGATGACCTGCCCACATACCATTTGGCAAACATTGTCGATGACCATCTGATGGAAATCAGCCATGTTATCCGTGGCGAAGAGTGGTTGCCTTCTGCCCCACTCCATGTGCTGCTTTATCGCGCCTTCGGTTGGCAGGACACAATGCCTGAGTTCGCACATTTGCCATTGCTGCTAAAACCAGACGGAAACGGCAAACTCAGCAAGCGTGATGGCGATCGTCTCGGATTCCCTGTCTTCCCACTCGAGTTCCACAATCAAAAAGATGGTACTGTTTCGTCCGGTTATCGCGAGAGCGGCTATTTCCCCGAGGCTGTCATCAATTTCTTGGCCTTGCTCGGATGGCACAACACAGGCGATCAGGAGATGTTCACCATGGATGAACTGATTCAGCAGTTCTCGCTCGACCGCGTTAGCAAATCTGGTGCTAAATTCGATTTCGAGAAGTGCAAATGGTTCAACCACCAATACCTGCAACTCCATAGTAATGAGGAACTGGCGCAACTCTTCTTGCCTACATTGGCCGAAAACGGAATCCAGAACCCAAATATGGAAATGGTAGCCACAGTAGTCGGACTGACCAAGGACCGCGTGAACTTTGTTCACGAACTATGGGAACAGACCAATTTCTTCTTCGTAGCTCCTACCGAGTATGACGAGAAATCGCTCAAGAAACGCTGGAAAGAAGAATCGCCACGCCATATGCAAGAATTACTCGCTGTGCTGGAAGGTGTTAGCGACTGGTCTGCAGAGACGCTAGATGCTACTGTGATGCCTTGGATTGAAGCCAAAGAATACGGCGTAGGTATCGTAATGAATGCATTCCGCATCTGCCTCGTAGGTGCTGCTCGCGGCCCGCATATTTGGGCTATCACGGACGTGCTCGGCAAAGAGGAAACACTCAAGCGAGTAAAAGACGCACTTCTGCGAATCCAATAATTCCCTAAACGCTACCCCGAATGACTCCAAAGGAGGCACTAAAGACATATTTCGGATACGATGATTTCCGCCCGTTGCAGGCGGAAATCATTCAATCTGTCTTAGCCGGCAAAGATACGCTAGCGCTGATGCCTACCGGAGGAGGAAAAAGTCTTTGCTTTCAAGTGCCGACACTAGTCATGGCGCAAGATAATCCGGACAAACGACTCTGTCTGGTCATCACTCCGCTTATCGCGTTGATGCGCGATCAAGTGGAGAATCTGCAAGCGCGAGGCATTCATTCGGCAGCCATCTATACGGGTATGAATTACGACAAACAACGCACAGCGTTGGACAATTGTCTATTCGGCCCGTTCCATTTCCTGTATTGCTCACCCGAGCGTCTGGAGAGTGAAGATTTCAAGGCTCGTCTGAAAGATCTGCCAATAGGCCTAATAGCCGTAGATGAAGCGCATTGCATTTCTCAGTGGGGTTACGATTTTCGTCCTTCATACCTGAATATTCAGAAAGTGCGCGAAGCGCTGCCTAATGTACCTGTTTTGGCACTCACTGCTACGGCGCCACCTGAAGTAGTAGAAGATATTCAGCGCCGTTTGGGATTTGCAGAACCGAATGTTCTACGCAAATCGTTCCATCGCGAGAATCTGCAATATATAGTCCGCCGCACGGAGAACAAACCCGAACAGATCGCGCACATTCTAAGCCACGTGCCTGGTAGCGCCATAGTTTATGTTCGCAACCGCAAACGGGCCAGAGAACTCGCCGAATGGCTAGCCGAACAAGGCGAAAGCGTTGATTATTATCACGCAGGATTGACTACACGCGAACGTAACGAGCGACAGGAAGCGTGGAAAAACGGCAAAACACGAGTCATCGTGGCAACCAACGCTTTTGGTATGGGGATCGACAAAGCGGATGTACGATTGGTCATCCACCACGATTTACCCAGCAGCATAGAGAGTTATTACCAAGAGGCCGGTCGAGCTGGAAGAGACGGACAAACAGCATATGCTGTGTTGCTCTACAACGATCAAGACAAAGCGAAAGCACGCAAACGCGTTGTGGATAATTATCCGCCTAAAGAATTTATCGAAAAAGTTTACCACAATACGTGCGATTTCCTACAAGTAGGCCTTGGCAGCGGTTATGGCCATACGTTCGCATTGCATATAGACCGTCTGTGCCAAGTGATGCGACTGCCGGTACTGCAAACCTACTCTGCCCTCCATCTGCTGACGCAAGCGGGATATATTCATTTTGAGGAAGAACACGAGACACAGCCGCGCGTACGCATCAATGTACCACGCCAGCAGTTTGGCGAATACAATCTTTCTTCCGCACAAATAGAATTGCTAGATCGCCTCATGCGCCAATATTCCGGCATATTTACAGACCTGCAGTACGTTCGCGAAGGAGATGATCCCCAGGCGCACGAAGTTCTTGTCTCATTGGCGCAACGTGGCATTCTTACCTATATTCCTCGTTCTGTGGGCTGCAGCCTGACTTTCACAAGAGAAAGAGAGGCAGAAATCTACCTCTCTCCTATGGTTTATGACGAGCGCCAAGAACGCTACGCACACAAATTGAAAGCAATGGTGGAGTATGCCGAGCAGACTCAATTCTGCCGAGAGCAAGTCCTACTTGCCTACTTCGGCGAGACCGATGCTGTCGCTTGCGGCCACTGCGACGTCTGCAGAACTCTCGCTCAACGAGTCTTCACCGAATAGTTCTTCCATCTCACGGCGTTCTTCGTCAGTTATCGTCCTGTCTTTATCTTTCACGCCCATTAGTGGCCCGAAGAATACTTTCAGTATAGCGCGGCCTATTACTTTCCCTAGTTTGAACTTTGGATTGCTCACATCGCCTGTAGCTGGCACATCCAGAACTATCTTATTTTGCGCAGAAGTCAGCAGATTGAATCCCGCGCGCACAGGTATGTTTTTATAAGGTGCCTTCGTCAGGCGTTCTTTCTTGCCTACCTTTGGATCATCAATGATGATAGTGTTTATTCCAGACAGTTTACCTTTGTTCACTTCCATGTGACTTTCCAGTGATAGCACGCCTGATTCCAATGGATAGCCGGTATAATTGCGGCACAGCGCGCTGAAATCTTCCAGTTGCAGCCCCATTAGTTTCAGGTTCAGACGACTGTCATCTTTCTTCAGGTCAAGACTACCTACGTAATCCATCTTGAGTTTCGCATTATTGGTCAGCGTGGCCGCAACATTCATCTGGTTACGTCCATTGCTAGCCACATTGCGAGCATCCACGCGAAGCGTTTCAACCGAATATTCCCAGTTGTTCTTCATCGAATAGTCTTCATAACTTAGGTCATGGCCTGTCAGCGTTACCACTTTAGCCATCCACACCAAAGGTTTAGATGGAGTTGGTTCTTCTGTTTTAGCCGTATCTGCCGTTTCTTGCAATTCAGGCTCATCTGGCTGTTTCATTAGACGCGTCAAAGTGTTCCAACGCTCATGTACTTCATAGTTACCGGTCAATCCAAGTACAGCCAGCGTATCCAGCAAATAGGTGTTGGTTGCCACATCGCCGTTGTTGATAACAACGCGCAACTCATCTAGGGCAGCAATTTCATCCTTATCACGATCACGCAGACTAAGTCCCGTCATCGCCAGATTACCCTTCAGTACTATATTTTGTATTTCTTCTAAACTGCCATCTACGTGCAATGTTCCATTCAATTTTGCACCTAATCCGCTTAGATCCATATAGTCTTGCACCAGAGGCAACGCAACATCTGCATGCACATCAAACAGATTCAGCTTTACAGCATAACGATTGGCTTGCATCTTCATACCAGCCGCAATTCCCACTCTACCTCCTGTTGGCAAAGCAAACTCGATACCCGCATTAGTCTGTGTATTGTCGAAGTATAATCCGGGAATAGCAAGGCTCAAATCCTCGAGACTCCATTGCTTATCACTTATCACATCTCGATAGCGAATAGTGCTATTGTTAATGCGAATATCTTTTAGTAATATTGTCCATCCGCTATTCGCGGTGTCTTTGGGCATTTCTTCTAGAGTTGAGTCATTATTTGAGTAACGCTCAATGATATCCGAAAAATTGACTTTATCATCGCATTTCAGTACCTGACCTTTAAAACCATCCAGATGAATATGACGAATGGTAACGTCCTTTGCCACGAGACGAGGCCATGCTATCTGAACATACAGATGGTCAAAAGAGATGAAGTCCATCTCACCGTTTTGCTCTTTACATTGAAACCCATCTATCGTCACTCCACCCCAATAGGGATTGATTATCACTCTGTCTGCATGCATCTGCCGCCCAATGATTTGCTCACCGTAGTTATTCACCACATACTTAGCAACAGGAGACAACGCCAATACCAAGCCCAGAAGCAGAACTATACTGAGCGCTATCCATCCGCATATTTTAGCGAACTTTTTCATTTTTTTCGGATTGTATTTTTCTTGGTTAAAAAGCAACAAGGAGAACCCGAGTGGACGGATCCTCCTTGTTTTATGACTTTTTACTATTACAGATTAGAAATAGTAGTTCAGAGAGAGTTGGAAACCAAGGTTGTTGGTGCCATACAGGCAAGCCCATGAACCCGGAGATACCAAGTCGTTGAACTCAATAACTTCACCCTTCATAGTGGAGAATCCTTCGTATACAGTGAAGGTCTGGCATTGTTTTACGAACATCACCGGAGTGAAGGTCATAGCTGCGCCAAGAGAGAGATGGTCGATGAAGAACCACTCAATACCCATGTCAGCTTGGATACCAATACCGTGGCTGAAACCAACGTTTTTGCGCTCCAATGGACGACCGTAAGCGATACCTACAGCTGCACCCTTGGCTGCAAAATCCTCAAATGCACCACCAGCGATGAAGGAAGTTGGTTCTGGATTCAAAGCGGTGATTTGGTTTCCGTAGTCAAAGAACATCTTGCCACCTGCAAAAGCGTACAACAGGTTCATACCTGCAACGAATTTCAGGTTGCCCTTACCTGCTACATACTCAAAACCAACAGCAAAGTTAGTAGAGTTCAGGTCAGATTTGATGTGGTCAATAACCTTTGCCTCAGATGTAGGATCCAAAGCCTTTGCCAGGTCATCAGTTACATAGTTAGCAAAATCAACGTGGCTACCGTTCAAACCAACCGATGCGCGAATGTTCAAGTTGTCGCTCAGGTGATATTTTACACGGAAAGCAGCGATAGGATCTTGCGAAAGGATATACATGCTCTTAGGAGTAGCTGCAAGACCATTGATAAACGCACCTGTAAAGGTGTTTGCATCTGGCTGAGCAGCCAGCTGAGTACCCAGCGAGGCTGCGTTGAAGGTGAAACCTATTGCTACCGAACCTGCGTCTGGGCAGTGGTTGGCTTTAGCTTTCTCCTCTTCAGCCATAAGAACACCGGCAGAAAGTACCAGTGCACTCATTACTATCATTAAACGTTTCATACTTTCTAATACTTTATTAATAATAAGATTATCAAATAGAATTAATAATAAGATTGACTAACAGACTGATTTCCTGCTAATTAGGGCAGAGTCATGTCTGGATAGCTAGTCAAGTCTACTGGCAACAAGTCAACATTTAACTTGTATGCATTGCCTGCAGCTGCGTTGAGTTGGTTCTTCTCTCCGTAGAAATAAGCATCGGTAGTTGTGATATCTTTAGAACCATCGCTGTTATGTTTGTAAGCCTTGGTACCATCTTTTACGAATGCACCTGCTTGAACCTTAACCTCGTCGATGGTCTTACCGGTTGCGCAACCGAGCTCAATCTGGTAGAAACCTTCTTTGTTAGTAGTAGCGGTGTACTCTTTGTAGGTCATAACGCCTTTTACCTTAACACCGTAGAGAACTTTAATCGTTGCATTAGCAACAGGCTCTTTTTTCTCCTTCGGAACCAATACGGAAGATTTCTCCTCATAAGCTTGGGAACGAACATAACCATTGATGATAACCTTAGCGTTCATGTCCTCAGGAAGAACTGCTGTAGGCTCTTTCTTCTCGCAACCTGCGAAGATTGCTGCAACTGCTACGAGAGCAGCCAAAATGAAATTCTTTTTCATCTCTTAAATCAGTTTAATGAATTAATTAATAATAAAATGTTGTTTATTAACGTATTCAACGTTATTCTGCTAATGAGACCACCCTGATTGCTCAGAATGGTCTCATGGTTTTTACTCAGCGGAAAGAGTGATGCGGCGGAAGTCAGTAATTTGAACATTTCTTGCTTTTAGAACGTCCTTTACCAGTTCCTTACTTTCACTCATCACGTAAACCTGTTCCATCAATGTGTTCTCTTTCAAGAACTTACCAAGACGACCTTGAGCAATCATCTCAATTTTCTTTGCCTGGTTAGCGAGGTTAGCTTCTGCTTCTGCAGCAGTGTTTGCCTTGATTTCGCGGGCTTGCTGTGCCTGTTCTGCTGTGATCCAGCCCTTAGCTTGGTTTGACTCAATGTGATCGTCTGTGTCAACGTGAGCGGGGTTGATTCCTGCTTTACGCAGCGCATTTTCGACAGCCTTGTTGATCTCGTCCTGTTTGGTCTTCTCAACAGCTACATCCAACTCGCGTTTCTTAACCTCATCAGCTACGTGATCTGCATCCAGTGCGATAGGCGACATAGCGGCTACTTGCATCGAGATACCATGTACGGTCTCTTGCTCAGAACCGGCAGCTGCAGCTACTAACGAGC
>DBVU01000011.1:7656-7964 GCA_002308195.1 Bacteroidales bacterium UBA1256
GCCAACTCCATCTTCTCGCCCGTTACACCAGAGCGCTCTGTAACAATCTCCTGAACAGTGAAGTTACCAATCTTTAGGTTCTTCAATTCGTCGAACGAGCGAACTTTGTTATCCAGAGCTGCATCCAAGATGAGTTTAACCATGCCCACGAAATCTGCGTTCTTAGCTACAAAATCAGTCTCGCATTTTACGCCAACTATAGCGCCGAAACCATCTTTCACTTTAGCCAATACGCATCCCTCGGAAGCCTCTCGGTCACTACGTTTTGCTGCGATGGCCTGACCACGCTTGCGGAGCAAGTCCTTCGC
>DBVU01000011.1:8093-8458 GCA_002308195.1 Bacteroidales bacterium UBA1256
GCTTTCTTCTCTGCTGTTTTTTTTGCAACAGGTTTCTTTGCTGGAGCTTTCTTCGCTGCTTTAGGAGCTTCTTCTTTCTTCTCCTCTACCTTAACTTCCTCAGCCTTAGGCTCTTCTGCTTTCTTTTCCTCAGCAGGCTCAGCCTTTTGCTCTGCTACTTTCTCAGGAGCAGGAGCGGCTTTACGAATACGCTGACGACGTTCTTTCGGTGCTGGAATCTCGCCGTTCTCTTCTGCTTGAGCTTCAGCGGCATTCTCATCAGCCTTTTCTACTTTGCGCTCCTCCAGACCCTCTTTGATTGCATCGCAGAGAGCAGTCAGAATTACGTCAATCGACTTGGTTGCATCGTCGTTAGCAGGGATTAC
>DBVU01000095.1:0-836 GCA_002308195.1 Bacteroidales bacterium UBA1256
GTGAATGTAACCGACCCGCCTCTGCCAACCGACATAGAGGATTTGTCCGACACTTTACCGAGACAGAAAGGAGAGAAATTCCTGAAAGAAGGCAGACTCTATATTCGTTTGGGCGATAAGACTTACGATATGATGGGACAAGTAATCAAATAACCATTACAACGATGAAAAAAACACTCTTGTTCATATGCTCTGTATGGGCGCTATNNCGTTGCGGCGCAAGTAACACCGACACCTAACCCCATTCCAAAGGGCTATACCGGTCAAGTAACCATTACCTTCGATGCCACAAAAGGAACAGGTGGCATGGTGGGGGCTACCAAATGTTATGCCCACACGGGACTGATCACTTCCGCATCAACTAGCAATAGCGATTGGAAGAATGTGATTGGTTCTTGGCGTGGAGCCTCTCAACCGCAACTGACTTCTCTCGGAGACAACAAATGGCAACTCGTCATTTCCAATATCTTCGATTTCTACGGAGTTCCTGAGACCACCAACATCAAGGCCCTGGCTTTTGTTTTCCACGATGGCCCTGGTGGCTCTAAAGAAGGTAAAGCCACTTCCGGAGATATCATTCTCACTCTCGGTGAAGAAATCATTGCGGACATATGGACTAGCGTCGATGGCGTAACTGCCGTTACCAAGGCTCGTCCTTCAGGCATTGACCAAGGAATCTATTACGACGAGAGCGACCCGACTAAAGTAACGCTCTGTACCTATGCTGCCAGCAAGACGGAATCCGCAAAACGCGTTTTCCTCATAGGAGACATGACCAATTGGAAACTCGATGCTGCGCATCAGTTGTACAAGGATGGCAACTATTTCTGGATTAC
>DBVU01000095.1:868-7962 GCA_002308195.1 Bacteroidales bacterium UBA1256
CGTTTCCAGTATGCCGTAGAGCGTGCAGATGGTGTAAAGAAACAAATCTCTGATTTGTATTCCGAGAAAGTGATTCACCCGGACGATCAGTACGAGCCTAGAAGTGTCAACTCTACTCTGATCAGTTACCCTACTCAGGGAGCCGATGGAGGTTATGTCACGGTAATTCAAACCAACAAGCCTAAATACACTTGGGGCGACCACACGCTCAATTTCCAGCGTCCAAACAGGAACAATCTTGTTATCTACGAATTGTGGGTATATGATTATACCACCAATCGTTCTCTCAAGGGACTGATGAATCGTCTGGACTATATCCAGAATCTGGGTGTTAATGCGATTGAACTGATGCCTGTCACTGAGTTTGATGGCAACTACAACTGGGGCTATTCGCCTAACCATTATTTCGCTTTGGACAAGGCCTACGGCACGCCTGAGATGTTCAAGCAGTTTGTGGATCAATGTCACTTGCGCGGTATTGCAGTCATTCTAGATATGGTCTTCAACCATGCTACCGGACTCAATCCGATGAACAAACTCTATCCATACGGCACCGACCTGGCATCCAACCCTTGGTTTAATGTCACACCACCGCATGGCGACAATGTGTACGAAGACTGGAATCATGATTTCCAACCCGCTCACAATATGTTCATCCGTGCGCTTCAGTATTGGTTGACAGAATACAAAGTTGATGGTTTCCGCCTCGATCTGAGTCATGGTCTGTGCGGTCCAAGCTATAATGCCACGGCCAACCTAATCGATTATTATCAGAAGGGTGTAAAAGCCGTTGCGCCTGATGCCTACATGATTTTGGAACATTGGGGAGATCATATGTCCAGCGATCGCCCATATCTGGTTAGCTATGGCATGATGTGTTGGAACAACACTAACAATGCTTATTGCCAAACGGCCATGGGCTGGCTCAAAGATGGTGATGATTTCGGAAGTGCTAACCAAGACAACTATGTTTCCTATTGCGAAAGTCACGATGAGGAACGTATGCAGTACAAGGCCAAGAAATACGGCAATGGCGACCTAACCACCAACACTGCAGCGCGTCTGGGTCGTGTCGCTGAGAACGTAGCATTCAATGTCCTTCTCAATGGTCCGCATATGCTGTGGATGTGGGAAGAGATTGGATACGATTTCTCTATCAATTCCGACATAGACCATCCTAACGGAGAAAGCAGTGACTACCGTTGCAGCAAGAAACCGCGTCCGGAGGCTCAGGGCTACTTCACGCAAGCGGACCGAGTTGCTGCGTTCACTACTTGCGCGCAAGTCATCGCGCTACGTACCCAGTTAATGCCCTCTGTTTTTGCAGGCAATCCTACCGCCGCCAACATTGGTTCCGGCGCAGCGTTACGATCCGTACAATGGGGTAACAATGTCTATGCGGTAGCTAATTTCTCCGCCACGGACAATCAGTCGGCTACTCTGCCTTCAGGCACTTGGTATGATTATCTGAATGGTGCTACGCCTGCATCGTCGTCCTACACTTTGGCTCCGGGTGAGCTGAAAGTATTCACCAACACGGCCGTACAGGCTCCCACTTTCGCAGATATTCAAACTCGTGACCACACTGCCCTTGAGGTTGTTACAGACGATGCGCCACGAGCCACTAAGATCTTGCGTGACGGACGCGTGTATATTGTTCGCGGAGATCGTATGTACGACTTAACAGGAAGGATCTGCCAATAATCTATGATGCGTCGCTTAGTTTTCGTTCTCGGTCTTAGTCTGTTATGCCTGCGTTCGCTGGCGTTAGTGCCTGTGTTGCCTCCCGTCTATTCGGAGAACACCGGTATTGCGCCCGCTTTCTTCGGGCCGAATGCTTTTCCTGTGCCCGATATGTTGGATGGACGAACCTGCTCCACCCTTCGCATTGAGACAGCAGGAGATGCGTTCTTGGGCTACGAGAAAGACTGGACGGCCGATCTCTCAGCACGCATCAACATTCCTCTTTGGACACCTCGTGTCAATCTCTCTGTTTGGATGCCTGCCGTAGTAGAATGGTACTGGATGACTACGGAGCGCCAGCATACATGTCGTATCCAGGATTCTATTCCCATCAGCGGACACGAAGCGGGCGATGTGCATTTCTCCATTGACATTCATCTGTTGCGTGAAGCGCGTATCGCACCGGATATAGCTTTTCGTGCAGGATGCAAGACTGCCAGCGGAGGCAGTTACGACAAGGCGCGGTATTACGATACTCCGGGCTATTGGTTCGATGCGGCCATCGGTAAATCGATGTACATCGGTCGTGGCGGCAAAGTGACTACCGGTCATGACGATAACACGTTGGTCGAACTGCGTCTGGCCGGCTCATTAGGTTTCCTCTGCTGGCAGACCGATAACGGCCGTCAGAACGATGCCGTCATGTATGGCGTTCAACTGTTAGCCAAAGCCGAATATGTCTCGCTACGCGCCACGTGGGGCGGTTATGTAGGATGGGAGCAATACGGAGACAGGCCGATGACACTCAAGGTGCAACTCTCCGGTCACGTCAAAGGTTTCGAACCATTCCTAGCCTACCAATATGGCATCAAGGACTACCCATTCCACCAGTTCCGCGTAGGACTGGCATACAATATCGATATTCTTAGTTTCAAAAAGAAGGCCGCTGAACAATGAGTCGTAGCGCTTTCATATGGTTAGTCTGTTTATCTCTCCTGGGTTGGCACGCTCAGGCGGCAGAGGTCAGTCATACAGATATGACCGGTACCGATAGTGTTCCCGCCGAATATTTCCGCACATGGTATCACCGTAGCGATCTGATGTATTATCTCGAGGCGCTGAATGACCATACCATCATTGAGACGCCCGTAGCGGGACAGTGGTGGCAGGCAGACAGATTGACGATGGCGATAGATGGTATGTCGTGCTTCACCAATCGGTATTATATCGATGGCATGCGTGTGGACGACCGATTCCAACCGGGTAGCACGGTTTTTGTTCCCAATATGCAGCGCTATGACCTGGCCATCAATATTCACAACGCTACGCTTCGTTTCTCGCGTGATACAGCGGCGGGCGACTATGTGCAGGCTTCTTACAATTTTGGTCAAGTGGGAAATGGCCAACCCGGATTAGGCACGAAGGAGATATTCAACATCACCCATCGTTCGCCTATGGAAAGTGCTGATACGTACAAGCATATCACCCATCGCCGCCACCTGAAGGGAGCAGGAAATCTGGATGCCGCTTATACGTTTCATGACAAAGATGGCAATGCTTTTCGTCAGCATCTGTATGCTATCTACGGCCAGCGACTCATCACGCGTGAAGATCGTTGCGGGTTGATTTTGGACGATCCGCTCTATGCGTCCAATTACTACAAAGTGCAAGCCGACGGATTGCTGCCGATGCGTCCGAACCGGGCTTTCACGGAGTTGGGCTATCGACTCAATTTCTCGGGCAAGGAAGATGGAGGTAGCGAATATCTTTACAATTACAACGAAGTATATGATCTGAAGAATTATACCGGTTCTATCTATCTGAAGCGCCCATACCTGACTACCGGACTTACATGGGCGACGAATACGGTGCGTCATGCCGATCAGGAGTTTAGCAAGAATATGCTAGATCAGGACGGCGAGAGTTTCTATCCGTGGATAGCGGACGGCAACACGCATGAACTGAGTTGGGCTGTCAATTACGAACAACCTGTGCTAGATTGGCTTTCGGTGCATGTCGATGCCTACAATTCGATGATCTATTTCTCGCCTACTCAAACCCAATTTACCAACAATGTGTTCATGCAATCTCCCACGGCCGCTACGCCTACTCCGCTCTATCGATACGAATGGACCAGTCGCGCTTTTGCAGGTGGCATATTGGAGAATACGATTGGACTAAAGGCTCACTACGCACTCTGCAAACAATTGGACATCAATGCCCACGTTGATTTCACACTCGATGCCATGCTTCAGCATAACAAGAGCAAAGTGAGTCCAAACTGCCAGGCAGGTATTAACTTTGATTTGCACCCATGTCGCTGGTTCGAGATGGGTCTGACTGTAGCCCATGAGCGCGTAGCGTACAACGCAGATTATCTGCGCTTTTTCTCCGACGACTACATGAATGCTGATATTTACTATGCCGGCACAGACAATCTATTTGCCACCACTGGCGGCAAGTACCACTCCTATCGCAAGAATCTGCTACAGACATCCTATCTGGAGGTGAATATCCCTATCCGATTTGTTTTCAGAGACAAGCATAATGGCCAACATGAGATTGTTTTGCAGAACAGTTACAAGAAGTTCTTCAATGTATGGCATACCTATTTTGCAGGTGGAGCGGATCTGTACGGCTCATACGTGAACCAAAGCGGCATCGACGTATTCTATCAGAATGCCGGCGAGAAATTCTTCGAAGTGGGAACTACGGAACCGTTTGGAACGAATGGGTTGCTGAATTCGCCCTATTTCTTCTCCAATCTGACGCGTTATACCTATACGGGACGGAAAGTGACCGTAGGCATCAGTTGGCAATCGATGCAAGCTGCAGGTTACGTGGGTATCGGCAACGGGCCTAACAGCAATACGATAGGCGTACTGAGCGAGACGACAGCCAATCCGAATACAACGCATGTGCTGGATAATCCTGATGCCAAATATCCCGGTGTCAGTCGTATGGATCTGGACAAAGGCTATGTGGCTCGATTCTATCTCGGTTACAATATCTGCCGATGGGTGCAAGCGGGCGTGACCATCAAGTGGACGGACGGAAAGCCATTTACTTCGTATCGGTATTTCACCAATGGCCAGGAACTGGCTATTCTGCCTAACGATTCGCGCGGCACCAATCCTACGGATGGCAATTTCGGAAGTCGTCATAGCGCGTGGTACAATATCGATTTGCATGTTCAGGCCAAATGGAATGTGCGCGACATCGGCATGTGCGTCAATCTGGAGTGCTACAATATGTGGGATTTCTGCTGCGACCTGGCGGAGATGTCGTTTGTTCAGGATATACCGTACGCCTATCGTGCGTCTATGATTATGACTATTCCGACAGGCATTTTGCTCAACTATACTATCGATTTGTAATATGCGCTCTCGACTGATACTGTTTCTGAAATACTATCTGTTCTGGACCCTCTTTTTTGTGGCCCAGAAGCCCTTGTTCATGATTTGGCAACACTCGCTGATGGGCGATGTGCGAGCCATCGACTGGCTATTGGTGCCATGGCACGGACTGCCGTTGGACTTGAGCGTAGCTGCTTATATCACGGTGGTCTTCGGACTGATACTCTGTATCAGTTTCTGGGTGCGTTGGGAAATCATGGGCAAGGTAGCCGACGGTCTGACAGCCCTGTTGCTTTTTGTGGCCGGTTGGGCGATTCTGGGTGATAACGGATGTTTCCCGTCGTGGGGCTACCATATTGACAAAGATATTTTCAGTTACCTGGCTTCTCCACGCGAAGCATTGGCTTGCGCGCCATGGTGGGTGTGGACGCTTGGTGTGCTGGGCTTCTGCGTGTTGTTTGCCGTTTGGTGGATTATCTATCGCTGGTGGATGCGTCCTACGCCGGAGAAGCCGCAGTCGGTATGGTGGCTACGCGCGGTGTATACATTCCTGATGTTTTTATTGACCGGCTGTCTCTTTCTGCCCATGCGAGGCAGTGTGACCGTTTCGACGATGAATACCGGGCGTGTCTATTATTCGGACAATCGAATGCTCAATCTGGCGGCCGTCAATCCTGTATTCAATGTCATTGAGTCGCTTAGCGAGAATGCCTTTGATGCCGAGCGTTACCGCTATATGGATTCGGCGGAAGCACAACTGAGGATGCAACATCTGCGTCCATCAGAAGGGCAGCCGAGCGAACGGCTGTTTACCACCCAACGGCCTAATATCCTGCTGGTTATTCTGGAGAGTTTCTCTATGAATGCGTGGGAGGCGATGCCTAATATGCAGCGACTGGCCGCAGAAGGAATATTCTTCAGCCAGACGTATGCCAACAGTTTCCGCACGGACCGAGGCGTAATGGCTGTTTTAGGCGGATTTCCGGGCTGCGCAACGGCATCCGTCATGTGCGTGCCATCCAAATCGCAACGCCTGCCGCAAATAGGTCAAGTATTGCAGGCGAATGGCTATCAACTGAAGTTCTACTACGGGGGCGACGAAGATTTCACGAACATGCGTTCGTATCTGGTGACCGGCGGTTTTGAGGATCGCGTGTCTGACCATTCGTTTCCTCTGTCTGACCGATTGACCAAATGGGGAGTACCCGATCATATAGTCTTTGACTATGTTTGGCGCGATATTGCCTCGCGTCAGGACAGTGCGCCGCATTTTGATGTGCTTCTGTCGCTTTCGTCACACGAGCCGTTCGAAGTCGATTATGCTCATTGGGAGCATCCATTTTTGAATGCAATAGCCTATACCGACAGTTGTTTGGGCGCGATGATTGATTCGCTGCGCATGACTCCGATGTGGGAAAATACTGTCGTTGCGCTGGTGGCGGACCATGGTTATCCTTACCCGAACAGTCTGAAGAATTTTGAGCCGAAGCGCTACGCTATTCCTCTGATTTTCTGCGGAGGCGCGGTAGCAGAGCCGAAAGAGATCAAAACGCTCTGTTCGCAAATCGACTGGGTGCCGACTATGCTGCATCAGTTAGGTCTGAGTGCCGAACCATTTGTGTTTGCAAAAGATATTCTCGATACGTGCCAAACGCCGTATGCCTACTATAATTTCGTAGATGGGTTTGCGCTCATAAAAGATTCAGCGACAGTCATCTACGATGCTGCCGCCGATTATCTTTTGTCGTCTCAGGACGAGGCGAAAAACCTGCCTGAAGCGAAGGCTGTGACTCAGTCGATCATGGAATTGCTTTATTCCATCGAATCTTCCATCGAGTCGCCTACTATCTTGCGATAAAGTTCTTTTGCGTCTGTTGCTTTGCGAATGATCTCGTGCAGATCTTCTATCTTGACGCGGTCTTGTGTCATGGTGTCGCGATAACGCACCGTAACACAACCGTCGTTGAGCGTGTCGTGGTCAACCGTGATACAGAACGGCGTGCCGACTGCGTCTTGGCGACGATAACGCTTTCCGATAGAGTCTTTCTCGTCGTA
>DBVU01000062.1 GCA_002308195.1 Bacteroidales bacterium UBA1256
GTGATCCCGCTGGGGCTCAAACCCAGAACCTTCAGAACCGGAATCTGACACTCTATTCAATTGAGCTACGGGACCGTTCCTTTTATCTCCTTCTGCCAAGGAAAATCAGGATGTAGTAAATCAGCGTGGCCAGTGCGCTCAAAGCTGCTACAACATACGTGTAAGCCGCGCTATGCAACGCATCGCTCGCCATGTCGGTAGTTACATTATCAGTGATGCCCGATTCGCGAAGCCAGTTTACAGCGCGTTGACTGGCATTCACTTCCACAGGCAAAGTGATGAACGAGAAAATCGTAATCATCGCGTACAATCCAATGCCCACCAGCAGCAGAATATCACCAAAACTATTGATTAGCAGCAGTCCGGCTAGGATGACCCAAGTTACCCATTTGCTGCTAAATGATACCACCGGCACCAAAGCCGATCGCATGCGCAGTGGGCCGTATTCTTCGGCATGCTGAACCGCGTGACCGCACTCGTGCGCTGCCACAGCCGCCGCGGCCACATTGCATCCGTTATACACCTCTTCCGACAAATTGACTGTTTGGTCTTGTGGATTGTAATGGTCGGTCAGTTGACCTGGAATACACGTGATCTGCACGTCATAAATGCCGTGGTCGTGAAGCATCCTCTCGGCCACTTCTGCGCCAGTCATCGGCAATGGCTCTTGGCTGTAACGCTCGAACTTGCGCTTTAGCGAAAACGATACGATCCAACTGGCCAGGGCAATTGATATAAAAAGAATCCAGTAGAACATCTGTGTTTATTTTTTTCTTCGTATTGTGTTTCTTTTGCGGCACGCCTTACATTCTCCATACACGAAGAGAGAGAAGTGTTGCACCTCAAAATTAGGGAATTTACGTCTTTTGACTTGCTCCGCAACACTCAAATCGCGGAAATCCTGAACACGCCCACAGTGTTTGCAAATGATTTGCATCCTCGTAGAAGGCCGTGTAACTAGCTCATACTCTGTCGATTGCATGCCCCTTAGGCGTTTGAGCGGATGGAGTATCTGCGCTGCGCAGAGCACTTCAATGGTATTGTAAACCGTTGCGCGCGATATTCGCTGTTCTTCGCACGCCGCTCTCAGTTGTTCGGGATTGAACGGTTGAGGCAGACTGCAGATTTTCTCCAATAGCCATTGGCGTTCTACCGTAAAGCGCATATGTCTGCCGGCCAGATATTGAGCCAACTTATCTACGGTTTGTTCGTATGTCTTTTGCGAGATTTTCATCCTATCGGCTTGATATATGCGCGGTGACGCTTGTGTTGGCGGTGTTCAAATTGTGTAAAGAAGTCCAACACTTTAGTGTTGGTTTCTAGCATATTAGTGGTTTCCAGTGTCTTAATTCCGTAGCGATTGATGATAGGAATCTGGTCTTCCAAGAACAGGGCATTGATTCCCTGGTTTTGATAATCCGGTCGCACGGCAATCAACAGAAAACTGAACGACTCCATTCGTTTGGCTTTCAGTGCTCGCAACAGGTGGAACCAACCGAACGGCAGCAATTTTCCGCCGCATTTGCGAAGCGCTTCCGCTATGTTCGGCATTCCTAGACCTACGCCGACTAATTCGTTCTGATCGTTTACCACTAGCGTGACAAAATCGAAATTCAGAATCGGGAAATACATGTCTTTGTAGTAGTTTTTCTGCTTGTCGGTCATCGGTTGGAAATTGTAGAGTTTTTGGTAAGCTTCATCTATCACATCCATATAACTGATGCCGAATCTCCGAACCAGTTCGCGTGCGTTCTTTACTTTCTCAACGTGTACATGCGAGCGCTCTCGCACAATGTCGCAGATGCGGCGAATTCGTTCCGGGCACTCTTTCGGAGGAAAGACTTGCAGTTCTACCCAGTCGGCTTCTTTCGTCAAACCGTAAGCCTCCACATGCCTTACGTAGTAAGGAAAATTGTAGAGCGAAGCCATCACAGCCAAATAGTCGTAGCCCTCGAGCAACAGTCCTTCGTGGTCGAAATCGGTAAATCCGACAGGCCCGTTCAGTGCCTCCATTCCTCGCTCCTTACCCCAAGCAACTACTGTGTCGAGCAAGGCGTGGCTGACTTCGATATCATCG
This sequence comes from Bacteroidales bacterium UBA1256, assembly GCA_002308195.1. Next base: position 2,078 of record DBVU01000062.1, read on the forward strand.
ATAAAATCGAACCATCCAAACCGCACATGTTTGCTTTGCCATTTCTCGTTGGCTCGATGGTTGATGATACCTGCTACGCGTCCTACGGGTTTGTTGTCGCGATAGGCCATCCATAGCTGATATTCGCACACTTCGAGCGCGGGATTTTTCTCTGCGTCGAAGCAGTTCATCTCGTCAAAGAACAAGGGCGGGCAGTAATACGGACAATCCCGATAGAGATTGTTTGCAAACTCTATGAACTGCCGCCGTTCGCGCTTGGTATTTACTTCACGTATTTCTACCACTACTTTTAGTAAATTGGCGAAAATCGGCGCAAAAGTACACAAAAATTTTGATATATGCAAAAAAAACTGTAATTTTGCACGCTTTTTTCACAACACGAGGGGCTAGTTTGGTTTTTGACAGCAGGTAGAATGGTTGTGTAAGCACGCCGGGCAATGAGGCAACGCCCGTTAATCTCGTCTCAAAATATAACTGGCGAAAGAACTT
>DBVU01000045.1:0-3767 GCA_002308195.1 Bacteroidales bacterium UBA1256
TAGCCAGATGAGCTAATACCCCTTCGCGCTCGCGTTCGGCAAGGTGTCGCGCAGAAGTCCGCTATGCGGTCTTAAAGCTCCACCTGCCTCCGCTTTTCCCAAAAATTAAAATTTTCGGGAGCCCTACTTATTCTAACTCTTGGAAAAGCGGGTGCAAAAGTACTGCTTTTTTTTGACATGTGCAAATTTGGCAGTACTTTTTTGCATATAATGCCGCTTTTGTGTGGAATTATTGTTGCTGAGAAGCGCCGGTTGTGGCATCTACTTTCTCAGCCTTTTTCTCTTGAGGTTGAGGAGCAGGAGCTGCTACCTTTTCCATGCGGCGAGGAGCTATCTCTTGCCCTTTCTTCAGCTCTGCTTCTTTGCCTGGAGCTTTCTGCAGTTTGTGAGGATTGACCTCCATCTTTGGATCGAGGAGTTGGCGTTTCTCTTGCTCTTTCTGCTTGTTCAGTTCGTCTTCGGTAATGACGCGAGCCGGTTTGCCAATTTTGTCAAAAGCTTTTTGTAGTTTCTCTACGTTGGTCTTGTTGGCATCGTAAGTCACGGTAACCATCTGGTGCTTTAGGTCACACGCCAGATCCTTAACGCCTTTTTCAAAGGCGATATTTTTCATCACTTTGTCGCAGCAACCTTGGCAATGCAATTCACAGCCCAGAACAACCACTTGCAAGTTTTCTTTCGCTGCCATCATTCCCAATGAAACGAGGCAAGCCATCATAATCATAATAATCTTTTTCATACTTATTGGTTTTTTAGAATAATAATGATCCTATCTGATAAATAACAAACGACATAAACCATGCCAAAACCAGACTATGGACGACGGTAAACCACGCCCAAGCTCTTCCGGTTTCACGTCGGAGCGTTGCTATAGTAGCCACGCAAGGGAAATAGAGCAGCACAAAAATCATGAAGCTGAAGGCCGTGACGGGCGTGAATCCGGCAGTGCTGATATCTCCGCCATAGAGTATAGCCAGTGTGCTGACGATGGCCTCTTTTGCCGGAAGACCGGTGAGCAGACAAACCGACATTTTCCAATCGAAGCCAAGCGGTGTCATGATGGGTTCTACGGCTTTGCCAATCATAGCCAGGTAAGAGTTCTCGAGATCGTTGATATCTTGCGAGGGGAAATACTCCAATGCCCAGATGATAATAGACGCCCAGAGGATAACCGTACAGATCTTCTGCAGATAGTCGGCCACTCGTTCCCAGATATGCGCGGCAGTCAGTTTGGCCGAAGGCAAACGAAACTCGGGCAACTCATTAACCGTATCTACACCCGGTTGGCGGAACCAGCGCGTATGCTTCATGATGACTGCAAAAATGACCGACAGACAGATGCCGAAGGCGTAGATGGAAATCATGACCAGCGCCTTGTAGTTCTCGAAGAAGGTATCCACGAAAAGCATATAAACCGGCAGACGGGCCGAACAAGACATAAACGGCACCATGAGCATGGTGAGTGTGCGGTCTTTGGGATTCTTGATATCCTTGGCGGCCAGAATAGCCGGTACATTGCATCCAAAGCCCATCAGCATGGGAATGAAACTACGTCCGTGCAAACCCACGCGGTGCATGATCTTATCCATCAAGTAGGCTTCACGGGCCATGTATCCGCTATCTTCCATCAGCGAGATGAAGAAGAAGAGGATGATGATGTTCGGCAAGAACGAGAGCACCGCTCCCACACCCTGCAAAACACCATCGAGCATGAGTCCTGCGAACCAGCCGGTAGGCCACTGGGCGCGACAGATAGCGTGTAGCCAGTTGACTCCGTTTTCGATCCACTCTTGCGGATAAGCGCCGAGCGTGAAAGTACACCAGAAAACGAAATAGAGTATAGCCATCATCAGCGGGAAACCAATCCAAGGATTGGTCAGCACCTTATCTATGCGTTCAAGGCGTGTCTGATGTTGGTCGTCCTTGGAGTGACGAAGCGTTTGTGTCAGAATACCGTGCACATAAGCACGATAGGCATCTTCGTTCTCTTGGTCGCGTAGGTGATAAATAGGGTGTGCCGTGGAAGCCGGTTTGTGGATAGTTTGTTCCACCAAGTCCAAACATTCGTCCAGACCATAGTTGCGGCGCACTGAAACACGGCAGATAGGCACACCAATCAATTGCTGGAAAGTAGGCAAATCGACCGAGTGATCGGTCTCGAGCAACAGGTCGTAGCGACCGATAGCCAGGACGATTTTCTCTTGTTCATCGATGATGTGCGGCGTGAGGAGCAACGATTCTTCCAGACGCGTGGAATCGATAACCTGGAGTACCACATCAAAAGTATGGCCGTGCAATTCATCGGGATTGTGCACCTCGACAAACTGAATAGCATGGGCCTCGGCGCGTTTGGCGATGAGCGACTGGAGTGCTTTGCTCAACGCACTCTTACCGCTCTGCGGCAGTCCGATAACGGCTATTTTGTGGGTAATTTGCTCCATTTATAGTAAATCGGGTGCAAAATTACTGCTAATCGCGCATATACGCAATACCTATTTATAGTTATTTTGTGTTTTTTTTGCGGTTTTTTGCTGTTTTTTTACGAAAAAGTGCATTTTTTTTTGTTCGTTTGAAAAAAAAGCAGTACTTTTGCGGCGAATTTTTAACCAAAATCAATTTTTATTGCAATGAAAAAATTCTTTTATTTAGCAGTTATCGCTTTGGCTACTGTATTTGCAAGCTGTGCAGGTAGCGGTAGTAGCGATTACTACAAGAACGGCAAAGAGCCGGAGATCGACTTTGACAAAGCAACCGTTAACGGTGTTAAGTACGACAACGAGACCGAGAAGTGCTGGGTTTACACAATCGAGACCACTACTCTGGGTATCAAGGCTTCGGCAGACACCTACACTTGGGGAACCGAGTTCTCTCTGGTTGCATCTAACGAAGAGGCCATGTACTTGGTAGCAAAAGCTGGCGTAAGCAAAGCTAAGTATAGCTATCGCGAGGCTCCTGCTTACAAGAACTCCGATGATTGTCTTGCTAACAATGACGATTAATTATTAGATTAAAAGTCAACAAAAAGAGCAGCCAAACGGTTGCTCTTTTTTTGTTTATCTCTTGAGATTGTCAGGTGATTGTCTCGGTAATAAACTGACGATATATACGTAGTATATATAAAAGTGCATTTTTTGACAGGCAAAATTAACTCTGCCTGCCAGCGGAATTTAGAAGTACTTGGTTTCTTTTCCGACGATGGAGGAGAGCAGATTGTTGGCGAGACGGCTTGCTCCGAAACGGAAAGACTCGTTGTTCAACCACTCTTGTCCGAGAATCTCCTTAACCAAAGTAAAGTGCTGAACGGCTTCTTCGGTTGTGCTGACACCACCTGCAGGTTTGTAGCACTTCTTCTCGCCCGTTTTCTCACGCCAAGCCTTGATAGCCTGACACATCACGAAAGTAGCTTCGGGCGTAGCGTTGACAGCAATCTTACCCGTAGAAGTCTTGATAAAATCGGCTCCTGCGGCCATCGAGAGGATAGAAGCTTTCCAGATATTTTCAGCCGTCTGGAGCATACCTGTTTCGAGAATCACCTTTAGGTGATGCTCACCGCAAACAGCCTTGAGTTCTTGAATCTCGTCGAAGCATTCCTGAAGACGTCCCTCGAGGAACTTACCTACGCAAAGGACGATATCAATTTCGGTAGCTCCGGCTTTGAGTGCGAGCGCTGTTTCAGCAACCTTCACTTCGAGGAAGCTCTGCGAGCTTGGGAAAACACCGCTGACACAAGCGATATTGAATTTCGGGTCCTTGAGCGCTTTGCGAAC
>DBVU01000045.1:3894-4086 GCA_002308195.1 Bacteroidales bacterium UBA1256
TGGAGGCACTCTTTCCATACCTCTACATTATTGTTCTCGTCGAAATGATTCTTGAGAATGTCAGCCACTTGAGCCTTGACTTGCTCGTCGGTAAATGGGCAGGGATACTGCGCAAATAATTCTTCAAATTTGTTCATGATATTTTGGATTGACTTAATGAATTAGTGAATTAATGAATGAGTGAATGAGTGA
>DBVU01000039.1:0-162 GCA_002308195.1 Bacteroidales bacterium UBA1256
AGAAAGCTCGTATCCAAGAGCGCCGCACGAAGTAAGCAACAAGGGGTCTCAATTGAGGCTCCTTTTTGTTTGCTCGGTAGAGAGATAAAATGTTCCAACTGGAAAGTCCATACAAGCCAACGGGTGATCAGCCGCAAGCCATAGCATCGCTTGTGGATGGGT
>DBVU01000039.1:276-2978 GCA_002308195.1 Bacteroidales bacterium UBA1256
CCGCACAATGCCGTGGAGTATTTTGTTTCCTACTACGATTACTATCAACCTGAGGCGTATATTCCCTCCACCGACACCTATATAGACAAAGATTTGTCTATCAACGAAGAGATAGACCGCCTGCGTCTGTCGGCTTTGGCGGCTCTGCTGAGCGGAAGAAAAGATGTGATCATTGTCTCGTCTGTCAGTTGTATTTACGGCTTGGGTAGCCCGCAAGATTTTACGGCGAGTAGCATACATATCGAGCGTGGCCAGACCATCGCGATGGACGATTTTCTGAAGCAACTGGTAGGTGCTCAGTACATCCGCAATGACGTGGAATTGGCGCGTGGGCGTTTTCGCGTCAAAGGAGATACGGTAGATATCGCGATTGCGTATGCCGACTATATTTTGCGCGTAGAATTCTTTGGCAATGAGATTGATGCAATTTTGACGGTTGATCCAATCAGTTTGCAGCCCATTGAGGCCTTTGAACAATACAATTTGAGTCCTGCGACCATCTTTGTGACAAGCGCCGAACGCATCGCGAATGCGAAAGAGCAAATCAAGGCTGATCTGAACAAACAGATTCTCTATTTTACAGAAATAGGCGAAGATTTATACGCAAAGCGTATAGAAGAGCGCGTGAAGTATGACCTAGAGATGTTGGACGAACTAGGTTATTGTTCGGGTGTGGAGAACTACAGTCGCTATTTTGATGGGCGCGAAGAAGGAACTCCGCCCTACTGTTTGCTCGATTATTTTCCGGACGACATGTTACTGGTGATTGACGAAAGTCACGTAACGGTTCCGCAGATTCGTGGCATGTATGGTGGCGATAAGGCGCGTAAGGACAATCTGGTGACGTACGGTTTTCGTTTGCCCGCAGCGCGTGATAACCGCCCACTCATGTTCGATGAGTTTGAACAAAAAACGGGCCAGACGATCTATGTGTCGGCCACGCCGGATGAGTATGAACTGGAGCGCAGCGAAGGCATCGTAGTGGATCAGTTGATTCGTCCGACAGGCCTTCTGGATCCGGAGATAGATGTTCGTCCGACAGAAAATCAGGTGGACGATTTGATGGACGAAATCCGGACACGAATTCATCGCAACGAACGCACACTGGTTACCACTCTGACCAAGCGAATGGCGGAAGAACTGGACGAGTATCTGCGGCAGTATAATATTCGCTCGGCCTATATCCATTCGGATATAGATACGATAGAACGCGTTAAGATTATGGAGAATCTGCGTAAGGGCGAATATGATGTGTTGGTTGGAGTCAATCTGTTGCGCGAAGGACTGGATTTGCCCGAAGTGAGTCTGGTGGCCATTCTAGATGCGGACAAGACCGGTTTTCTGCGTGACAAACGTAGTTTGACACAAACGGTAGGTCGCGCTGCGCGCCACATTCACGGCAAGGCGATTCTCTACGGCGACAAGATAACGCCTGCTATGCAGGCGACGATAGACGAGACCAATCGTCGTCGCGCTGTGCAGATGCGTTATAACGAAGAGCATCATATAACTCCGACTGCTATTCGCAAAGACATCAATACCAGTGCTTTGGCGAGTCTGTACAAAGATCCGGAGGAGGAGAAGCGCAAACTGGAACAAGCTATTCGGGAGAGTTGGAAAACAGCCGATTGGCAGCATATGGATGCGAAGGCGCTCACCAAAGCTATCGAGAAAAAACGCAAACAGATGTTGGCGGCTGCCAAAGCCTTGGATTTCGACATGGCAGCGCGACTTCGCGACGAATGGATGGAAATGACCAATCGCCTTCAGGCGATGGGGGAGTAACGGTTAGGGGTTAGGGATTAGAGATCTATGTGCTCTGCACATATAGGCTGAGCCAGGAAGATAGATGCTGATTGCGCAAAGCGGTCAGCATTTTCTGTTGTCAGATAGCGGCAAGTGGCGCCTTGCGAGAGTTGGTCGCGATACTCCGGATGACGAAGCAAATAGTCTTTTAGACTATCGGCCTCGAGTTCGCCTTGTGCGATGGTCTGAATATTGGTTCCGACAAGCCACGAGTCAATCTTCTCTTTGAGAAGAGGGTAGTGAGTGCAACCGAGAATGAGTGTGTCGATTTTTGGGTCTTTGGCCAGTATCTCACGGAGGTAGAGGTCAACAAAATAATCGGCTCCGGGGTTGTTGTGTTCGCCGGCTTCAATCAGTGGCACCCATAGCGGACAAGCCTGCTGCGTGATAGTGAGATTTTCTGCGATTTTTTCCAATTCCAACACATAACTTTCGGAACTGACTGTGGCAGGTGTGGCGAGAATGCCAATATGGCCGTTTCTGGTGATGCTAGGCACTACTTCTACAGTCGGGCGAATGACACCCAATACGTTAATTGGCCTACCCAAGCCCTCCCTAAAGGGAGGGATGTCGTTTTGCTGAATGGTTCTAAGTGCTTTGGCCGATGCGGTATTGCAGGCCAAAATGATCAGTGCGCAATCTTGCTCTAAAAGGTATTTGACCGCCTGAAGAGTGTAGCGATAGATGACATCGAACGAGTGCGTGCCATAAGGCGCACGGGCGTTGTCGCCCAAGTACAGATAGTCGTACTGAGGCAATTTTTTGCGGATGGCATCTAAGATGGTCAGTCCGCCGTAACCACTGTCGAAAATACCTATTTTGGCCATAATTCGCTGCAAAATTACTACATTTTTTCGATATACGCAAATTAAAAATTCAAAATCACGCGATAATAT
>DBVU01000077.1:0-17783 GCA_002308195.1 Bacteroidales bacterium UBA1256
CCTCTGTAATCCGACCACCTCATCGCTACCGTTTCCGGGTCACGGCGTAGAGTATCGGCACGCCATTAGTGAAGCATTTACACTCGGTTTAATGTATTTGTTGAGTTTTCCGGTTCCTATTGTTGTATAGGCGCAGAATATGTCAGTTGTATGTTTAGAGTCCCCTATGCCATCCTAGCGTGAGAACTATGCGGTGGGTATCTGTATTGATTCCATACGGATTTGCGTTTTCGTGCGCATAAAGGCGCATGGATTGCCAGCGATACTGATAGGCGGCTTGAGCAATCACATAATGTCCGCGATAGCCTATGGCAAACGAAGCGTACTGGGTAGATTGCAAAGCGCGGAAATACGCGTCTTGACGATCGAAAGAAGGATCGATACCAAGCATCCAATCGTTGCGTGCAAACGTGCTCTCGTAGGCATAGCCCGCATTGATATAAAGTCCGTTGACAGGAACTATTTCCAAACCTGCTTTTAGGGTGTGCAGATTGGGCGGTGCCACAATAGACGACTTGCGATAGATAGCGCGCTGATAGTCGTATTGCAGCGAAATCATGCCTATAGAACCTATCTGCGCAGCCACAGACGCACTCATTCGGAATGGCAGATGGAATGCATAGGTAATATCATCCAATTCGGGCGCGTTGCTATATCTCACTGAGTCGGTTCGTGCGCTGAAAGTGCCTGAGGTATAGGTAGTTAGCGAGCCGAGACTAGGTGTATGAACCGCCAATCCCAGACGTACCCATTGGCATGGACGATAGATGAGTCCGACAGAGGAGGTACAACTAACTCCAGACAGCGTAAACGACGATTCGTTCTCCACATCATACATCTGGTCTTCTGCGTTGGTGCGATTGAACGTCTCGTAGTAATCGCCTTCGGACCTAAAGAGTAGCGATTGGAGATGCAAGCCCACGCCCACATACCACTTGTGCGAGATATTCATTCCCCAATCGAACGAGTACTCGTTGATATACCCACTCTCTTGTATCTTGAGTGACTGGAAGTTGTTGTATCGGTCGGCACAATACGGCACTCCAAAATCGATGCCATACGAGCCAAGCAGCGCTCCTAAAGATGCATCTTTATCGCCCTCGGCGCTATAAGCGCGGCGGAATGACTGCAAGCGATGGAACGAAAGCATAATATTATGCCCAATAACGCCCTCGTCGAGCCAACTATTGGACAGCGAGATGACCCACGAAGCTTGCGGAATCATCAATAAAGTCTGTTTTTTAGGGCCTACCGTACTATTTTGCACGGTTCGGTCAAGTGCCAAATCGCCCGTTACCAGTATTTCTGAGCGCTGATATACACCGAGTCCCGCGGGATTGTCTCGTACGGCGGAAGGATCACCTCCGATGGCTGCCATCGCACCGCTCATACCCACATAGCGCGCCGTTCCCATGATGGTTCGTTCGCTCAGACGATCTACATCTTGAGCGACTACCGTATTCATCAGGAACAGGGAACAAAGCAATATGTAAGCAGATTTTACTCGCATCGTTTGATAACAGCCGTAACTACGGTATCTTGTATGCTAGTGAAGCGAATGGACGGTTGGCAAACAGAATCAGGCTGTTCGCTAACAGGTTCTTCCCATTCTGTTTCTACTATCGGCATTTGAGTGCTCTTCACTTTGTATGACTCGCCCGGCCAATAATACGCATCGTCAGTTGGCGGAGCAGCCAATAAGCCTACCCCAATCCCCTCCCTGAAGGGAAGGGCTAGAATTAGAAATAGTAATATGAAGAACAAGCGTTTCATTATACTTTGCGGAAACCGATGATTTCGCGTACTTCTTCTATGGTTTTCTCAGCGCGCGCGGCGGCTTTTTCAGCACCTTGGCGCATGATTTTGTCCAACAAAGCATCATCGTTGGCAAAAGCCAAAATGCGCTCACGTATAGGCGACAAGAGCGTATTGCAATCAGCAGCAATCTGTTTCTTCATATCGCCATAACGGATGGTCATATTGTTGTACTGATCGTTATAGTAATCGGACACATCCTTGCCGCAAATCAACTCGCAGAAAGTGAAGAGATTTTGTATGACCTCAGGCTTCTCCTGATTGAGTTGCGTAGGTCCGCTATCTGTTACGGCACGCATGATTTTCTTTGTCACCGTTTTCTCGTCGTCGCAGAGATAGATACAGTTGCCTTCGGATTTACCCATCTTGCCCGAACCATCCAATCCCGGTACTTTCACGGCTTTGTCAGCAAAATGGAAGGACTGAGGTTCCTTGAAATACTCTACGTTGTAGATTCGGTTGAAACGACGTGCAAACAATCGCGCCATCTCCATATTCTGCTCCTGATCCTTGCCCACAGGCACTTTGTCTGCCTTGTGCATCAATATATCTGCGGCCATCAAGCACGGATAAGTCAGCAATCCCGCATTGACGTTATCCGGTTGCTTGCGCACTTTCTCCTTGAACGAAGTCACGCGCTCCAGTTCGCCCAGATAAGCGTTCATATTGAGATACAGGTACAATTCCAGTACTTGTTTGACATCGCTCTGCACATATATCGGCGCTTTCTCAGGGTCGATACCACAAGCTAGATATTCGCTCAAAATGGTTTTTACCGAATTGCGAATATTCTCGGGCGTTGGGTGCGTAGTCAGAGAGTGCCAATCGGCAATAAAGAACATGCAGTCGTACTCGTCCTGCATCTTCACAAAACTCTTCACTGCTCCGAAATAGTTGCCCAAGTGCAGATTGCCTGTCGGTCGTATGCCACTAATTACTCTTTCCATTTCTTAAATCTCAATCGGCAATTGACGGAAAATAGGTTGCGCAAGAGTCGTCAGTGTCTCGGTGTTGGCTACGCCAGGAATCTCCTGAATCTGCGTATTCAGTATCTGCAACAGATGTTCGTTGTCATGGGCAAACACCTTAATCAGCAATCCGAACGCGCCAAGCGTGTACTGAGCTTCCACCACCTCTGGAATTTGCTCCAACGCAGCGATTACCTGGTTGTACATCGATGCCTTCTCCATCGTAATTCCGATGTAAACGCAGAGCTGATACCCCAACATCTTGGGCTGAACATGATAGCTAGAACCGGTGATAACGCCGTTGTCGAACATCTTCTGTACGCGTTGATGGACGGCAGCGCGGCTCACACCACATTGCTCTGCTACATCCTTGAATGGAATGCGAGCACTTTGGGTGATGATTTTCAGAATCTTACGATCCAGTTCGTCAATTTTCTCCATAGTATTTATACGAATTCTTATTATTTGCTACTAAATCGGCTACAAAATTACTACTTTTTTTGTATATGTGCAAATTTTTTTGTACTTTTGTCGCAAATTTCGTAACAAAATGACACTTCAGGAGTATATTGAGCGATATTCCAGTCCGGAAAATGAGGCTTTGGCGTCCATCACGCGCAGTACGTACAATCATGTGCTGAACGCGCATATGCTGAGCGGACAAGTGCAAGGACGCGTGCTGAGTATGCTCAGCCATATGATTCGTCCGAAGCGTATTCTCGAATTAGGCACTTTTACCGGTTACAGTGCCTTATGTCTGGCAGAAGGACTGGCGGCCGATGGGCGGTTGATTACCATCGAGCACAATGATGAACTGGAAGAAACTATCCGCAAGAATCTCAGTTTGTCGCCACTGGGAGAAAAGATTGAACTGATTATCGGCGATGCCAAGGAGGTATTAGACCGCTTCGCTCAAAGACAAAAGACCGCTACGCTCAAAGGAGAAAGCCTTTTTGACCTCATATTTATTGACGCGGACAAGCGCGAGTATTGTGCGTATTTGGACCTGGTGCTACCTTTGGTAGCAGAAGGCGGATTTATTTTGGCTGATAATACCCTGTGGGACGGGCATATTGTTGACCCGAATTACGACAAAGACAAGCAGACGTTGGGTCTGCGTGCTTTCAACGAAAAAGTGGCGGCTGATGAGCGACTCGAGCAAGTAATATTGCCACTTCGCGATGGACTGACACTCATCCGAAAAATCTGATTATTCTTCCTCGTAATAGCCTTTCTCGATGCCGTATTGCAGTTCGGCATCCACTATCAGTTGTACTTGGGTGCTGCTGATGGCTCGGCCTTCCGATTTTAGTTGCTGAAGAACGAAATTGATTTGTTCGGTTTCGTCTACATCGCCATCGAGATACTCCACCTCACCGGTTTTCGGATCCTCGCGCAGCAAGCCTTGTTCAGCCAGATAATCGTCCATCAGATCCAGGACGAGCAAGATATCATCCGGCGTCAGTTCGCCTCTGTCTTCGGCGGGAATCGCACTGAGGATATATTCCACTAGTTCTCGCTCCTCGGCATCCATGAGCGACAATTCAATCATGTTATTTTCCATCTCTATTGTTGTTTGTTGGCTGTTCTGGCAAATTCAAAGAGCGCTTTGGGCAAATGGCAATAACCATTGGGATTCTTGTCCAGATAATCCTGGTGGCGCTCGTCCGCCGCATAGAAGGCGCGTAGCGGTTCACGCTCTACGACAAACGGCTCTGCGTATTTCTTTTGCTCTTCGGCATAGACTCTGTCTATGACGGGCCTGTCAGCTAGGTCGGTATAGTAGATTCCTGTGCGGTAACGCGTGCCTTCGTCATGGCCTTGGCGGTTCAGACTCGTCGGGTCTATCGCCACGAAAAACATCTCTAGAAGCAGCTCCAGACTCACCTTTTCTGGGTCATACTCCACCCGAACAGTTTCCGCGTAACCGGTCGTGTCTGTGTAAACCTGTTCGTAGGTCGGGTTCTTGGTCTCGCCGTTGGCAAAGCCAAATTCCGTAGCCACTACTCCGCTTATCTGCTTAAAGAAATGCTCCGTTCCCCAGAAGCATCCTCCCGCCAAATATATCTCTTTGTTCATTGGTTTCACTTAATTTTTGCGCAAAGGTAATACTTTTTTTGTACATGTGCAAATATTGGGCGAATTTATTCAAAAAAGGACCAAGCTAAGTATATGTGACTACCAGGGAACTACCTCGATTATATCGCACTTATATCGCACTTATAACGCACTTATAACGCACTAAATTTGGCTTTCTTTTTTGTTAGTATTATATACAAAGTATATAATACAGATAAGTTAAGTTATTGAGATGGAAAAATCAACGAGAATGACATCTGCCACATATACGTTTTTTCATAAAATCAAGTCAAAATTTGCATATGTCAGAAAAAAGCGTTACCTTTGCAGCCGCAAAGGTTTCAGGACCGAAAAACTGTTTGAATAAAGATGTCTGAATTATGGAAACGCACCTTGTTTGGTGCCCTGTTTGTAGCTTGTGTAGTTTGTAGTATACTTCTCCACCCGATGGCTTTCGTGGTTCTTTTTGCCGTGTTTGCCTGTTGGGCAGTCGATGAGTTCCATCGTCTGATGGGTTCTAGTGGTCCGCTACGCGGAAGTGCCATCGTTTGCACGCTGATACTATGGCTGATGGCTTGTACGCCCTTCTTTGAACTATTCGGTGAACCCGTTTGGCTGATGGGAGATCTGCCATTTATCATTCTATCTATCGCATACGCGCTCATTCTGTTTGGCGCACTGATAGACGAACTATGGCACCAAGCACCTAATCCGGTGGCTAATTGGGGCAATCTGCTTAGTTCGCAAGTGATGATAGCCCTGCCCTTCTGCTCGATGGCACTGATTTTGCTACTAGACAAATATCTGCTCTTGGCGCTGTTTGTGCTGATTTGGGTGAACGATACGGGTGCTTATTGCGTAGGCAGTCTGACCGCCAAACGCGAGAACGGCAACCACAAGATGTTTCCTCGTGTCAGTCCTAAGAAAAGCTGGGAAGGACTGTTTGGCGGATTCGCATTTGCCATAGGTGCGGCGTATATTTTGAACCACTTTGGTTGGTTTGATGTGTTGATGATGAGAGATGGAGAAATAGTGGCGAATATGACGCAAAATATCATTGTTATTCTATTCGCGCTAGTCGCTTGCGGTTTTGGAACATTGGGCGACCTGATGGAAAGCCTGATGAAACGGACTATTGGAGTGAAAGATTCGGGACGTTTTCTGCCCGGACACGGAGGTGTGCTGGACCGCTTTGACAGCTTGCTACTGGCAGCGCCGATGATAGCTATATTCAGTTGGGTATGTTACGGACTATTGTTGCTGTTCTAAGTCGATTGCCACTAAGCGTGCATCACGCATTTGCGGACGGAATAATCTATCCGCTGATGTATTATGTGGTGCGCTACAGGCGAAAACTGGTCAGCAAGAATCTGCGACTCTCGTTCCCCGAAAAAACAGACAAGCAACGCCAACAGATTGCCCGTGATTTCTACCATCAGTTTGCGCGAACCATAGTAGAGATTATCTATGGTTATCGCTGCTTTGACGAAGAAATGCGGCAACGCGTGGTGTTCGGCAATATGGAGGAAGTCAATCGACTAGTGGATGCGGCAGGCGGAGGAATATTCATGTTGGCGCATCTGGGCAACTGGGAATGGCAAGCCAGTGTGCAACAATGGGTGAGTCCGGGGGTGACAGAAATCAATGTCTATCGCCAACAGAAAAACCGCGCCATGGACAGCCTGATGATAGCGATACGCAGCAAAAGAGGCGGTGTATGCGTAGAGAAACAACGTATTTTGCGTGAGATGGTGCGCTATCGGTCTGAAAACAAGCCTGTTACTATTGGTCTGCTGAGCGACCAGAAACCACGTCCGGAAGTAACACGCACATGGACAGAGTTTCTGAACCAAGAAACAGGTTTTCTGGATGGTGGAGAAGTGCTAGGACGCAAGTTCGGTTATCCGGTGTTCTACGCCTATATAACCAGCCCCAAGAAAGGTTATTATCGGACTGATTTTCAGGTACTTGCAGTTGATTCGAAGAATACGGAAGAAGGCGAAATAACTTTGGCTTATGCCAAAGCCCTGGAGAAAAATATCAGACAGCAACCGGAATTGTGGCTATGGACACACAATCGCTGGAAATGGGGAAGAAAGGGTTAACGATTAAAGGTTAAAGGTTAACGGATGAAGTGTAGCATTATCATATTGAATTGGAATGGTGCGGATATGATGCATCGGTTCTTGCCATCGGTGGTGAAATATACTTCTCTGCCCGATTGCGAGATTATTGTGGCCGACAATGGCAGTACAGACACCAGTCTGAAAATGCTCGCGGAAGAGTTTCCGCAAGTTAGGACCATTGTTTTGGACCATAATTTTGGCTTTGCTGAAGGCTACAACCGAGCAATAGAGCAGATTAACAGCGATTATGTAGTGCTACTCAATTCGGACGTAGAAGTGACGGAGAACTGGCTAAATCCCCTACTCCAATATATGGATGCTTATCCGGATGTGGCGGCCGTGCAACCCAAGATTCGCAGTTGGTTACACCGCGATTATTTCGAGCATGCGGGTGCCGCAGGCGGTTTTTTGAGCCCGTTGGGCTATCCTTATTGCCGCGGGCGACGCTTTGGACGTGTGGAGAAAGATAATGGCCAGTATGACTCGATAATGGATGTAGATTGGACTTCTGGCGCGTGTATGTGTGTGCGCACGAGTATATATAAGGAGTTAGGAGGTTTGGATGCGGCATTTTTTGCGCACATGGAGGAAATAGACCTCTGTTGGCGTATGCGGCGTGCAGGATGGCGTTTGGCTTGCATTCCTCAGTCGGCAATATACCATCTGGGCGGAGGAGCGCTAAGCTATGACAATCCACGTAAGACTTATCTCAATTTCCGTAACAATCTGCTGATGATATACAAAAACAAACAGCACCCACAAGGAGTACTGTTCGTTCGTTTCTTCTTAGATTACGCGGCCTCGCTCTATTTTATCCTGCAAGGCAAGTTTGGTAGCGCTAAGGCCGTTATAGAAGCGCGCCGCGACTATCGGCGTATGCGCTTAGCGTACTAAGTATTTATTGCCTTTTTGTATCACTATACCGCGGTAGTCCTTATCTACAGGGCGGCCCAGTAAATCGTACATCGGAGCCATCCTATCCAACGGAGGATAGATAGCCTCGATGCCCTCTTGTTCGTAATACTCCGTGTCTGTATAGTGATTTAGTTCGCCGGTAAACGTGAAGTTGTAGGTGTTCGTATTGTCTCCGGTGATATATCCGGAGATGGTATATACCTCTTCCGTCTTGGTAATAGCCGCTTGGCCTTCTACCATCCACGTAAAATCAGTCCAATCATCCGGACCATACTGGTACCATGTATATTCGCCCATGGTTTCTGCCTCCGAATCATATGTTCCGATTAGCTCATGCGACGTAGGATTGAGATCAATGGCGAGATAAGGATAATCCGGTGCTGCCGCATTATAAAGGAACACCGTATAATTGAGTTTGCCCTCTTGCGCAGAGAGTTCCGTTTCATATACGGCATCTGCGGCATCGAATGTAAGGAAAATAGTTTCGCCTGTTCCTGAATTTCCGCCGCAATCTAGTTCTGCGGTTGGATTGGCATCAAAATAGACATGCACACTGTAGCAACGCAACTGTTTCACGCAACTGATAGTAACAGAAGTGGCATTCACGTCAGTAATGATAACCACCGGATCTCCTTCCAAATCATCTTCCTCTGGGCTACAATACTCGATTTCACCATTGTCCACAGTAGCCGTAAACTGTTTGCGCACATAGCCGTTGATAATCAGTCCTTTAATCGGTTTGGTAGCCTCGAAAGTCAGTTGGTAGCCCGCATTACAATTGAAATATACTGCTGAATCGTTGTTGAGAATTGAACCTTGGGTACACGATACGCGAATATTGCTTTGAACAAACGCATATTCCTCCTTGTAGAAGTTCCAATCAGGTACAATGATTGCAGTTGGCTCACTATAAGCAAAATCAGGGACTAAAGAGGTGGTGTCAATATGATTTTCCTCCTCTTCGGGAACAATAACCACAGGATCGCCATTGACCACAATTTGCTGAATAATACGCTGACCTTTGCTCTCGTTTCCGAGCGTAAAGACAACCATTTCACTGGTGCCAGTCCATACATCGATTTTCCAGTCTTTGTTTCCGGTGGATGTTCCTCCGGATTTCAGTGAACCGCAATCAGCGGAGAGCGATGCATACGTCTTTCCATTGTCTGCATTGCAGGCAAAAACTAGTTGGACATTCGTTAGTGACTCGCCCACAATGGTTATGGTATTTTGCGCGTATAAACGCATTTCTGCACTATAGTCCGAATAAGTAGGAGCATTATTGCTGTTACCTTTTTCTAGTGAGATTAAGATATTATCTTTTTCCTGACTAAGAGATTCGGATGTTGTAAAGGTAAATGTAGTGCTCATTGCCTTGATGGCAATACCTAAAATAGCAATGAACAAAAGAAATCTCTTCATTAGATTTATAATAATTTAGAAGCCGAAACTAAGTCCGCAGGTGAACGTAAAATTCTGCCCTTGGAAATAGATTGGCGAATATTTGCTTAGATAGTAGTTTTCAAGTTCTGCTCCCGCCAGTTCACGCGATGTCCCATCGGCATTCCATCCCCGATCTTCGCCCGCTACGCGAGTAGATGTAGGCGCGAAACTACGCGCATTATTATAGGTGAAATCCAGGTGTGCATAACAGTTGTTAAACACCTCATACACCGCACGGAAATTGATTTCGTCATTCTGCCATATTTTCTCGTTGAATGGCTTCTGTGCGATGATTTCGCTGATATTGGAACGCACATAATCGTAGGCATTGTATTTGGTGTCGTGCGTATAATCGAGCGTCAAACGCACACTACGAACCGGACGATAAGCCAATTGAACGAAGATAGACTGTGCATTATCGCGCATATAATGGCCCATATTATAGCTATTGGATGTATATTCCAGGACCGCGATAGAATGGTTGTAAGTAGCTATGTATGAGCGCATAAACTCGCCTCGCAGACTCAGTCCACGCACAGGCCAACCACTCCAGTTGAAACCAACCAGATAAGATACAGGATTGCTCTCCGGATTCGATTTCTTGAGGCGCGCAAACTTAAACTCATCTAGATAGAACGAGCCATAGAGTCGCAAGTGGTCGGTCGGTCGAACCGAGATAGATGCGAAAGCCTGAGAATTCTGATTCTCGGAGTTCACTCCTTTAGTCAAAAGGTGGTCAAGCGACTTGAAGAATGCGATAGGAATAAAATAGGCAGCTTGCACGTTGCGCTCGGCGTAGACAATCGAGTTTCCGAACGAGAATTGGACGTATTTGCAGGGCATGAAAGTGAACATATTAGCCGCCATAAACTTGTTGTACGGGCGGTAGTTCACTTTGGTCAGTCCTTCCGCGTAATTCTCTAAGTAATAGCTAGTTGAGTCCAACACATTGCTCACCAACCATGCATGGAAATAGTCGAATTGGAACCACTTGCAAGGCGTCAGTTGGAGTGTCAGCATTGGCACTGCCGGATTGTGTGCCGACAGAATATTCGAGCAATGCTGCGCATCGCCCCATTGGATACGTTCACGCTGCACGCCAATTGAGCCCCACCATGCATAGAGGCTGATACCTCCACGCGAATCAGAGAAATCGCCGCCATACAGAGCTTCCTTGTACTGCACACCGGGCAACAAATTCAGATAGCCCGGTTGCGAGATACGTGCTCCGTGTCTCTTAGCTCCATCCGTAGGATAATAGGTATCACTCAGCAAACCTGTTCCTTTCCACGAATTGTCGCGGATAGATCCCCAGATAGAAAGGTGATTGGCGATATCCATCTGAATCTCAGCACCATACCAACGATGAGTCAGCAGACCTTTCTTACTAGCATAGAGATCCATACCAAGAATAGGACGAATACGCATCTTAAAGACTTTGTCTTTAGTCAACATATGCAATGATGGATCTGCCAACGACAAATTAGAGATTGGAGTGATCCATTGCGTCATATGGCGATGACCGTAACTGTAGTATTCGGGCAAAGTATCTTGCTCCAACGCATAGTCCTGCAGATAGAACTGCAAATCGTCCTTTTGACGCGGACTGAGTAGCGAATCCCTAGTCTGCGCTTCGAGTAAAAGACCGGCTATATAGTCGCGCGTATAGGGCTTGATGGCCGCATTTGAGCGAATAATACCATCCGTTGTCAGTTCCTCAAGGAAATCATAGATTTCCGTATACTCAATGGCCTCAGGAATACGTTGTGCGTATAGCGAATTGCCAAAGAGGAGACACAGACAGCAGAATAATATGGATTGGAATTGGCGCATTATTGTTGATAACGAGCGTTAAGTCCTTCTATTACGTCATTAGTGATATCATAGCCTGCCACCTTGTCCATCGTGACAGCGTCGTTGATAACCAAATGGTAACGGCCATCGGCATTGTACTCGCGCAGGAATTGCTGAACAGAATCTTGCAACTGTTGTGTCAGTTCATTCTGCTCGGTCATAAAATCTGCACTCAGTTTCTGACGCAAATTCTCCAGATCTTGCTGCTTAGCCATGAGTTGTTGTTCCTTCTTCTGCAGACGTTGTTGCTCGCTCTCTGCGCGCTCACGACTCAAGAAAGCATTGGCTTCCACTTTACGCTGAAAATCAAGCACATCTTTCTGGAAAGTTTCTACTTCTTTTTGAATCGATTTAGCCTTAGTGTCCAGTTTAACCATCGATTCCTCGTAACGGTTTTGCAGTTTGTCGGACGACTCTACTGCCAGGGTGTAATGTTTGAGGATAGAATCGGTGTTAATGATAGCAATCGGCAGCAGTTCTCCACTTGCCTCAACCTCTTGATTACCAGACTTTTTGCTGCTCGGAGTAACTGTAAAGAAAAGGATAAACAAAGCTACTACTGCAGCACCTAAAATTGAATCAACAATGATTTGAATTTTGTTCATAATTTTATAAGTTTTTAATGTTAATTTTTCGCTTGTTGGTGCGCCTCAATTCCCGGTCTTGACTCGTTGCGCAATGGATGCCATCTTGTTGCATACGTTTGTTTTGAGCAATGTGTTGCGAGCGAAAAGAATGGTCTTTCCGAAGGAAAATTCCCACACCCAACAGCACGATGGCTAGTGCCACAAATCCTATAACTAGTACAATTTGGCGCATTTTACCGCAATTTGGGTGCAAAAGTAGTAATAAATACCGAAAGGCGAAAGAGGAAATCAGATTTTTTGTCCTTTTAGGACAGAAAATGCACATTTTTGCAAATTATTTTCGCGCGCGCTTGCATATATGAAAATATTTTTGTACTTTTGCGCGCTGTTTGTGTGGTTTGCACAAACGAAAAATGGGATTATTAACAATAAAAACACTAGAAATAATGGCAAATGAAAAACAAGGCGGTTCAATGTTCAACGCACTAACCGCAGGAAGTAAAATCGTAGGTAACATTACCGCTGACAGCGATTTTCGTATCGATGGTTTGATTGAAGGAGATCTGCAATGTACAGGCAAAGTAGTGATTGGTGAAGCAGGCAAAGTGAAAGGTACTATCACTTGTCAGAATGCAGAAATTCTGGGCTTTCTGGAAGGCAAACTAACTTGCAGCCAGCAACTCTCGCTGCGTTGTACAGGCCAGATTCAAGGTGAAGTAGTAACCAAAACCTTGATTGTTGAGCCGGGCGCTATATTCAACGGAAGTTGCTCGATGGCAAAGAAAGTGGCAGAACCTGTTCAAAAATAAGCTGAGCTATGAGAATCAAACCATTTCGTGGCATAAGACCGCCCAAAGAGTTGGTCGAACTGGTTAGCAGTCGTCCGTACGATGTACTAAACTCGGAAGAAGCACGCCGTGAAGCTGCAGGTAATGAGAAATCGCTTTACCACATCATCAAACCCGAAATCAATTTCGAGCCGGGAACAGATGAGCACGATGAGCGTGTATATAGCGCTGCGGTGGAGCAATTCAAACTCTTCAGAGAGAAAGGATGGCTTGTTCAAGATAAGGAAGAGCGCTACTATGTTTATGCGCAGACCATGAATGGTCGCACGCAGTATGGACTGGTAGTTGGCGCATGGGTTGAAGATTATATGGCCGGTCGCATCAAGAAGCATGAATTGACGCGTCGCGACAAAGAGGAAGACCGCATGAAGCATGTGCGTATTCTGAATGCCAATATGGAGCCTGTATTCTTTGCTTATCCGCACAGAGACGATTTGGACAAGATCGTTGCCGACATCTGCAAACAGCAACCGGAATATGATTTTGTGGCTGCTCCGGAAGGATTTAGACACACTTTCTGGTTGATTTGTGACCGAGACATTATCGAGACAATCACGAGGATTTTTGCTGAAATTCCGGCCATGTATATTGCCGATGGTCACCATCGTAGTGCCGCTGCTGCATTGGTAGGAGATGAGAAGAAACGCAACAATCCAAATCATACGGGCGACGAGGAATATAATTATTTCCTGGCCGTATGCTTCCCTGACAATCAGCTGAACATAATCGACTACAATCGCGTAGTACGCGACCTAAACGGTTTGACGGAAGAGCAGTTTATAGATGCACTTCGTGCGGATTTTGACGTAGAAGACAAAGGCACGGAGATCTACAAGCCACAGGCTTTGCACAATTTCTCGCTCTATCTTGGTGGTCGTTGGTATTCGTTGACTGCCAAATCGGGCCGTTATGATGATGCAGATCCTATTGGTGTGCTGGATGTAACCATTTCCAGCAACCTGATTCTAGACAAAATCTTGGGCATAAAAGACCTACGTAGCGACAAACGTATTGATTTTGTGGGTGGTATACGCGGTTTAGGCGAACTGAAACGTCGTGTGGACAATGGAGAAATGCGCGTTGCATTAGCACTCTACCCTGTTACGATGCAGCAAATTATCGACATTGCCGATAGCGGAAATATCATGCCTCCTAAAACCACTTGGTTTGAGCCAAAACTGCGTAGTGGACTAGTAGTACATGAGTTGGCGTAACGCACATATTGTCCTTTTGACATGCATATTGTGCCTGTGTGGGTGCAGTATTCAGCAGAAAGTGAAGCGAGCGGATAAGAAGTTCGCTATAGGTGAGTATTTTGCCGCTGCTGATATGTACAAACAATGTTACAGCCGTCTCTCTACGCAAAAAGACCGCGAACTGAAAGGTTATGTGGCTTATCGGCAAGGCGAGTGTTATCGTATTCTGAATATGCCGCGCGCTGTGAATTGCTACCAGAGTGCGTTGCGATGCAAATATCACATGCAGGATTCTACTATTTTCCTGCATGCGGGACAAGCTCTGCAATATCAGGGCAAATACAAAGATGCAGTCAAAAGCTATGAATTGTACCTCGAATCTCATCCGGATGACTACGTAGCTCAGGCAGGAAAATACGCTTGTCTGAAGATAGACGAATGGAAACGAGAAAGCAGTCGCTACAAGATTGCCGAAGCGAAGGAGTTTAATCAGAAGCGCTCAAGCAACTTCGCGCCGATGTTTATCGGAGATCAAAGCGATGCGCTCATGTTTACGAGCAATCGTCAGGAGAAGCAATCGGGCACAAAAAAGATGAAACGGCCAAGCAATGTGACCGGCCAACAACTCTTCCAACTCTATCAGACGCGTAAGAATGCTGCGGGAGAATGGGAAGAGATAGAACTGCCTGAGGGATTGAATGACACTCCGGAGCAAGAGCAAGAACAGCAAAACGATTCCACCGGAGGAAAACAAGCGGGCACAGCCGAATTGGGTGTTTGCTGCTTCACTCGTGATGGAAAAACGATGTATTTTACCTATTCTAAACCTGTGAACGGACAGGATTTGGGAGCCAAAATATACAAGAGTGAACGTGCCAGTGGCGAGTGGGGAGAGGCGCAAGAAGTCAAACTATTTGCCGATAGTTCGATAACCGTTGGCCATCCTGCACTCAACGCAACAGGCGACACGCTCTATTTCGTTAGTGATGCGCCCGGAGGACAAGGAGGAAAAGATATCTGGCAGGCAGAGTTGGAAGATAACGAATGGGTTAATCCGCAACCACTGCCCCGCTCTATCAACACTTCGGCAGACGAGATGTATCCGTATGTACATGCGGACGGAACATTGTATTTTGCCAGCAATGGTCATCCCGGATACGGAGGACTGGATCTATTCAAAGCAGAGCGAGACACTACCATCAAAGATTCGGCAGTATGGGTGCTATACAATCTAGCCGCACCATTCAACACCAACGGAGATGATTTCGGCATCACGTTCGATGGCAACACTCAGAACGGATTCTTCTCGTCCAACCGTAATGACAAGAAGGGATTTGACAAGATTTATCGTTTCTGGTTGCCTGAAATGGAGTTTATTGCTGAAGGAACTATCACTGACGAGCAAGGTAATCCGTTGGCTGACTCCAAACTACGACTGGTTGGCAGCGACGGAACCAATAGCAAAGTGAATGCACGTCGAGATGGTACATACAAGATCAAGCTGAAGAAAGATGTGAAGTACGTGATGCTCGTTACGGCCCGCGGATATCTGAACACCAAGGAGAAATGGAATACGCTCGATTTGAAAGACAGTAAGACCTATCACATGGACTTTGTGCTGAATCCAATTAGTCGTCCGGTGACGATGAATAACATCTTCTACGAATTCGGTCGTTGGGAAATAACCAAAGCATCCGAAGAAGAATTGCTGCGACTAGTCAAACTGCTGCAAGACAACCCCAATATCACGATTGAACTCTCGGCACATACAGACCTAGTGGGTAACGAGACATTCAACCAAGAGTTGTCGCAAAAACGTGCACAGAGTTGCTGCGATTTCCTGATTAGCCACGGTATTGAGAGCGAACGACTGACTCCTGTCGGATACGGAAAACAGAAACCTGTTGTGGCCGACAAAGCCATACATACCAAGTATCCGTTCATCCCACAAGAGCAAGTATTAGACGAAGCATATATCCTAAGTTTGACACCCGAGCAACAGGATATTTGCAACCAGATAAATCGTCGTACAGAATTTAAGGTACTGAAAACAACATATAAACTATATTAACCGGATAGCTTCCGGAGGCAAATAAACACTTTATGAAGCAATATTTAGATTTATGCCGTCGAGTATTGGCGGAAGGAGTTGAAAAAACAGACCGCACAGGAACAGGAACTATTTCTGTATTCGGCCATCAGATGCGTTTCAATCTGGAAGAAGGATTTCCGTTGCTTACCACCAAGAAATTGCATTTGAAGTCCATCATCTATGAGCTATTGTGGTTCTTGCAGGGTGACACGAATGTCAAATATCTGCAAGATCACGGTGTGCGTATCTGGAATGAATGGGCGGACGAGAATGGAGAATTAGGACCAGTTTATGGTCATCAATGGCGTTCGTGGCCGGATTATGACGGTGGTACGATTGACCAGATAAGCAATGTGGTAGAGATGATCAAGAAAACTCCGGATAGCCGCAGACTGGTGGTTAGCGCATGGAATGTGGCAGAAGTAGACAAAATGGCCTTGCCTCCGTGTCATAGCCTCTTCCAATTCTATGTAGCCGATGGGCGTTTGTCGCTGCAACTCTATCAGCGTAGTGCCGATATCTTCTTAGGGGTGCCGTTCAATATTGCCAGTTATGCGCTTTTGCTACAGATGATGGCACAAGTGACAGGTCTGAAAGCAGGCGATTTTGTACACACTCTAGGTGATGCGCATATCTATTTGAACCACTTGGAGCAAGTCAAACTGCAGTTAACACGCGAACCGCGTCAGTTGCCAAAGATGATTATTAATCCGGATGTGAAAGATATCTTTAGCTTCCAATACGAAGATTTTCAGTTGGAAGGCTATGATCCGCATCCGCATATTGCAGGTGTGGTAGCTGTCTAAAAACCGCGATTTGCTCGATAAGAACTAAGTAAGAACTAAGTAATCTCTAAAAAAATTATGCTTTCATTAATAGTTGCAATAGCAGAGAATTATGCGATTGGAAAGAAAGGTGACCTATTATGCCATTTGCCTAACGACTTGAAACACTTCAAAGAAGTGACATCCGGTTGCACCGTGTTGATGGGCGAACGTACGTTCTTCTCGCTGCCGAAACATCCACTGCCCAATCGCCGTAACATTGTTCTGACTGATGTACAGGGAAAAACATTTGAAGGCGCGGAAGCCGCTTACTCGATTGAAGAACTGGTAAAGAAAGTGCGTCCGGAGGAAGAAGCCTTTGTTATCGGAGGAGGCATGGTCTATCGGCAGATGATGCCGCTGTGCGACAAATTGTACATCACACATATTCATCACTCGTGGGAAGATGCAGATACATTCTTTCCAGAGATAGATGGCGCCATTTGGCAACAAGTGAGTGCAGAACGTCACGAAGCAGACGAAAACAACCCGTATGCTTACACGTTTGCCGAATATAT
Source organism: Bacteroidales bacterium UBA1256 (assembly GCA_002308195.1). The sequence continues at coordinate 17,266 of DBVU01000077.1, forward strand.
CAAGAAATAAAAATAAGCACACAAAGCAGTATGGCTGACGACAAAAAGATAATCTTTTCGATGGTAGGCGTAAGCAAAACCTACCCTCCTCAGAAACGCGTTCTGAGCAATATCTACCTTAGTTTCTTCTACGGAGCCAAGATAGGCATTATTGGTCTGAATGGTAGCGGCAAATCGACGCTGATGAAGATTATTGCNNAAAGAATATCAAGGACAAGTGGTCTTCTCGCCCGGATACTCCGTGGGTTATTTGGAACAGGAGCCGCATCTAGACAACAGCAAGACCGTTCGCGAAGTGGTGCAAGAAGGAGTGAAAGAAGTAACGGATTTGTTGGCAGAATACGATGCTATCAATTTGGCTTTTGGCGAACCGGATGCTGATTTTGATAAATTACTGGCTCGTCAAGCAGAACTGCAAGATAAACTGGATGCCGCAGATGCTTGGAATCTGGACCAGAGATTGAATTTGGCAATGGCAGCATTAGCCTGTCCGCCTGCGGATGCCAGTGTCGCTACTC
>DBVU01000077.1:17834-38099 GCA_002308195.1 Bacteroidales bacterium UBA1256
GATGAGCCGACCAACCATTTGGACGCAGAGAGTATCGACAGATTGGAGAAAATCCTGCAAGAATACGAAGGCACTGTGATTTGCATCACGCACGACCGCTATTTCTTGGATCACGTAGCCGGTTGGATATTGGAACTTGACCGCGGAGAAGGAATTCCTTGGAAAGGCAACTATTCAGGATGGTTGGAGCAAAAGGCTGCTCGCATGGCGCAGGAAGAGAAACAAGCAAGCAAACGCAGAAAGACTCTGGAACGTGAGTTGGAATGGGTGCGCATGGCTCCGAAAGCACGTCACGCAAAATCGATGGCCCGTCTAAACGCCTACGACAAGATGCTGAATGAAGAGCAGAAAGAACGTGAGGAACGGCTCGAGATATTCATCCCTAATGGTCCGCGTTTAGGAAATAAAGTCATTAACGCAGAAGGCGTAGCTAAATCTTTCGGAAGCAGAGAACTATTCCACGACATGAATTTCGTTCTTCCACCGAACGGTATTGTTGGCGTTATTGGTCCCAATGGCGCGGGAAAAACGACTCTCTTCCGTATGATTATGGGTATGGAAAAGGCTGACAAAGGCACGTTTACTGTGGGAGAAACGGTCAAAATAGGCTATGTTGACCAGCAACACGCAAATATTGATCCGGAGAAAACAGTATTTCAAACCATAGCCAACGGCACGGAATTTATTCGCGTTGGCGGAAAAGAAGTAAACGCACGAGCCTATCTTAGCCGTTTCAACTTTACCGGTGCAGACCAAGAAAAGAAATGCGGAGTATTGTCGGGAGGAGAGCGTAATCGTCTGCACCTGGCGCTAACATTGAAGAGCGAAGCCAATGTGTTACTGTTGGATGAGCCTACCAACGATATCGATGTTAATACGCTGCGTGCACTAGAAGAAGGTCTGGAAGCATTTGCCGGTTGCGCAGTAGTCATTAGCCACGACCGGTGGTTCTTGGATCGTATTTGTACGCATATCCTTTCGTATGAAGGCGATGGTAAAGTAATATGGTACGAAGGTAGTTATTCTGAATTTGAGAACTGGAAACAGGCACAAAATGTATAAACCGACAGACAAAATGTGCGACTTGATGGCTCACGAGGAAGAAGCCATTCAGATTATCAGTCGTTTTGGATTGAGTACAGGTGTGGGCGACCAGACCATTGATGAGGTGTGTGCCGCACAAGGATTACACACGCCTACATTTCTTGCCGTGGTCAATCATAAACTCTTTCGCCAACGTGCCCTACCCCAAGAAATAGATATACAAACACTACAGATGTATCTGCATAATGCGCACACCTATTTCTTGGATTTTCGTCTGCCTAGTTTGCGCCAAGCCATGCGAGAGGCAATTAACACGACTAACACAGATAGTCAAATACCTGTTCTCATCCTACGCTGCTTCGATGAATTTGTCCAGGAGATTCGGATACATATTGAGCATGAGAATGCAGGCCTATACGAGGAACATGAGCACGATGACCAACGTATAACAGACAAACTAGCTGAGATTAAGAAACTGATAATCAAGTACTATCACAACGATGATACAGAGCATCAGAAAGATCATCTCGTTAGTTATCGACTGATCAATGTGATGAGCGACCTATGGCACACAGAACAAGATTTTGCCGACCATTGTGACATTGAGGATGATATTTTACGGCCGGCATTAGCCATCAAAGCGCAGAAACACAGAACTTCCACACATAAAGATGAGACAGAAGAACTGAGTGAAAGGGAACGAGACGTGTTGATAGAGGTGGTGCGCGGCCGAAGCAATAAGGAAATAGCGGATGTGCTTTGTATTTCGACACATACAGTTATCACACACAGAAAGAATATTACCCGCAAATTGAATATTCATTCTACTGCGGGTTTAACCATATATGCAATAGTAAACAAACTGGTAGACCTGAAAGAACTGAGTGTTTAGGCGTGTTACGACATATATTCGTCAACGAGGCTTGCTAAAGAAAGACAAACCTGTGTTGGTGGGAGTTAGTGGCGGCGCAGATAGTGTGGCGCTATTGGATGTATTGCACGAAGCGGGATATAACTGCATCGCAGCACATTGTAATTTCCACTTGCGAGGCCAAGAAAGCAATCGTGATGAGGCTTTTGTGAAAGACCTGTGTGCTAGCATGAATGTGCCTCTTGAGGTTGTGTCGTTCGATACCACGGCTTATGCAAAAGCCCATAATCTAAGTATTGAGATGGCCGCAAGAGAACTGCGATACACTTGGTTCGAGCACATGGCGCAAGCCCATCAATGCCAAGCAGTTGTGGTGGCGCATCATCAAAACGACCAAGCAGAAACATTGTTGCTCAATCTGCGGCGAGGAACCGGTTTGCGTGGATTAGCAGGCATGAGGCCAATTAGTCAAAATGCATATGCTCCTGATGGTGTTCCTGTTGTACGCCCACTACTCTGCACTACTCGTGATTATATTGAGCATTACTTAAGAGACAAAAGGCACATGACCTGGATGACTGATTCTACCAACATGGACACCTCTATTACTCGTAATGCCATTCGCGAACAACTGAGAGAATATAGCAAAACAGAGATTGAGCACATGGCCGAAACGGCTGAAAGACTACAAGGTTATGTAGATTTGATTGAGGGGAAAAACACGCGCGAAGCGGGAGTTGCTCGGTTATATGAAGATCTTCGCGGTTGCGACTTTGTAGAAATTGATAAAATATACGATGCGTTACAAAAAGGTGAAGGAGGCAAAGTATTCCAATCCAAAACTCACAAAGCTACCATCAAACACAATAAACTAAAGATTGAGAAATGCGACACTACGGAATAATAGGATATCCACTACACCACTCTTTCTCGGCACGCTATTTTAACGAAAAATTCCAAGCAGAGAATATTGCCGCAGAATACTCGTTGTATCCTATTGACAAAAATGGCACACCCGAGGAGATCGGTAATAGAATGAAGGAGTTGATTAGCCGTTTGGATGGTATGAATGTCACTTTTCCATACAAACAAACGGTGATACCATACTTGGATCGGCTAGATGAAACAGCAGCAGTAATCGGGGCAGTGAATGTTATTTACAAAGGCGTTGGATATAACACGGATTGCCTTGGATTTATCGAATCCCTACGACCGTTATTACGCGAGTTTGATAAAAGCGCACTTGTGCTTGGCACTGGTGGTGCGGCCAAAGCAGTATGTTACGGGTTGAACAAATTAGGCATCAAGCCAACACTTGTAAGTCGTAATCCCCAAGAAGGAATGCTGGCATATGACCAATTGACAAAAGATATTATGACAGCACACACGATAATTGTCAATTGTACGCCGCTAGGCATGTTGCCTGATGTAGCCTCGTGTCCGTCTATACCATACGAATTAGTGACCGAGAAACATCTCTTATTCGATTGCGTCTATAATCCGGAAGAGACTCTATTCCTAGCAAAAGGAAAAGCCAAAGGAGCAACCATTCGTAATGGCATGGAAATGCTAACCGGCCAAGCAAAAGCGGCATGGAAAATATGGAATGAAGAATAACAAAATGAATGACAAGAATATGAAAAAGATTTTTTTGCTAATCACAACAGTATTGACCGTCCTTACGATTCAGGGACAAGTAGTCAATCAAGACGAACAAGCATTAGTGTACTACACCCCTAAAAACCATGTGGTACTGGATTTTACGTACACCATCACCGTGCAAGAAGCAGGTCCTTACTATCTTTTTGCAGAGCAACTACTGGGTGCCACCAATGCCATCTCTGAGAATCAGACCATCTACGCACTGGAAGATGTACACATCGGCACTAGAACTGAAGCCGATCGCAGCAGAGCACACAAAGTTGTACCGGAGCAAGGAGTTGCCAGTCAACTACTATCCATCGACAATCGAGGTTTATTGGTTGGTTACAATTTGCCATATGAAGAACGCAAGTCATCTCCTCGCAAACAGTCAAGGGAAAACATCACCACTTCTACTCCTTCGGCTTTACCTCTAACCGATGAGCAATTGGAGCAACGTACTCCTGAGGCTCGAGCTAAAGCGATAGCAAAGCAAATCTACCGAATTAGGGAAAGCAGAATATTTTTGCTGAGTGGCGAAGTGGAGCATGCTCCTTCTGATGGAAAATCTATGCAGTTGGTACTCAGCGAGTTAGACAAACAGGAGAATCAGTTGTTGGCGCTATTTCTAGGTAATACTACCACACGTACAGAGCATTACAAAATAGAGCTCAACCCCTCGAAGGACCAACAAACAGAGACTCTGCAATTGTTCTTCTCTGCTGAGAATGGTTTTACTCACGCAGATAACATTGATGCAGATACTATCTCGATTCAGATGACTACATATCCGCAAGTAGTCCTCCCCGGAAATGAGAAAAAGAACAAGAAAGCTCCGCAAGCATCGCAAATCGTATACAACTTACCCGGACAGGCAGAGGTGGATATCATCTATCAAGGAGAAACTCTTGGTCACAGAGTGCTGCAGATTGCCCAACTGGGAATTGATGTGCCACTGAATCGTAATCTATTTGTTGGAGAGAAATTACCCATTATTCGTTTTGACCTAAAAACCGGAAATGTTGAATCCATTTCACGATGAAGAAAATAATATTCATATTGCTTTCCCTATGTGCAATGCATGTTGCAGCGCAAGAACTGCGTTGCACGGTAACCATCAATTCTGATAAGATCGAAGGGTCCAACAAGCAAGTCTTCTCTACTCTGAAGACTGCTATTGAGGAATATATCAATCAGAATCGTTGGACCAATATGACGTTTGCAGAGCACGAGAAGATAGAATGTTCCATGCTATTGGTAGTCAACGCTGTTTCCGACAATATGTACAGTTGTGAAATGACGTTACAGAGTCGCAGACCTGTTTTTGGCACAACCTATACGACTCCTTTGCTCAATTTCAAAGACAACACATTCAATTTTACGTATCAGGAATACGATCGCATAGAATATCAACAGAATCAGTTTACAACCAATCTGACTGCAATGCTGGCTTTCTATTGCTACCTTATCATCGGGCACGACATGGATAGTTATCAGCGACTGGGTGGAACGCCGTATTTCCAAGCATGTGAAGAAATTGTGAATGCCTGTCAAAGTGCAAGTATGGAGAGTTCTGAACAGAAAGGATGGCGCGCATTTGATAGTAATCGCAATCGCTACGCTATCACCAACAATCTCTTGGATGAAGCATTTCGCAAATACCGCGAGTACTATTACACCTACCATCGACTTGGTTTGGATGAGATGGCAACGAATGTAACTAACGGACGCGCTAGAATAGCAGAAGGAATGCCCGTTCTACGCGATTCTTATCGTGCTCGTCCTGCCACTTACGTCATCAATACGTTTTTGGATGCTAAATCAGACGAACTGGTAGATATATTCAAACGAGGCACGGACAAGGAGAAAAAGATCGTACAAGAGATCTTGATGGATATCGATCCTACACGACAAAACACATACGACAAAATTACACAAGACTGATGCTTAAGCATTTACACATAGAGAACTACGCGTTAATCAGCCATCTGGATATCGATTTCAGTAATGGCTTCTCGGTTATGACCGGTGAAACTGGCGCAGGAAAAACCATTATCCTTGGTGCTCTCGCACTAGTAATGGGTGCGCGTGCTGATAGCAAGGCCATTACTGATGGCGAAGAACGATGCATTATCGAAGCAGAGTTTGATGAAGGTATTGTTCGACGCGAGTTGTACCGAAATGGTAAAAGTCGTTCGTTTGTAGATGACGGATTAGTAACGCTACAGGAATTGAAAGAATTGTCTGCTCGTCTCATTGACATTCACTCGCAACATGCTAATTTGCTACTGGAGAGCAATGCATTTCAATTAAGTGTAGTGGATGCATTTGCCGGCAATGAGACATTATTGGCCACCTACTCCACTCGTTACGAGGCATGGCTACAAGCTGAGAATACGTTAAAAGACTTAAAACGATTGGCGGCGCAGAGTCAACAAGATGCGGACTATATTCTTTTCCGCTATCAAACATTAGTAGAGGCCAATTTGCAGGAGGGAGAACTGGAAGAACTGGAGGCCGAGCATTATCGTCTCAGTCATGCAGAAGAGATGCGATATGCGCTAGAAACGGCGGTCAGCGCACTTAGTGGCGAAGGAACCAGTGTTATGGACTTGTTACATTCGTGCCGTTTGGACGAAGTAGCACCTGGCCTGCAAGAACGAATCGAAAGTGCGCGCATAGAGCTGCAAGATATCAGTCGCGAAGCAGAACGACTGGCCGAACGTACGGAGATGGATCCTGAACGTCTTCAGTGGTTGGAAGAACGCATCGAGTTGATAAATAGCTTGTTGCGTAAATACAACGCACAAAATGTAGAGGACTTGATTTGTCAGCGCAACGACCTAGAACAGCAGGTTAATCGCTTCGACTCGTTTGATCATGATATAGCGGAAGCGGAGAAAGTTCTCAAAGAATGTACCTCTGCGCTACAAGAAACGGCAGATGAGCTTCGCAAGGCTCGCCAAACAGTATCGCCTCAGATCAGCGAACGTTTGATAGGCGAGTTAAAACGTTTGGGTATCGCGCATGCCAATATTGATCTGCAATTCACCGCGCTAGACGAATTCACACCGACTGGCAAAGATGAAGTTCAACTGCTTTTCGCTGCCAATCTGAACCAAACCATGCGACCAGTAAGCGAAGTCGCATCTGGCGGCGAAATGAGCCGACTTATGCTCTGTGTCAAAGCGCTAATTGCAGGGCGCAAAGGACTACCTACAATTATCTTTGACGAGATAGATACGGGAGTAAGTGGTGACATCGCCACGCAAATGGCTCATACCATGCGCGAGATTGCTAGTTCACGACAAGTGATTGCCATTACCCACTTGCCACAGATAGCGGCACTCGGAGAAACGCATTATTGCGTCTACAAAGCCGATACAGCTACACGCACGGAAACACACATCCGCTTGCTCAACCAGGAAGAAAGAATCAACGAAATAGCTACCATGTTGAGTGGCCGCACGCCATCTCCGGAAGCTATCGCTAATGCCAAACAACTGATATGCAACCATTAGCAGAACGATTGCGTCCGAAAAATTTGGACGAATACATAGGCCAAAAACATCTGGTCGGACAAGGAGCCATTCTTCGACAAATGATAGAGAGTGGCAATCTCTCCAGTTTTATTCTCTGGGGACCTCCGGGTGTGGGAAAAACGACTCTCGCACGCATTATTGCACACCAATTACAACGTCCGTTCTATACGCTTAGCGCTGTGACTAGTGGTGTAAAAGAGGTGCGTGACGTCATCGACAAAGCGAAGCGTACAGCCTCTCTCAATAGCGGATTATTCGCTCCTACAGATGGACGAAGCCCGATCCTATTTATCGACGAAATTCATCGTTTTTCTAAGTCGCAACAAGATAGTTTGTTAGGAGCTGTGGAAGACGGAACGATTACGCTGATTGGTGCTACGACTGAAAATCCTAGTTTCGAAGTCATCACGCCTCTTCTAAGTCGTTGCCAGGTCTATGTACTTAAGTCGCTTGACAAGGACGATTTGCTAGAACTCTTCAATCGCGCTTTGACGCAAGATGAGTTCATACGGAATCTACATATCGAGGTCAAAGAGACAGAAGCCTTGCTTCGATATAGCGGAGGAGACGCACGTAAACTACTGAATATCATCGAGTTAGTCACCAATAGCGGAACTAATATCATAGACAACAATACTGTTACTAAGCAATTGCAACAAAACCCTGTTGCCTATGACAAGGATGGAGAAATGCATTATGACATCATCTCCGCATTCATCAAATCTATCCGAGGAAGTAATCCGGATGCCGCTATTTACTGGCTCGCACGAATGATTGAGGGAGGCGAAGATCCGAAATTTATTGCGCGCAGATTGGTGATTGCGGCTAGCGAAGATATTGGTCTGGCTAATCCCAACGCAATGTTACTGGCCAATACCTGTTTTGATGTGGTGAACAAAGTTGGTTGGCCGGAAGGACGTATTCCGTTGGCCGAAACCACTATCTATCTCGCCACTTGTAAGAAGAACAACTCTGCTTATTTGGCCATAGATGCCGCGCTCGAAAAAGTGCGCGAAACAGGAAATCTACCGGTTCCTTTGCACCTTCGTAATGCGCCTACTTCGCTCATGAAAGAACTAGGCTATGCCGAAGGATACAAGTATCCGCACGATTTTCCAGGACATTTTGTGGAGCAGCAATACCTACCCGATGAATTAGAGGGAACCGTATTTTGGCATAACGACTGATGGCTGGCTTGTACGTTCATATTCCTTTTTGCAAGAAGCGCTGCCTATACTGCGACTTCTTCTCTACTGTCCTTCTGGATCGTCGCGAGGAATATGTACAAGCTCTACTACAGGAAATCAAAGAACGCCGTTTAGAGGCTGGCGAGCCGATTCATACTATATATATAGGCGGAGGAACGCCTTCGATGCTAACAGCAGAGCAGATGCAATCCATTCTGCGAGCTATTGGAACGACTGATGCAGAAGAGATTACGATGGAAGCTAATCCTGGTGACTTGACACCGGATTACCTAAACGCCATCCGCTGTGCAGGAATCAACCGATTTTCCATTGGAGTGCAGTCTTTCCACGATGAACTGCTACAATTATTGGGAAGACGTCACAACTCAGAACAAGCCATCGAAGCTGTTCGTATGGCGCAGAAAGCAGGATTTGACAACATTTCGATAGACCTGATGTATGCTCTGCCTGGCCAAACCATCGATATGTGGAAAGCAGACATAGAATCCGCGTTAGGCCTAAATGTGCAGCATATATCGTGTTATGGTCTGATGTACGAAGAAGGCACGCCATTAACACAAAAACGAGATAACGGAGAGATTCTTCCGATTGACGAAGACACGGAAAATCAAATGTATGACCTATTATGTCAACAACTGAAGGATGCAGGCTTTGTCCACTACGAAGTAAGCAATTTTGCACGGCCTGGCTACGAAGCCAAACACAATAGTAGTTATTGGAACAGCACACCGTACATCGGCATTGGAGCAGGCGCACACTCATATATAGCAAACACGCGGAGTTGGAATCCGGACAATCTCGATGCCTATATTGCCGGTATTATGGCACACGATTTGCAGAGAGAGAATGAAGAACTAACAGAAATTGATCGGTTTAATGAATACATAATGCTCGGTCTCAGAACCAACCGCGGAATCGACATTAGAAAGTACAATGTGAACGAGACAAACACGAGACTTTACCGAGACATTACCGAGACAATCACGAGAGCACTAGGAGACAATCTGCTTACAAAAACAGCCGATGGCAGAATCATCGCAACACAACAGGGATTACACGTTTTGAATCGCATTATAACGGACTTAATGATTGAATAATAAAATAGCAAAAATATGGCAACAAAATCTTGGCACAAAACATTTTTAACCTGGTTCTGGGGATTATTCCTCGGAGGCATGCTCGTTGGATGGCTTGTTATTTGGCTTATTACGAAAGGAGCACTAGGTTATTTGCCTCCGTTGGAAGAATTGCAGAACCCCAAAAACACGTTCGCGAGCGAAGTTATTTCGTCCGATATGGTTTCTTTGGGACGTTACTATCGCTACGAAAACCGTATCGGAGTACAATACACCGATCTTTCGCCACAATTGATTCAAGCGCTCATAGCTACTGAAGATGCGCGTTTTTACGATCACACAGGCGTGGATTTCAAGTCGATGTTCCGCGCGGTTCTCAAACTCGGTCGCGCAGGTGGAGGAAGTACGCTGACACAGCAATTGGCTAAGCAGTTATGGTCGCCGCGTGCCAACAATATCTTTGAGCGTGCTATGCAAAAACCAATCGAATGGGTCATCGCAACTAAATTGGAACGACTCTATTCGAAAGATGAGATTCTGCTGATGTATCTCAATCAGTTTGATTTCCTCTACAATGCCGTAGGCATTCAAACTGCTTCTCAGGTGTATTTCTCTACTACGCCAATGAATCTCAAGCTGGAAGAAGCAGCCACTTTGGTTGGAATGTGTAAGAACCCATCGCTCTACAACCCTGTTCGTTATCCGGAAAGAGCCAAAGGAAGACGTAATGTCGTTCTTGGCCAAATGGAGAAATATGGCTATATTGATGCTGCCACACGCGATTCCGTTGCAGAACTGCCGCTTGAATTGCACTATAGTTCTGTTGACCACAAACAGGGATTAGCACCGTATTTTCGAGAATTCCTACGTGGCATGCTGAGTGCCAAAGAACCGAAACAAAGCGATTATTCCGAATGGAATCAGCAGCAATACAAACTGGATAAATGGCAATGGGAAAACAACCCATTGTACGGCTTCTGTGAGAAGAATCACAAAGCAGATGGCAGCAAATACGATTTGTATCAAGATGGTTTGAAAATCTACACCACTATTGATTCGCGTATGCAACGCTATGCAGAAGAAGCGGTAAGCGAACATATGCGCGAACAGCAAGTTTCTTTCTTCAAGGAGCTGCAACGCAAAAAGAATGCTCCATTCTCTCGCTCGCTCAAACAAAGCGAGATTGATGGAATTATGAATCGTTCTATGCGACAGACAGACCGCTATCGTGCTTTGAAGAAAGCCAATGCAAGCGCTGAAGAAATCGAGCAGAACTTTATGACACCACGTGAAATGCAACTCTTTACCTACGATCGTGGAATGATTGATACAGTACTTTCTCCGTATGATTCCATCAAGTGGCAGAAGAGTTTCTTGCGTTGTGGTTTCATGTCAATGGATCCGCATACTGGACATGTCAAGGCATATGTCGGAGGGCCGGATTTCGCTCATTTCCAATACGATATGGCTACAAAAGGTCGCCGACAAGTAGGTTCTACCATCAAACCGTACTTATATACGCTCGCAATGGATGAAGGTATGTGGCCTTGCGAAAAAGTCGTTAACGAACCTATCACACTCTATGATGCCAACGGACGTGAATGGAGTCCGCGTGATACGCACGACAAGTACAAAGGTGATACCGTAACACTCACATGGGGATTGAAGAACTCCAGTAACTGGATTGCTGCATATCTGATGTCACTCTTTACTCCAGAACAGTTAGTCAAAATGATGCGTTCGTTTGGTATTCAAGGCGAAATCGTTCCCGTTGTGTCACTTTGTCTCGGCCCATGCGAAGTTAGTGTGGAAGAAATGGTAGACGCTTATACCACGTTTGCTAACAAGGGAATTCGTACGGAACCACTATACGTTACGCGCATAGAGGATAACAATGGTAACGTGATTGGTATGTTTGCTCCTCGTACACATGAGATTATCAGCGAAACTACCGCCTATAAGATGATTCACATGCTACGAGCGGTAATGGACGGAGGAACAGGAGTTCGAGTGCGTTACAAATACGGAGTTAATGCACCAATGGGCGGAAAAACAGGTACCACCAACAACAATTCCGATGGTTGGTTTATGTGTTTCACCCCATCGCTCGTTAGCGGAACATGGGTCGGAGGAGAAGATCGTGGCATACATTTTGACAATATGGCTGAAGGACAAGGTGCATCTATGGCATTGCCTATTTGTGCCCTGTATATGCAGAAAGTATTGGCAGATGAAGAATTAGGCTACGATCCGAATGAACAGTTCGACGTACCTCGTTGGTTTAATCCGAATGAAGGTTGCAGGTAGAAACATAGTACTTCTTATGCTTTGCGCGTTGTGCCTTATGCCATGTAAGGGACTTGCGCAAATGAATACCGATAGAATCACTTCCATCGGCAGAAATGCCTTGTATTTTGAGGATTACGTGCTTGCTATTCAATATTTCAACCAGGTCATTCGTCTCAAGCCGTATTTGAGCGAACCGTATCTGTACCGTTCAATCGCAAAAATACAGTTGGAGGATTATCAAGGGGCGCTTCAAGATTGTAATGCTGCACTAGAAAGAAATCCTTTCTCGCCCGGTAGTTATTATGCACGAGGATACATATTCCGCCAACTCAATCAATTTGAGAAAGCTGAGAAAGATTATTCGGAAGCATTGCGTTTTTCTCCCGAAAATCGCACTTATATGCTACTTCGCGCCGATACCCGTGCACAAATGAAGCATTACGATGCCGCGTTGGAAGATATTGAGCAGATGTTGCGCAGAGAGCCTCAATCGGCTACTATATGGTCGGAGAAAGGACGTATATGTATCGCTAAGAAAGATACATTAACTGCCTTAGACGCCTTCACGCAAGCAACAGTATATGACAAAACCAATCCTGCCGTTTGGTCCGCACTAGGAGTAACCAATCTTATGCTGAATCGCGAGGATGATGCATATGTTCAATTGACACTAGCTATCAATCTCGGTTCCAAATGGGCGGGGGATTATATCAATCGCGGTGTGATTCATTACCACCGCCATAATTATCGAGGTGCGCTATCCGATTACGATCAAGCCGTTCGTTTGGCGCCCAATGAGGCAGATAGTTATTACAATCGTGGTATGATGCGCCAAGAAGTGGGAGATTACAATCGTGCCTTGGAAGATTTGAACAAAGCTATTCAACTAGCACCCGAACGTACAGAGATGCGTTATCAGCGAGGATTGGTCGAGATGCAACTGAAACAATGGAATGACGTAATTAGAGATATGGACTCGCTCATAGCACGTTATCCATATTTCTTGCCTAGCTATTATCTGGCAGCACAGGCAAAATTACAACAAGGCCAACAAGCAGCCGCTTATCGCTATCGTTCGCGTGCACAAGCACTAGAAGCACAAAAGGAGAAAATACAAGCTCAGCAGCCCAATACAGACATGCAATTGGCAGAAGCTCAACCGCAGAAGAAAGATAACAGAAAGGAGTTCTCGGCTAATACGGCACAAAATAAGCAAGAACCAACCGAAGAAGAACAGAAATACGATTCTGAAACCAGAGGCAGTATACAAAAGCGTTATCAGGATGTCATCAACGAACCAAATATTGGTCTATGCTATTACAGCCAAGATTTAAGTTTGAGAAGGACCAATTATTATCATCCGTTGGTGGATCAGTTGAATCGCACGGAGGAATTACCTGCTACACTTCGTTTCACAGGGCAAGAAATAGCACTCACGGCAGAAATGGTCGATTTCCATTTCTCTGAAATAGCACGATTGTCTGCTCTCATAGACGAACAACCTACGGCTGTCCTCTATTTCGCACGAGCCATTGAGTTTGCTATAGTTCAGGATTACACCAGTGCCATAGACGATTGCACGCGAGCTGCACAATTGGCCGATAAGTCGTTTGAACCTATTATCTATTTCTGCCGTGCTAACTGGCGTTATCGTTTGCTGGAATACCAACGTGCTACAGGCGAACAGGAAACAACCAAGAATATGGACTTTGATATTATGTTGCGCGATTACGACCAAGTGCTGCGTTTGCAACCGGACTTTTCGTTTGCATATTATAACAAGGCCAATATTCTATGCGCACAGCGGGAGTGGAAAGATGCGATAGAACATTATTCTCGTGCGATTTCTTTAGATAGTGATTTTGCAGAGGCCTATTTCAATCGAGGGCTGACATATGTCTTTATTGGAGAAAACGAAAAAGGCCTGGCAGATCTCAGCAAAGCAGGAGAATTGGGCATCTATCAAGCATATAATTTGATTAGTCGATTCAAATAATGAAGCAATATAAAGTCATATTGATTATTCTGTTCTGTTCAATGACTCTCGTGCCTACGAAGGCTCAGTTGTTGTATGAGATCAGCGGACAATCGAGCAAGCAAAAATCGTATGTGCTTGCAACTAATCGTTTAGTCAATATGCAGTTCTTGGATACTATCCCGAATGTATTCAAATGCTTTAATCGCTGTAATCTTGTTCTTACAGAATTTGCAATGCAAGACTACGAAGCGATTGCTGCTTTGCGCCAAGCGGCGATTCTCCCAGACTCTGTTAAATTGAGTAATTTCTATAGCGAAAGCGAATATCAACTCATAGATAATGCTCTTCGCATCAATTTAGGCCTCGGATTAGATAAATTGTGCAGAATGAAACCATCATATTTAACAGAACTATTTCGGGCTGAACTGATGAAACAATGGCTTCATTACGATGAACAACAATCGATGGAAAGTTTCTTCGAGCAAGTAGCAGCAGAACGTGATATTCCAGTCAAAGGATTGGATAATATCGGAGAAACCATGTATATGCTCTTTGATCGCGAACCATTCCATTGGCAATGCAAGGAATTGCTCAAAGTGATAGAATATCCGGAGAATGAAGTAAAACAAGAACGAACAATCAAAGAAATGTATTTGTCTGGCAGATTGGCGGATATAGCTTATCAAGTAGAAGGACCGGACAATAAAACCAGTATTTCATACTCAGACTACAAAGTTTATTGCCAACGAAATCAGCAATGGGTAAAGCGCTTGAAACCATATTTGACTCAAGGTGGCTGTTTTATCACGCTCAATGCCATTTATCTGGGAGGAGAAAAGGGATTGCTGGAACAATTACGAGCAGCAGGTTATCGTGTTCGTCCTGTCAATCGAAGAAATATAAACAAATCAACTATATCTACAACCAACTAAATCAATCAACAATGAACAAGAAACTGATTGTGTGTGTGTTAACACTCTTGGCTACTATTGGTATGCAGGCAGCTAATGGCAAGTTTATTCACGTAGACAACACCACGTCCAAAAATCTAAAACCTCAGTTGGCTTTCAATCAAGAACGCCAAAATGGAGCAGATGTCACCACTCTACTCGTTTGGACTGTCAATGTGAATGATTACAACGAGTTTACCGATGCTTCGCGTATTCTAATCCGCTTTGCAGATGGAGATCGTACCACTTTGCCGCGTGTAAAAGGCTCGCAAGTACAAAAGGAGAAGTTCAACACAAAAAATGGCAAGGCAACTATCTCGTATTTCAAAACGATTACTTCTTACGAAGTAACTCCGGAACTGATTGAGAAGTTGCAAAGTGGCGTTGCAATCATCAAAGTACGTGTGGTTTTCAAAGAAAACGACGCAAAAGACTATGATATTGCTGAAAGCTATCAAGAGAAAATGCGCGATGATTTGGTTCGTTCGCTTAATGAAGCCAGCCAAAAGAATCGTCAAAGTACAACTGATTTGAGCGACGAGGATTTTTAAGTGAAGAAGTATCTTTCTTTTATACTCTTGTGCCTTTTAGGCACACTCACTAGTCAGGCAGGGGTTAATATGCGAGTCTTGGGTGACTCGCTAATGGCTTATACCGGGTTTTCACGCGTATGGTCTCCTACTGTCCGTGTCAAGAGTGTGCGTGTGGATGATGAACACGTTATCATACGTACCAATGCTATACTCAGCGATGTCAGTTGGACACCAGCCAGTGTAGAGGACCTAAAAAAACGTGTTAGCCAGTGGGTTCTCGGTAATGACAAAGGCACAATAGAAATATGGAGCGGGAACTACCCTATTGACAGCCTGATAACAGATTGTGGTCGAGGTGTTATGGTCACAAGCAAGCACAAGGACCTAAGAGACAAGCATATTGCTCTTTGGCCAAGTCATGGCCTGTATTATAACAAGGAACGTGACCAATGGATTTGGCAGCGAGCAACATTATGGACTACTGTGGAGGATCTGTATAGTCAAGAGTATGTTCGTCTGCTGAAGCAGATGCTAGAAAATGCAGGTGCAGAAGTGCATATCCCTCGTGCCGGCATTGACCAAGAAGAGGAAGGCATGTCTGGCATGCCTCGTTGGACTGAAGGCGCTCGCTACTGGATGAAACGCAAAGGAGTGCCATCTAGGTTGTGGGATCTGTATGATGGCAATGAATATAAGGATGATATGAAATGCCGCGGACTTTGGGTGAATTATCTATCCGGAGGAAGTAGTAAAAATCCTGACGAGCAAGGGAAGGGCGTTCCAATTGACCTCTGCTTGGCTTTACATACAGACGGCGTAGATAGTGGGAATGATAGTACAATTATTGGCACACTTTGCATCTACACCGCACACGATGACAATGGGAAAAAGGCGCTAGGAGATGGTAGAGATCGGCAAAGGGTTAATCGAAACTTAGCAGACTGGATACAAACGCAGATTACCAACGATCTACAAGCCATTGTACCAGATTGGACACGCAGACAACTGAGAGAAGCCAACTACTGTGAATCCAGAGTACCGGTGGTTCCCAGTCTGATTCTAGAACTATTGAGCCATAAGAACATGGCAGATATGTATTATGGCCTTGATCCAAAATTCCGGCAAACAGCCGTACGTGCGATCTACAAAGGAATATTGCGTTATCTGAATGGTAAATCGGCTGTCGTTCAACCTCTTCCCATCGAACAATTATCTATCAGTAGAGACGGCACACTACGTTGGATTCCACAATTAGACTCGTTGGAAAAGACTGCAAAACCGACCTATTATATGGTTTATGTCCAAGAGGACGAGGGCGAATGGAACGTACAACAAGTTGATAAGAAGACGGAGACCAAACTGGAGCTAAAAAACGGAGTACGTTACAACTGCTATGTAGTGGCCGGCAATGATGGTGGTTTGAGTTTGCCTAGTCCGATCGTGAGCGCATATATCAGTCAAAAAGAGGATTCGCCTTGTGTGCTGATTGTTGACGCATTCAGTGATGTTTACGGACCAGAGTGGTTTGCTGATTCCACATACGCAGGCATTGTTCCCGGTAGTTATGCCTGTGAGGACCGTATCAGCTGTGCCTATATAGGTCAGCAATGGGATTATCGTCGTGATAGCAAATGGCTGGATGATGATAATTGCGGTTGGGGAAGTTGTTATCGTGATCACGCAGGCCAGATAACGATAGGAAATACGCATGACTATAGCGTATCTCACGGCCGTATTCTGCAGCATCATCGTATTAGTTATGTAAGTGCAACCAGTAGTATAGCGCAGATTGACAGCACCTACAAACTAGTAGATATAGTATGCGGAAGACAACGGATGCCATTGGATTCCACACTTCAACAACAAGTAACAGACTATTTAGCACATAACGGACGGATACTGATTAGTGCCGAGAGATTAAGCGCTTTGGACACCGCTTGGAGTCATTCGTATCTACACTTCTCGCCCCGTGCTACGCACGCCACTCGCTCCGGACGTATCGTATGTGCGCATCATAAAGTGATATATCAGGTAGAACTAGAGCCAAACGACCGACAATTATTCTGCGCATCACCGGAAGCGATTCAGCCTTTTGGAGCAAACGCCAAACGCATTGCCCATTACGAAGACATGCGTTGCGATGCAGCTATCGGTTGGCGAAGCGAGGATGAGCAATCCAGGACCCTGGTATGGGCATTCCCGTTGGAAGCGACCAGCGATTTCGACCGCATATATCATTATTCTATTAGATGGTTATTGCAAGACTAATGAAAAAGAAGAATTTACCTCTCATAGAGAATGTTGAAATAACCGGAGTTGCTGCAGAAGGCAAAGCGCTCGTACGGATTAATGACTTAGTGACGTTTGTTCCTAACTGTGTGCCTGGCGATATAGTTGATTTGCAAATCACAAAGAAGAAACA
Source organism: Bacteroidales bacterium UBA1256 (assembly GCA_002308195.1). The sequence continues at coordinate 35,389 of DBVU01000077.1, forward strand.
CAGTTACCAAGAGGCTCGTGTGGTACGCATTGTTCGTCCTAGTGAAGTGCGTTGTGAAGCGCAATGCCGGCATTTTGGCATATGCGGTGGATGCAAATGGCAGATTCTGCCCTATTCGGCACAATTGCAATACAAACAACAACAAATAGTTGACAACTTGACTCGCATTGGCAAGATTGAGTTGCCTGAGATTAATCCGATTTTGGGCAGTAAGCATATCTACGAATATCGCAACAAACTGGAGTTTACCTTTTCTGACCGAAAATGGTTACCTACAGAGGAATTCCAGGCATTGGATAGTGAGCGAATTGGAGAGTTGACCGCTTATGGTCTAGGATTCCACATTCCTAATTGTTTCGACAAAGTGCTGGATATTGAAGAATGTCACCTGATGCCTGAGGTTAACAACCGCATCCGCAACGGAATACGCGAGTACGCTCGCACGCACGCTATCACTTTCTATAATGAGCATAAGCATGAAGGGCTGTTGCGAACTCTCATCATACGAAACAATCACAAGGGAGAACTGATGCTGATTGTGTCGTTTGGAGAGAAAGTCAATGATGATTGTTTGCAATTACTAGAATGGCTGCACAACGAATTTTCGGAGATTGTTTCCCTACTCTATGTGGAGAATCTGAAATTCAATGACACCATTGGAGACCAAGAAGTCAAAGTCTATTTTGGCCAAGACCATATATTCGAAGAGATGGAAGATTTGCAGTTCAAAGTAGGACCAAAATCATTCTATCAGACCAATACAGAGCAAGCATACGAATTATACAAAGTAGCTCGCCGTATGGCCTGTTTGACCGGCAATGAACTGGTTTATGACTTATATACAGGAACAGGTACAATCGCCAATTTCGTGGCGCGGCAAGCGAGACAAGTTATTGGTATAGAGTATGTGCCCGAAGCGATTGAAGATGCAAAGGAAAATTCGAAAATTAACGGTATTGAAAATACATTGTTCTTCGCAGGAGACATGAAAGATATACTGAATGACGATTTTGTAGCACAATACGGTCGTCCAGATGTTATCATAACCGATCCTCCGCGCGCTGGAATGCATGAAGATGTAGTCAACGTAATACTGAAAGCCGAACCGAGACGTATAGTCTATGTAAGCTGTAATCCTGCCACACAAGCACGCGATTTGCAGTTGCTAGATGCAAAATATCGTGTAACGGAAATTCAGCCAGTAGATATGTTTCCGCATACTCAGCACGTAGAAAATGTCGTACAATTGGAATTAAAATAATCAATATGATTGCATTACTAATATTATTAAACGCCTATTTTGTATCATTTACCGATAAGCCATTGACCGGCGATCCAGCATTGTCGCCAAGAGCCATTGAGCAACGCGCAAAATGGAATATTCCGACCAATGAACTCGATTATCCGGTCGATGCGACGTATGTGGATAGCATATGCCATTTAGGGGCGGAATTATGTCACACCAGTCGCTGGTTTAATGGTGCGACAGTGCTGATGGATGAAGAAACCGCTGATACAATAGCACAATTGTCGTTTGTGCAAAGCGTTGAGATCACACGCGACAACAGTTCTCCACGTCCATGGTTTGCACCATGGCGCGTACAGCAAATAGCAGAGCAAACAACTGCAAATCAGACGGATGCACAACTAAACTTGTACAATTTGCCTCCACTCCATGAGGCCGGATTTGAAGGACAAGGAATACTGATGACTGTTTGTGATGGCGGTTTCTATGATGCCAATACAGTAGGTTGTTTTCGTCAAAGCGAGTTGGAGTTAGGCCATTTTGATTTCACCGATGATACGGATGATTTCTATGGTTCTACAGGAACTCATGGAACAGAGTGTCTAAGTGCCATTTCGGGTATTCAGAGCGGTTTTTATGGTGCGGCAACGAAAGCACAATACTACTTGATGCGTTCTGAGGAAGACGTGACTGAGAGTCCGAAGGAGATGGATAATCTGGTTTCCGCATTTGAGAAAGCAGATTCGCTGGGTGTGAATATATTCTCAGTTTCTCTGGGATACTCTATGTTTGACAACAACAATTGGGATCTGCCAAAAACATCCTTAGACGGCAAATCTACGCGTGTCTCCAAAGCAGCCACCATTGCCGCACGCAAAGGAATGCTGATATGCGTAGCAGCCGGTAATGAAGGTGATGGTTCATGGCATACCATCAGCGCGCCTGCCGATGCAGATAGCGTTTTGACCGTAGGTGCGGTAAGTACGAGTGGCCGTATTGGCGATTTCTCCAGTTATGGTCCTTCTGCCGATGGTAGGATCAAACCAGAAGTGTGTGCTGTGGGTGTCAGAGCGACATTGGTTGCGCCAAATGGCACCATTGTAACAAGTAACGGAACCAGTTTTGCAACTCCATTATTGGCAGGTTTGGCAGCCAGTTTATGGTCTGCGCTGCCTAGCGAAAATGCGATGCAGATTCGTGATCGTATAATAGCTTCTTCTGACCACGTAGATAATCCTGATCGCAATCAGTATGGCTATGGTATTCCTAATGCGTGGAAAGCGTACACAATGTATGCTGAAGGGATTGGAAATGTCAAAGACGAAGTTGAGAGCAGAAAGATTCTGCGTAACGGACAAATTCTAATCATTCGTCAAGGCCGGATATACAATGTATCCGGTCAACGTATAGAATAAAAAAAGAGCAAGCTTACTACATCGCACCGCTACAACCTCCTACCCTTGCT
>DBVU01000077.1:38141-50275 GCA_002308195.1 Bacteroidales bacterium UBA1256
TATAGGACTTGCTCTAAATCTCAAAATCTGCGGCAAAAGTACTGCTTTTTTTTGACATACACAAATTTTTGAGGAAAAAAAATTGCTTGAGGACTTTATAATAGGACGTATTCGGGCGGAATTGCCTTTTGAACCCAACGAGGAGAAAGAGCTATTGCTGCAAGCCTTAGGGCGATTTCTCGTATTGCGTGACGAACAGAAGGCATTTATTCTTCGTGGATATGCAGGAACGGGCAAGACAAGCGTTGTGAGCGCTTTAGTCCGCGCATTAGAAAGTCTGAAGCAGCCATGCGTATTGCTAGCCCCAACCGGTCGCGCAGCCAAAGTACTGAGCAGATATTCCGGTTCTGCGGCATACACAATTCACAAATATATCTACCGACAAAATCAACTGGGACTGGAAGCATTTTCGCTAAGCGACAATCGTCATTCGCGGACCTTATTCATCGTGGATGAAGCATCTATGCTTAGCGGTCAACGAGATAATGGTGATTTTGGTAGTGGGTGCCTGTTGGACGATTTGGTAAAGTATGTCTATAATGGGCAAGGATGCAGTCTATTGCTTTTAGGCGATGATGCCCAATTGCCGCCAGTAGGAAGTATGCTAAGTCCTGCTTTGGATGAGAAACACATGAGCGGTTACGGACTGAATGTCAGTTGGTTTGCATTGAAACAAGTGGCGCGACAAGCATTGGACTCGGGTATTCTGCGCGAAGCGACCAGATTGCGAGAAAACTTGGCATCGCTGGATTTGGAGCCTTCGAAACTTACAATCCTGCACAATGGTTCGGACATCATTCAGCTGAAAGGCGAAGAAGTGATAGAGACTCTGGAGCAAAGTTGGCACGATGTTGGAGCTGAAGATACGCTGATTATCACACGCAGCAACAAAATGACCAATCTCTATAACCAAGGTGTTCGTGCGCGAGTTCTTTGGAAAGAAGATGAACTCTCGAATGGAGACCGAGTGATGGTGAGCAAAAACAACTATTTCTGGGCGCAAGAATACAAGGATTTGGAATTCCTGGCCAATGGTGACATGCTGGAAATCAAGCGATTGCACAATCATCATGAGATGTACGGTTTCCATTTCGCGAAAGCTAGTTTGAGAGCCGTAGATTACGACTGGGAGATAGATGCACTAGTTTGGCTAGATACACTGACGACCGATAGTCCGGAAGCCAATTATGCCCTGCAGAAAGAACTTTTTGCCCGCATAGCGGAAGATTATCCGGAGATACGAAACAGGAAAGAACTGGTGAAGAAAATCTATGAATCACCGTATTATAATGCCTTGCAAATCCGTTTTGCATATGCCGTGACTTGCCATAAAGCGCAAGGCGGACAATGGAAACACGTATATATTGACAATGGTTTAGGAGAAGAATGGATTAGCGGTTTAGGTAAGGAAGAACGCTACGAATATCTCCGTTGGCTCTACACAGCCATTACTCGTGCCACCGAAAAAATATACTTGTTGAGATAGAAAACTCGCGAAAACGGGAGATAGTGCGCTCGGTAATGTCTCGTGATTGTCTCGGTAAAGTCTCGTGTTTACTTAGTAATAGAGTTTTCAAAATTGTTGTAATTTCGGCACGCCCCTTCCCCTACGGGGTGGGTTCCCTCCGAAAGTACGTTCGCACCTTCGAGCGAACGTCAATCTTTTTAGCAAAAAAATACGCTTGTACAAGCACAGACGATATTTTTTTACTAAAAATATTGCACATTCCAAATTTTTGTTGTAACTTTGCAGCCGATTTTGTGCGCATGTATCGTGCGCGCTCGCAAGAAGACAACTAATAATATTTTGTAATACAATGAAATTCAATCCCTTACGCACAATCGTAGTGCTCACATTGAGTAGCAGTCTATTGCTCGGTTGTAAGTCAAAGATTGACTTAGACAACATTGATCCGACTGCAGAAGTTCAAATGGGTGTCGCTATTCCAGTAGCCACAGCTAGTGCCACTCTCGGAGACTTCTTCGGAGACGGCAAGATGGTAGAAGACATCCAAGTTGGTACCGGTTCTAGAGCCGATGGTGGCAACGGTGTAGACAAAGGCGTTTTGTTCTACCGTTTTGTCAAGACAAATGATAAGAGTTACCACCCTATTGACCTGAAGAACTACATGCAGAACGTCAATCAGGAGTTCAAAATCAGCGACCAGTACTCCGGAACCGTTATTCCTGGCGGAGCGACAACGGTTATTACTTTCCCGCTCGTGATGCACCTGACTGGAATTAACAACGATATGACTAACGAGCGTCTAGACAAGATGACGATTAGTGCCGCTAACTTCATCTCCAAGATTACGCTCAAGGACTTGACTATCGCGAAAGAAGATATCCAAAAGGTAGAAATCGTGCTGCCAGGTTCGAACCGTAACGAGAGTATTGCTCCAAGCGCAAGAACACAAGGATTCTTTGAGGTGGCTGGGAATACTCCAAAGAGCGCCGACTATGCGTTTGAGGTAGAAGGTTTCCGCACACAAGGTTTTGGCGCAGAGATACCTATTGAGATAGACAATTTTGACGTTTATCTGATGAAAGTGGTCAAAGAGACCTTTAGCAACTTAACCGAAGCAACGGCCAACGCAGTAACGGACTTGGCTTTTGACTTCAAGTTCTATCTTAAACCAAGCAGCGACATTACCATTAGCAGCACTTCCGCATTCCAATATCAATTTATCATCGACTTCTTGGAATACAAAGCCCTATATGGCTATTTTGAGCCAAGCAACCTGATGATTGACGTAGAGACAGATACTATCGGTGTAGAATGGCCCGCATGGAATCAACTGAAGAATGTACAACTGGCACTGGCAAAACCACGTATTGACTTAGCTATCACTTGTGCCGTAGCTGCTCCGCTGATGGTTAATGTTAACTCGATATACGTTGAGACTGAATCCGGCGACAGACGCGATGCTACCTTCAACGAGGCAGGCACCCAGAAAACTGTCATCTATCCGTTCTACAACGACCTCCCGATTACGGCTCCGTACGAAGAGACCGTTACCAACGAGTTCTATCTAAATGAAGAACCGGATAAAGGTAATCTGGATCAACTGTTCCTCATTCGTCCAGACTACGTACACTGGGATTACTACTTGACGATTCGTCCGGACGGCCGTTACACGCAACAACATCGTCTGACAGACAACACCATTATCCACACAGACATCACAACCACAGTACCGTTCCAGTTTATGGAAGGCATGAAAGTGGATTACACGGATACCACATCTATCAACTGGGCAGGCGTATCGCTTGATTCGCTGACCGCGAAGACCGATTTCATCGACTCAATCGGTGCAAGCAACGTAAAACTGCGTCTGAAGATAGACAATACGATTCCTCTGGATGTCCGCTTGAAATTTGCGTTCTTGGACGACAGTGGCACTCCAATCGACCTAAGTGGTCTTGATATCACAGAAGAAGGCAAGACGGCTTCTGATTCGGTTTACATCAAGGCCGCAGAGAATGTTGAGACTGGCGGAAACGTAAGTGTGATAAGCGGTCAACAAGTACCGACAAGTACTGTAATCTGGATGAATCTGTCGGCAGAACAGTTCAACAAGATTACGCAAGCTACCAAGTTCGTCTACACTGCAACGCTGAACACAAACAGTCAGTCGTTCAGAGACAACAAGTGGGTGAACGTACGCAATGTATCGGGTCTGAAGATCCAACTGGGCGTTGCTGCTAATGTGGATGCGTTCCTCAATTTGGACGGAAAAGGAAATAACGAATAAATAGGAGAACAGAGCTATGACAACATTTTTGAAAAGAATTACACTCGGAGCAACTATTCTCCTGACGATTAGTACCGTTGTGAGCGCACAACAGGTAAACACTCTCTACTTCCTTGAGAATGCCCCTATGCGTCACACTATTAACCCTGCATTCCAGCCGGTTAGCAATGGTTTTGTTAACTTTAGCCCGCTGGGATGGATGAACATGAGTTTTGGTAATAACTCGCTGACAATGAGCGACATATTCTATGTTGACCCAGTGACAGGTAAGACCATTACCCCGCTCCATCCGGATGCAGACAAGCAGAAATTCCTGAAGCAATTCCGCACCATGACCTATATTAATGGTGACATAAACCTAGGTTTGTTCAACTTTGGTTTCCGCGTTAACGATGTAGGTTATGTGACCGTTGGTGTGAATGAGCGCATCTCGATGGGCGTTACTCTGCCTAAATCGATGTTCACTTTCTTGCTAGATGGTGGCATGAAGGACCTGGACGGCGGAAAGAACTACTTTGGATTGGGCGGTCTTGGCCTTGGCGCAACGGCTTATACAGAAGTGTCTGGAGGTTATAGTCACCAACTGAATGACCAATGGACCATCGGTGGTAAGTTCAAATTGCTGTTTGGTCAGTTCTATGCAGGATTCAACAGTAAGAATCTAGCCATCAATGCCAGCATCGAAGAATGGGAGTTGCTTGGCAATGCTTATCTCGACGTAGCAGGTCCGGTTAGTTTTGCCAAACTGCCTCCGATGAACAACAGAACCGTAGAAGATGTAGTAAATGATATCAAGGCTGCCGACTATAAGACAGAAGACTTCATCGACTACACTAACATTGGTTCGATGTTGACTCCTTCGGGTATTGGTGCTGCCATCGACTTCGGTTTTACTTATAAGCCTATTGAGAATCTGCAGATCTCTGCAGCTCTGACCGACCTTGGATTCATCTATTGGTACAAAGGCAAGAAACTGAATTGCACAATAGATACCACCTTCACGGGCGTAGGAGAATTTGACTACAACGACTATGTGGATGATGACGGCAAATTTGATGGTAACCGTTTGGCCGATACCGTTAAATCGAACCTGATGGGATTGGTTGAAGGTTTCCGCCTATATGACAACGGAAAATGCCCGGTTAAGATGCCATCCGCTCGCCTGAATATTGGCTTCGATGCTAATTTCTGGGAGAACAGAATTGGTGTGGGCATCGTTTCGGCTACACGTCTGTACAACGCTCGTCTGTACGAGGAAATCACGCTGGGTGTAGCTTTTAGACCTGTTAACTGGTTCAATATTGCAGCCTCCTACTCCTTCATGGACAATGGTAAATTCAGCAATATCGGTGCGGGTATCAGCTTGATGCCATACGACGGAGTCAACATGACCCTGACAATGGACTACATGCCAACATCGTATGCGGCAGCCAATATCAATGGTCAACAGAAATATGTTATTCCAGACAAGATGAAGATGTTCAACATCGCTCTTGGCTTCTCTATCTGTTGGGGTAGCAACCGCAAGGATAAAGATAAAGATGGTGTATGGGACAAACTGGATCTGTGTCCGGATACTCCGCGTGGCGTATTGGTTGACTCTGTTGGTTGTCCGTTGGATGAGGACCATGACGGTGTACCTGATTATCTCGACCACTGTCTGGGAACGCCTGCAGCTGCTATCGGGTTTGTTGACTCGGTAGGTTGTATGTTGGATACCGACGGTGATGGCATAGAAGACTATCGTGACGAATGTCCGAATACTCCGGAAGCCGCTTGGGGCAAGGTTGACTCGGTTGGTTGTCCGTTGGACACCGATGGTGATGGAGTACCTGATTATCTGGATGAATGTCCGAATACTCCGGAAGCTGCTTATGGCATGATTGACCAGAAGGGTTGTCCGTTGGATCTGGATGGTGATGGAGTACCTGACTATAAGGATGCTTGTCCTGGCACGCCAGAGGCTGCATGGGGTCAAGTAGACTCGCTGGGTTGCCCGCTTGATACAGATAAGGACGGTGTTCCAGATTATATCGATGAATGTCCGAATACTCCGGAGCAAGCCATCGGTCACGTAGATGCTAAGGGTTGTGAACTGGATAGCGATGGTGACGGTGTACCTGATTATCTGGATGAATGTCCGATGGTAGCAGGTGTGAAGGAGAACAAGGGTTGTCCGGAAGTAAAACGCGAAGTACGTCAATTGCTGCAAAAGGCAATGCAAGGTATCGAGTTTGAGACCGGTAAGGCAGCTATCAAGAAGAAATCCTTCCCTCTGTTGAACCAAATTGCAGCAATCTTTGTTGAGAACGGCAATTATATCGTTGAGGTTCAAGGTCACACAGACAACGTAGGTAAGGCAGAACTGAATAAGAAACTGTCTGAGCAACGTGCTAACTCCGTAATGAAGTACTTGATCAGCCAAGGCGTGCCTGAGGATCGTCTAAGCGCACATGGTTATGGAATGGAAGTGCCTATTGCCGACAACAAGACAAAGGCTGGCCGTGCTAAGAACCGTCGTGTAGAGTTCAAGATCAGCTTCGAGGAAGTACACTACGAGACCGTTCTTGACCACGCAGATCCTCAACCTGCCCAATAAGTCATTAATAACAAAACATATATTTTATGGGACGCGCATTTGAATATCGCAAAGCAACTAAACTGAAAAGATGGGGACATATGTCCCGCACATTTACCAAACTGGGAAAAGAAATCACTATTGCTGCTCGTGAGGGCGGTGCCGATCCTGATTCTAATCCTCGTCTGCGTACGCTGATTCAGCAGTGTAAGCGCGAGAACATGCCAAAGGACAATATTGATCGCGCCATTAAGAAAGCGACCGATAAATCGTCTGAGGGATACAAGGAAATCAATTACGAAGGATACGGTCCACACGGCATAGCTATCTTTGTGGAAACGGCGACTGACAACCACATGCGTACAGTAGCCAATATCCGCTCCTACTTCACCAAATTCGGTGGTACGCTAGGCACCCAAGGCTCGCTACAGTTCTTGTTCGACCGCAAAGCATGCTTCACTGTAACAATGAAGGATGGCATCGATTTGGATGAACTGGAGTTGGAATTGATTGATTTTGGTGTAGAGGAACTCGGTGTAGATGAGGAAGAGAACACCATCGTGATCTACTCGGACTTCAACGAAGCCATTAACATGCAGAAATATCTGGAGGAAAATGGCTTTGAGATTCAATCCTGTGAGTTTGTTCGTATTCCTAACGACACCAAACAATTGCCAGAAGAACAACGTGAATCGGTACAGAAACTCATCGATAAGATTGAGGAAGATGAAGATGTACAAAACGTATTCACCAATCTGGCTGATTAATCATGAATATCATTTCTGATTACTTCAAACTAACGGAACGTCAGGCTGAGCAATTCGCTCAGCTTGACGCGCTGTATAGAGACTGGAATAGCAAGATAAACGTCATCTCGCGCAAAGATATAGATAACTTGTACGAGCATCATGTTTTGCACTCGTTGGCCATTGCTAAGGTAATACCTTTCCAGCCAAATAGCACGATTATGGACATTGGCACAGGCGGCGGTTTTCCCGGTATACCGTTGGCTATCCTCTTTCCTGAGTGCCAATTTCTACTGATTGATTCGATAGGAAAGAAAATCAAGGTAGCTACAGAAGTGGCTCAGGCGCTCGGACTGCAGAACGTGGTATGCAAACAAGAGCGTGCTGAAGAAGAGAAGCAGAAATTTGATTTTGTGGTTAGCCGTGCGGTAATGCCACTACCCGACTTAGTCAAACTGGTGAGAAAGAATATCTCGACCAAGCAGCACAATGCTGTTCCTAATGGAATTGTTGTGCTCAAGGGCGGTGACCTGAAGGCAGAACTAGCACCGTATATAAAAACTGCAGAGGTTACCCCATGCAGTCAATTCTTCTCCGGTGAATGGTATAGTACCAAGCAAGTGATTTACTTGCCAATGTAAGAACCGGTCACGGTATACACCTTATCTCCGCGTTGGATATACAGATGTCCATCGCGGATTATTTTTTTACTCCGTATACGATATTCGGTGTTTTGAATGGATTGTGTCTCTTGGTAGCCATCGTCCATCGGTTCTTTATGCGTGATAGCGTAGTCGAGATACATTTCCAACATCGTATAACCGCTCTCGTGGCGCACGTTATTATCCGGTGTGTTGGGGTCGCAACCGTTGACCAGTTCCCATTCATCAGGCATGCCATCAAGGTCGGTATCAGTCAGCGGTGCCACTACCGTATAATCGTAGAATCCTTCTGCATCTGTCTCGAGGTCAATAATGCCCTTCTTTCCAACTACAGATCCCGCATAGGTGTGTGTGCCATCGCGAGTGTCCCGGATAAGGCGGTTTCCTACGTGGTCGTGCGGCATGCAGCCTACTTCATTCAGCACAGTGGCATAGGCCTCTTCTGCTGTCTCGTAGGTTTCTGCGGCATAAGCGTATTTATCGAAATCGTAGCGACCGTAGACTGAGTCCTCGGTCCAGCGCCACCAAGGAGTAGCAGGGCGAATAAGCGTATCTACACGGCTCTCGTCCTTAGTATAACCTTTTATATTGACAGCCGACCAGTTGTCTGCGGTTGCGGAGGCCACTCCATCGAATATATTGCCACTGAAATACCATTTGCTTGGTCCCCAACTGGTGGCACCACTACGGTTTTTCTCAACCGACACAAACAATTTTGTATTTGTGGTATTAGGGCCAACCTTATAGTAGTTGTTAACGAAATTGCACTCGTGGACGGAGTTCAATCCATTGTATTCTCCGCTATCCAGTTTAGCAGTATTCTCGCCTCCATAGCAACCATTACTGCCACCCTCAAAATTATAGTTGACATTGTTGATATAGTCGAGGTACACTACGTAGTCATTGCTCTGTGCGCCATTGAAGCGGCAAGAACGTTTGTTGTTGTTGACCAATAGGTTGTGGTGATACGTAGCAGGTGAGCCACCCCATTGGCAACCATAGCCACGAGGAGCTTTAGGATGCTTGGATTTATTCAAACCTTCATGCACAATGCAATATTGGACTGTGATAAAATGGCTGTCGTAGGTATTCATATTTTCCTCCGTTGACCAACCAAACTCACAGTGATCAATGATATAATTACTGCAGTTCTCTGCACCGAACGCATTTTGTGTAAGGACGACCGAATCGGTACTGTACTGTCCTATACGGAAGCGTAGATTGCGGATGATGAAGTTCTCTGATCCTCCGCAGTTCACTTTGTTATGCGTGATAACAATGCCCACGCCCGGAGCTGTTTGTCCTGCCAGCGTGTAGTTCTTGCGATTGATGCGCAGATCCTTGACCAGCCGTATCTCACCTGTCACTGCAAAGCAAACGGTCAATGGTTCACCCGGATACTGCTTCATTGCCCAACGCAACGAGCCTTCTGTTACGCCGTCTGCGTCATCAGCCAGCGTCGTAACATATACGACCTTACCGCCACGTCCACCGGAGGTGTATTTACCGAAACCTTCTGCACCCGGGAAAGCAACGATAGTATCAGGCAGTAAGCCCGCAGAGGCAATTAGCGAACAGAGGCAGAGAGTTGCTGCCACAAGGAGTCTTCCGGAATAGGAGCTGTGATACATATAGGTTGTTTGCTAACAGGGTGAATAAATTCAATTTGTCGCGCATGGAGACAGATGCCTCCGTCCGGATTGGAGCGCTTAGCACCATATTTGAGGTCTCCTTTGACCGGGCAACCAATAGCCGCCAATTGGCAGCGAATCTGGTGATGACGACCGGTCTCAAGATTGATTTCCAAGAGCGTATAGTGTTCTCCGGTTGCGAGCGTTTTGTAGGTCAGTATTGCCTGCTTGGCTTCTTTGGCGTTAGGCTTGGCAATGAACGATTTGTTGAGTTGTTCGTTGCGCGTAAGCCAGTTCTCGAGGCGTGCTTCCGTTTGTTTAGGAACGCCCTGGACGATAGCCCAATAGGTTTTGCGGATTTGCTCGTGGCTCTGGAACATCGCGTTAAGACGTGTCAGCGCTTTGCTAGTTCGTGCAAAGAGGACTACTCCACTCGTGGGTCTGTCGAGACGATGGGTTACGCCAAGAAAGACCTCGCCTGGCTTGTTGTATTTCTCCTTGATATACGCCTTGACGATTTCCGAAAGCGGAGTGTCGCCTGTCTTGTCGCCTTGCACGATTTCGTTGCAAGTCTTGTTGACAGCAATAATATGATTATCTTCGTATAAAACGGTCATAGTCCACGTTGGCGAACGGCTTCGTAGATAAAGACTCCCGCAGCGACAGAGACATTGAGCGACTCAATAACGCCCGTCATAGGCAGACGCACTTGGTCGGTGCAGAGTTTGAGGTTTTCTTCGTAGATGCCCTTTTCCTCGGAGCCCATGACGATACAAGTAGGAACAGTCAGATCTACTTCGGTGTAATTGCGGTCGGTATGTTCGGTGGCTGCTACGATGCGGAGACCACTATCGCGGAGATATTGAAGCGCATTTTGCAGATTTTCCACTTTGCAGATAGGCAAAGTATGGAGTGCGCCGGCAGAGGCTTTGACCGCATCGCCGTTGATGGCAGCGCTACCACGTGTTCCTATAATAAGTGCATGTACGCCTGCGCATACGCAAGTACGGGCGATGGCGCCGAAATTACGTACGTCTGTGACTCCGTCCAAGAGCATCAGGAGTGGCGTTTTGCCTTCATCGTAAAGCGATTGTACAAGACTATCCAATGGAGTGAACTCGATAGGACTGAGGAAAGCGATAACGCCTTGGTGGTTTTTGTCGGTGAACTGATTCAGTTTCTCCAGCGGCACACGTTGAACTTGCGTGCCTGTTCCTTCGAGTTTCTGTAGCAGTTCTCTGCCGATAGAAGAGGACATATCGCGGCGGATAAGCACTTTGTCAAGCACCTTTCCTGCATCGATAGCTTCCATCACAGCACGGATACCGAAGATCATCTCTTTCTCCGGTGGACGCTTGGTATCATACGATTTGTGATTGGTAATGGGAGATTTGCGATTTATCATAAATTTAGTATATTAGCCAATTAATAAACTCTATCGGGTCGGTGGTGAAGGCCATTGGTTCTGCAATTTGGTTGCCAAATGGGTCCAGTTGGACATAGAACGGTTGAGCGTTCGCGCCAAATTGTTCGCGTTGGATGGCAGAGTTTTTATCACCTACTCCATTACGTTTGTCATCTACGAAGAGTTCTATGAAGACATAATTTTGCAGACGTGCTTTGACGGAGTCGTTATCCAGCACATATGCTTCCATCTTACGGCAGTTGACGCATCCATAGCCTGTAAAATCAATGATAACGGGTTTTCCTTCTTGACGCGCATAGGCCATGCCTTCTTCGTAATCATTAAACACCTCGCGCCCCTCAATCTCCATAGGCGGAGCAAAGGCAGAGATAGCTTTGACCGGTGCGCCCCATAAACCCGGGACAAGATAACAAGCAAAGACTAATGACGGAATGATGCAAATGAGGCGAATGATTTTGCGGGTCAGCGAGACCTTGCGGATATTCCACAAGAGATAGATGCCAATGCCGAGGAAACACGCAATCCAGATGGCAATGAAGAGCCAACGCGGCAGTATTCCCCAACCGTACGCCAGATCTGCCACCGAGAGGAATTTGAGCGAGAGAGCTAATTCAAGGAAGGCCAAGACAACTTTGAAAGCAGTCATCCAATCTCCAGACTTAGGCGCACTCTTGAGCCATTGTGGGAACATGGCAAACAGCGAGAACGGCAAAGCGAGAGCAATAGCAAATCCCAACATTCCCATCGCAGGAGCCAATAAAGACTTGCCAGCTGCTTCTACTAACAGCGTGCCGATAATCGGTCCCGTACATGAGAAACTGACAATCACCAACGTAAACGCCATGAGCAGAATACTGAGGAAACCGCCCGTGCTGCGGGCTTTGTTATCCAAGGCCGTGGACCAACTATCCGGCAATGTGATTTCGAACAATCCAAAGAACGAAAGCGCAAAGACCACCAACAACAGGAAGAAGAAAATATTAACTATTGCGTTGGTACTGAGGTCATTAAGTGCCGATGCACCAAAGAGAAGCGTGACCAGTAGGCCTAAACCGACATACAAGATAACAATACTCAGCCCATAAAGAACGGCATCCTTCAGTCCGCCGCCTTTCTTGAGGAAGAAGGAAACGGTCATAGGAATAATCGGCCACACGCAAGGCGTAAAGATAGCTAGCAGGCCTCCTAATATTCCCATAAGGAAGATTATCCATAATGAGCGTTCGTTAGCCGAACTCAATGGTGACGCGTCGCTTAATGATGACGCGCTTTCAGCGCTTAATGATGAATATTCCCACACTTCGGGCGCAGTACACATCTTATCGTCGCAAGCATT
>DBVU01000077.1:50286-50468 GCA_002308195.1 Bacteroidales bacterium UBA1256
GGCCAGAGTAAGCGTGTAGGGGCTCTCGTAGATTTCTTCGCCTATTTCCTCATCGCCGATGGAGATTAGGGTCATGTGCCAACCGCTTTGAATAGTGGCGGTCAATCGCACACTATCGCCAACGGTTTCCCCACTCCATTTGACAGGTTGTACTATTTGTGCTGCAGCAAATAGCGGCAGGG
>DBVU01000024.1:0-161 GCA_002308195.1 Bacteroidales bacterium UBA1256
AATGAGAAACAGATTCGTGATATTGTCAGTCTGCAAATCAGTCAAGTACACAAGATGCTGGAACACAACGGTATTGACCTACGCGTCACAGACGATGCGATTGACTATATTGCGAAAGAAGGCTATGATCCACAATTTGGTGCTCGTCCTGTGAAGAGAGC
>DBVU01000024.1:300-27542 GCA_002308195.1 Bacteroidales bacterium UBA1256
TCTCGGTAATAAAACAACCAAAAACGACTTCTGAGCGCAGGAAAAATAAGGCCTGCGCTCAGTTTTTATAAAGTGCGTTTTTTGACAGGGTAAAATTACAACTGAATTGGCACTAGTTTGCACCAATCTACATCCAGAAAACCCGAATCGTTGATTGGCTGTCTATCGCGTGTCGCATAGAAGCCAATCTTAGCGCCAACCCATTCTCCGGGAACCATTTGAAATGCTTCTCCTTGCATTTCCCATACTCGGCCATCACGTGAAAGGTATAGGCGACAGAGATGGGTCTCAGACACGATGACTCTAACGAGCCACCATTGTCCGTCACCGGGAACGGGAAGAGTGCGACTCTGACGGCCAAAGATGATAAGACCTGCCTGTTCGTGCTCTTTGTTTTTCGCCAAAGGCGTGAACCTCAAGCGTGCTTCTACTTGGAAAGCCGTGCCTGCAGGAATCTTGCGCAACAATAAGTTGGGCGCAGTCTGCACATCATCGGCCGGGTACGTAAAGAGACGCAGATAGGAATCATCTGCATGACATGCGGCAAATTGCGCCTTGCGATTGCCACTCCACTGCCAGAAAGGCGCTATCTCGGCCGTATTAAATTCATCCGAAGAAGGGATATGCGCATAGTTGACTTCCGACTTTTCTTTCTTACGGTCAGTAGAAAGGACCGGTTCTCCGTTTTCTCCGATAACCGGCCATGCATTTTTCCAACGGATAGGTTGCAGGTGAACAATACGGCCTGCTGCTCCCACATCTTGGAAATGGTAGAATTTATCCAAAATCCACGCTCCCTGATGAGGGCCATTAACAGAAGTACTACCCTGCTCTAACACTCTCTTGACTTCGTATGGCCCATATGGCGAACGACTACGCAGACAAAGTTGCCAACCAGTTTTGACGCCTCCAGCAGGACAAAAGACATAATACCAATTGTCTTGCTTGTAGAACTTTGGACCTTCGCATGTAGGATTATCCGAGTGGCCATCAAAAATAATTTTGTCCTCATGCAAGACACTTAACGCATCCGGAGTAAGTTCGCAAACGGCCAGAAGCGATTTGATTCCTGCTCGACTTCCCGCAAAAGCATGAACCAAATAGACTCGTCCATCTGAATCCCATAATGGACATGGGTCGATCAGTCCTTTGCCACGTTTGACCAGCACCGCAGGTTCCCACTGACATGGAATGGCTTTGGTTCTCTCGGAACGGATACAAAAAATACCTATATCTGGATCTCCGTAAAAAATATAGAACCGTCCGTCATAATAACGGATAGAAGGAGCCCAAACACCACAACCAGCAGGACATGCATCCAAATGACCATACCCGGGAATGGTATCCGGCAAAACAGCATCCACAATCTGCCAATTGACACCATCACGGGATTGGAGAATCTGCAAACCCGGTGTAGAGGCAAACGTGCTATATGTCATATACATATCCGGTCCAACTTGTGTTACATCCGGATCGGAATAATCGTACGGCAAAATGGGATTGACGTATGCCCGAACATTCGTCACAAACCATAAAGCACCAAGTATGAGCGCTATTCGTTTCATGGCAAATTATTTGTTTTTTAAGATTATCCAGATAATCATCGGCGCTCCAAACAAAGCGCTGACGGTAGATATCGGTAACGGATAAGTAAAGAGCGAACAAAGCACATCGCACAACAAGAGCAGACATGCGCCAATCAGAGCGGACGCAGGCAATGTGATGCGATGGTTAGACGAACGGAAAAGTCCGCGAGCGATGTGCGGAACAGCAACTCCGATGAAGGCAATCGGTCCGCAAAAAGCAGTAACTCCGCCTGCGAGCAATCCCGTAGCTAAGACTATGAGAAGACGCGTGCGTGGAACATTGATACCTAATCCGCGTGCGTAGTCTTCGCCCAGCATAAGACCATTCAACGGTTTTAAGACACAGAGCACTAACAAAATACCAATCAACAAAATTGGCAGCAAGATTTGCATATCACTCCAACTGACGCTACTGAGCGAACCCAGCGTCCAAACGATAAAAAGTTTGAGTGCATCCGGATTTGCGAAATTCTGCAGCAGACTGACTAATGCGCCTGCAATAGAACCAAACATCAAACCGACAATAAGCAGGCTGACATTACTTTTGACGCGACGACTAACTGCCAGAACTAACAGCAATACCAGCGAAGCGCCAATACATGCTGCGACCGGCAGCAGGAAGTTAAGTCCTGTTTTGAAAAACGGTAGTGCGATAAGCGTGGAACACATCGTTAGAAATGCAACACCCAAACTAGCTCCAGACGACACGCCAAGTGTATAAGGGCCAGCAAGCGGATTTCGGAAAAGAGTTTGCATCATCAGGCCAGAGACTGATAATGCGGAACCAGCAAGAATAGCAGTAACCGCCTTGGGCCATCGAATGGAATAGAGGATCTGCTCAGACATAGGACTGAGATTGTCGAACGGCCAAATCCAGATACTACCACTACAGACATCTAAGCCAAGAAGAAGCAATAACAAGGTAGTCAATGCCAAGAATATAGATGCATTTCTTTTCATCTTTTTGTTAAATTTGGTTGCAAAATTACAACTTTTTTTGCACATATCAAAAAAAAGTACTACTTTTGCGCACTTTTTTCACAAAACAGAAGACACAACTATGAGTGTTCATGTACAAAACAGCCGTATGACGACGGCCAAACTGCGCCAGATGAAGGCTTCCGGAGAGAAGATTGCTATGCTGACGAGTTACGATTATACTCTTGCGCGCCTAGTAGACGAAGCAGGAATTGAGATACTCCTCGTAGGTGATAGTGCAAGCAACATTGTGTGTGGAAACCAATATACGCTGCCAATCACGGTGGACGAGATGATTTTCCTTACCAAAGGTGTAGTTCGCGCTGCGGAGCATTCATTAGTGGTATGCGACATGCCTTTCGGCAGTTATCAGGTCAGCGAAGAAGAGGCAGTGCGCAATGCCATTAAGATACTGAAAGAGAGCGGTTGCGATGCAGTCAAACTGGAAGGTGGCGAAGAAATTTTACCGGCCATTCGTCATATGATTCAATCGGGTGTGCCCGTAATGGGTCATCTGGGACTTACTCCGCAGAGTGTCAACCAGTTCGGCGGTTATGGACTGCGTGCCAAAGAAGAGGCAGAAGCAGAAAAACTGCTGCATGACGCCAAGCTTCTGGATGAAGCAGGCTGTTTCTCTATCGTATTAGAAAAAATCCCTGCTGCCTTGGCAGAACGCGTGACCAAAGCTGTCAGTTGTCCGGTTATTGGTATTGGAGCGGGCAACAAATGTGATGGACAAGTATTGGTTCTGCATGATATGCTAGGCATGAACAAAGGCTTCAAACCTAAGTTTCTCCGCCATTTTGCCAACCTGGCAGAAAATATTCAGCAGGCCGTTGAAAATTACATCAATGTAGTCAAAGATAGCAGTTTTCCGAACTCAGAAGAGAGCTATTAGCAGAAAAATTGACGGAATATATAAAAAAAGAGCGCAAAGTATTGCATATGTCAAAAAAAAGCAGTACTTTTGCGCCCGATTTTTATATTTTATATAAATGAACCAACTATTAGCAGGAAAAAGAGGTGTTATCTTCGGTGCGCTGGATGAGCGTTCTTTGGCATGGCATATTGCGTTGCGTTGCCAAGCAGAAGGAGCGCAGATTGTATTGAGCAATACTTCTGCTGCTATACAACTTGGAACAATTAGCCAATTGGCAGAAGTACATCAAATGCCTCTAATAGCCTGCGATGCCACTAAGACAGAGGAACTGGCTGCGCTTTGGCAACAAGCTCAAGCACAAACAGGAGGTAAGATTGATTTTGTGCTACACGGCGTTGCGCAGAGTGTTAATCTGCGTCGCCATAAGAATTACGAAGACATCAACTACGAATACTACAAGCAGACCTTGGATATTAGTGCCATGAGTCTGCACAAGATAATTCGTACTGCGATGGAGCAAGATGCATTGGCCGAAGGTGCAAGTGTAGTGGCTCTATCGTATATCGCTTCGGAGCGCTACTTCCTCGGCTACAACGATATGGGCGATGCAAAAGCATTATTGGAGAGTATCGCCCGCCAACTGGGTGCCATCTACGGTCAAAAGAAGAAAGTGCGCATTAACATTGTCAGCCAATCGCCTACGCGTACAAAAGCAGGCGGACAATGGAAAGAGATCGATTTCTTCTATCGCTACTCTGACCAACTGTCGCCACTCGGAAGCGCGAGCGCAGACGATTGTGCGGATGTGTGCGTAGCGCTATTCTCCGACCTGATGCGGAAAGTGACGATGCAGACCATCTATTGCGATGGCGGATTCGGACGAACAATCCTCACGCCTGAACTGGTAGAAGACTACCGCAGAATGGAAGACTTAGAAGAAGAATTAAAATCAGAAATATGAAACTGGATTTAGACTTGGTGCACGACATCTTGTACCGTAATGCGCGCCTCGAGATAGACGAGGCGACGATGAAAGCTGTGCGGGATTGTTATGCGTTCTTGGAAGATTTCTCCAAGGACAAAATTATCTATGGTATCAATACGGGCTTTGGTCCGATGGCCCAATGGCGCGTAGACGATGAGAACCTTCGCGCGCTGCAATACAACATCATTCGCTCCCACTCTACCGGTGCAGGCGAACCACTCGACGATTTTTTTGTACGCGCGGGTATGCTCGCGCGCTTAGGCTCGTTCCTACAGGCGAAGAGCGGAGTTCATCCGGAGATAGTGGAACTGCTGACAGAATTTATCAATCGCGGTATTCATCCGTTTATTCCGAAGCATGGTAGCGTTGGTGCCAGTGGCGACCTAGTACAACTTGCGCATATTGCGCTGTGCTTGATAGGCGAAGGAAAAGTGCATTATCGCGGCGAATGGCGTGAGACCAAAGATGTGATGAAAGAATGTGGTCTAAAACCACTAGAGATCCATATTCGTGAAGGCCTCAGCACTACGAACGGCACAAGCGTAATGACCGGTATCAGCGCTGTGAATCAACTGGACGCAGAAAATTTGCTTCGTTGGGCAGAAATAGCTGCTGTCTGGATGAATGAGATTGCAGCCAGCTATGACGATTTCATGGCTGAGCCGTTGAACGAATGTCGTCGTCACGAAGGTCAGAAGAAGATTGCGGCTGATTTGCGCCTTTTGAGCAAAGGAAGCAAATGCATGCAAAAACGCGAGGTAAAATTATATGACGAAGGTCACAAGGACGTGAAAGTATTCCATGACAAAGTGCAGGCATATTACTCGCTTCGTTGCACGCCACAAGTGCTCGGTCCGATTTGGGAGACGCTACAGAACAGCCGTCGCGTGATAGAAGAAGAGCTGAATGCGGCCAGCGATAATCCTATAGTAGACCCGCAAACCAAGAATGTATATCATGGAGGAAACTTCCATGGCGACTATATCTCATTGGAGCAAGACAAAGTGAAGATAGCTATCGTGCGCTTGGCTATGCTGAGCGAACGCCAGTTGAACTACCTCTGCCACGACCGAATCAATGGCATCTTGCCTCCGTTCTTAAATTTGGGAACACTGGGTTTGAACTATGGTATTCAAGCGTGTCAGTTTACCGCTACGAGCACGACGGCAGAATGCCAGACATTGGCAATGCCGAACTATGTGCATTCGATTCCTAACAACAACGACAACCAAGATATCGTCTCGATGGGAACCAATAGTGCTGAACTATGCAATCAAGTGTTGAATAATGCTTATCAAGTGATGTCCATTTTGATGCTAGCACTAGCACAAGCCGTTGATTGTCTACAAATACAGGACAAACTGGCGCCCGCTACGCGCGAGCAATACGATGCCATTCGCCGTATCACTCCAACCATCGTGGAAGATACTCCATTCTACGAAGATTTAGCAGAAATAGAAACGTATTTACGCAGTAAAAGATGAACAAAGGATACGCTTTAGTGACAGGCGGTAGTCGCGGAATAGGCCGTGCTATCGCAGAACGATTAGCCAAAGACGGTTATACTGTGGTAATCAATTATCGCAGTAACGAAGCCGCAGCCCAGGAGACCAAGAATGCGATTGAGCAAGCGGGTGGCCAAGTAGAACTACTGCCATTTGATGTGGCAGATGGCAAGGCCATTGAAGCAGCTCTTAGTTCGTGGGAATCTTCGCACGAAGGTGCGCATTTTGATGTATTGGTCAACAATGCAGGTATTCGTCGTGATGGACTGATGGTATTTATGGGTGAAGAAGACTGGAGCGATGTGCTACAGACTACGACGAATGCGTTCTACTACATCACACATCGCGTGCTGGGCGGCATGCTACGCGCGCGCAACGGGCGCATCGTGAATATCACGTCCATTTCAGGTGTATCCGGTCTACCGGGACAAGTGAATTATTCTGCAGCCAAGGCAGCGCTGATAGGTGCAACGAAAGCGTTGAGCAAAGAAGTAGCCGCTCGCAAAGTGACTGTCAATGCGGTAGCACCAGGATTTATTAAGACAGACATGACCGCCGATTTGGATGAAGGCGAACTGAAGAAAACGATTCCGGCCGGCAGATTTGGCCAACCGGAAGAGGTAGCCGCGTTGGTTAGTTTCCTCTGTTCGGATGAAGCCGCATACATAACCGGTCAAGTAATTAATATAGCAGGAGGCATGGCATAATGAGACGCGTAGTAATAACAGGCATGGGAATCTGGTCGTGTATCGGTCAGAACCAACAAGAAGTAACAGAATCGTTGCGCAAAGGCCGCAGCGGCATTGGCTATGATGAAGCGCGTCGCGAGTACGGTTTTCGTAGTCCGTTGACAGGTGTTGTGCCAACTCCGGATCTGAAAGCTCTACTCCATCGTCGTCTGCGCACAGGTATGTCGCAGGAAGCCATGTACGCGTATATGGCCAGTCGCGAAGCATTTGAGCAAGCAGGCATAGACGAACAATATCTGCTAGACAACGAAGTAGGCGTATTGTTCGGAAACGACAGTACTGCTCTACCAACTGTGGAGATGCATGAGATGATGTTGGAAAAACACGACACGATGCTCTTAGGCAGCGGATTGATTTTCCAATCGATGAACTCGACAGTCAATATGAACCTAAGCACCATTTTCCATTTGCGCGGCATCAACTTCTCTGTAAGTGCTGCATGTGCGAGTGGTAGCCATTCGATTGGTTTGGGCGCGATGTTTATTCGTCAGGGCTTGCAAGACATGGTGCTGGTTGGTGGCGCTCAGGAAGTGAATCCGTATGCAATGGCTGCGTTTGACGCGCTCGGTACTTTCTCAGGGCGCGTAGATGATCCGACTCATGCAAGTCGTCCGTTTGACTCGGCGCGCGATGGATTGGTACCAAGTGGCGGTGCTGCAGCATTAGTACTGGAAGATTATGAGCACGCCGTAAGACGTGGTGCGAACATTCTGGCGGAAGTATGCGGATATGGCTTTTCGAGTAATGGCGGAGGTATCTCGCAGCCAAGTAGCGAAGGATCGTTCATCGCTATGCAACGCGCGCTAGACGATGCGCAGATGAAAGCAGCAGATATCGACTATGTGAATGCACACGCCACATCGACCAAGCAAGGCGACGAGGAAGAAGCAATTGCCTTGACCAAACTGTTTGCAGGCCAAAAAGCATGGATCAGCAGCACCAAGTCGATGACCGGTCACGAATGTTGGATGGCAGGCGCAAGCGAAGCTGTATATTGCATACTAATGATGCAAAACGGATTTGTAGCACCCAACATCAACCTGGAAAATGTAGATGAGTGCGCAAAAGAACTTCGCCTGGCAGATCACACGATTGAGATGCCGATACAAACCGTACTAAGCAACAGTTTTGGTTTTGGCGGAACCAACAGCGCGTTAGTTTTGAAATCATTAAACTCTATATAGTGCTCTCGTGATTGTCTCGTGATTGTCTCGGTAACGTCTCGTTCACATCACGTGATTGTCTCGATAAAGTTACGACTAAAAGAAGAAAAAGGAAATGCATTTATTTGACAATTTGAAGAAGGCTTTCAGCCGCGAACCATATAATGCGCAGCAAGCACAAGCAATGGCCCATTTGTACTCGTGGGGACCAGTAGTATTTCAAGTGGCGCGACTGATGATCAAATACGGCATACTGGATATGCTGAATGATAACCGCGAAGGATTGACTCAAGAAGATATAGCAGAAAAAACAGGTTTGAGCATATATGCCACCAAATGTCTGCTGGAAGCATCGCTCTGTACGCATATCGTGCTGATTAATCCAGAGACCGACCGTTATCGTCTGGGCAAAACCGGATGGTTTCTGTTGCGCGACGCGATGATTCGTGCCGATATAGATTTCAATCACGATGTCAACTACGAAGGATGGTTTGTTCTGGACAAAGCTCTGGAAGAAGGCAAACCAGCCGGATTGAAGCATTTTGGCGACTGGCCAACCATCTACGAAGGTTTGAGTTCGCTTCCGGCAGATGTGCAGCGTTCGTGGTTCGGTTTTGACCATTATTATTCGGACCATTCGTTTGACGAAGCACTAGCTATCATCAGCGCCAACAAAACACGCAACCTGTTAGACGTAGGAGGAAATACCGGTCGATTTGCCATGCGATGCGTGCAATATAATCCGACTTTGGAAGTAACTATCTGCGACCTACCGCAACAAATCGGCTTGATGAAAAAAGCCACCGCGGGTCAACAAGGTGCAGAGCGTATTCATGGCGTGGGAATGAATCTGCTGGACGAAAAGAACCAATTTCCGACAGACAAACATTATGACGTAATCTGGATGTCGCAGTTCCTGGAT
The DNA here is from genome assembly GCA_002308195.1 of Bacteroidales bacterium UBA1256. The sequence continues at coordinate 9,069 of DBVU01000024.1, forward strand.
TGCTTCAGCGAGGAGCAGATAGTTTCTATCTTGCGCCGTGCCGCAGCCATATTGGATAAGAGCAACCGCATCTATATCATGGAAACGCTTTGGGACAGACAAGACTATGAACCGGCTGCCATGAGTCTGACGATGACAAGCCTGTATTTCACAGCTCTTGCGAATGGTAATAGTAAGATGTACAATACCGACGACATGACACGACTGATTCGTCAAGCCGGACTGGAAGTAGAACAAATACACGACCGCATTGGAAATGGCGGACACTCAATACTCATTTGTAAAAAACAATAAACGAATATGGAAAAAGAACAATTAATCGAAAAAGTAAACAATCTCCTCATCGAAGAGTTTGAGATTGATGCGGAGAAACTAACTCCGACAGCATTGCTGAAAAATGATTTGGAAATCGATTCTCTCGATTTTGTGGACATCGTCGTTCTCGTTGACCGCGAGTTCGGCTTTAAGCCCAAAGCAGAAGAGCTGAAGACCGTAAAAACGCTCGAAGATTTCTATCAATACATCGCAGCACACATCGCATAAGTAAATTATGGCACAACAGTGGTCCGGACAAACAGGTGGTACACATGGCATGCAGAAAGCGCTTGTCAGTATTTTCCGCTATGTGGATGTTCGGGTCATGTATGCTGTGATGAACTTGTGGCTGATATGGTATATCATCGTTCGTCCTTCCACCACGCGTGCCACCTATCGTTATCATCGTCGTTGGGGACGCAGTCGTTGGGCATCCATCTGGGCAACATATCGTAGTTTCTACACCTTTGGAGAAGCCATTGTGGACCGATTTGCCGTTTACGCCGGCCAGCACTTTGACTACCAAGTAGATAACAGCGAACGCTTCTATGGTCGCGCCAATCAACCGGAAGGATTTATCCTACTCTTCTCGCATGTTGGCAATAGCGAAATGGCTGCTTACAGTCTCAGCACACCGGACAAAAGGATGAATATCTTGGCGTTTGGCGGAGAATCGGAAGTAGTGATGGAACAGCGTGCCAAAGTACTGGCGAAGAACAACATGGGAATGATAACCGTTTTTCCTAACGACATGAGTCATATCTATCGTATCAATGAGATATTACAGGCCGGTGAAGTACTGGCTATTGCCGGCGATAGAAAAATGGCTCAAAACGACAAGACGATTGGCTGCACCATTCTTGGCGGCGAAGCACAACTGCCGGCCGGACCATTCGTGCTGAGCGCATCGTTGAGACGACCTGTCGTTCTATGCTTTGTCATCAAAGAGAAATGGAACAAATACCATATCTTCACCGAGCAATTGCAGGTGGACACTACTCTACCTCGACATGAGAGACCGAAAGATTTGGCACGGCAGTATGCTGAACATATCGAGCGAATGACACGTCAATATCCTTACCAGTGGTTTAATTTCTACGATTTCTGGGCGTGAGTACAAAACTTGACATATTGGAGTATATTCCGCAAAGACCACCGTTCGTATTTGTGGAGGAATTGCTATATGCTTCGCCAGAGCAAGTGCGTACCGCGTACTGCATCCGAGAAGATAATCCGCTGGTAATCAATGGTATACTACCCTTAGCAGGACTCATGGAGCACGCTGCGCAGACATGTGCTGTGCGCGCGGGTTGGGTTCAACACGAGCAAAAACAGGCCATTCGCATTGGTTATATCGGAGCCATCAAACAGATGCAGGCTACGCGTCTGCCACATGTAGGTGAACGATTGGAGACCGAAGCAAAAGTAGTGCAAGAAGTGGCAAATATCAGTATGCTGGATTGCAACACTTATGTAGGCAACGAACTGATTTGCCAAACGACCATCAAACTAGCATTAGTAGACGAATGATTAGTTGCATAGGACATAATATCATATCGCCATTGGCTGTTGGATCAACCGCCAATTTTAAGGCCATTCTGTCCGGCAAGACTGCAGCTCGTCTATACACCGACCGTTTTGAGTCGGTGGAACCATTCTATGCATCGCTGTTTGAGACTCCTCAGTCGTTTGTGCCACTGTGTATCCAAAGCGCAGAACAAGCCATTGCAGAGGCACAAATAGATGCATCGGACAAGTCAGTCATATTTATCCTAAGCACCACCAAAGGAGATAATCTCGATTTGCTGACACCCGCTGAATCCATTGCCCGCCATTTTGGCAATCCGAATCCGCCGATTGTGGTGAGCAACGCTTGCACATCGGGCGTGTGCGCTCAAGTAACGGCTATGCGCCTGCTAGATGCACAGATGTACGAAACAGCCATTGTGATTGGATGCGACATACAGAGCAGATTCATCGTAAGTGGTTTCCAAGCATTCAAAGCCCTATCTCCGGAAGCATGCCGACCGTTTGATGCCGAGCGCAAAGGTCTAAACCTGGGAGAAGCCGCAGCCACTATCATCTGGACCAGCAAACGGAACACTAAATGGCATTTGACGGCAGGAAGTATTCACAACGATGCGAATCATCTGTCGGCTCCAAGTCGCACAGGCGAAGGCGCACACTTGTGCTTGCAGGATGTGCTCGCGAAAAGTGACATTCAGCAACTAGCTTTTGCCGGAGTACATGGTACAGCTACGCTCTATAACGATGAGATGGAATCGATAGCGCTGCACCGTGCAGATTTAGACACACTTCCTATCTGCGCGCTGAAAGGCTATTATGGTCATACAATGGGAGCGGCAGGTGTAGTAGAAACCATCATTGGCATGCTATGCGTGGAGGAACAGATTCTTCCTGCGGCCAAAGGATACAACTCATGCGGAACAAGCTATCCGCTCTGTATCTCCAACGAGAAACAGGCTATTCAGGGCAAACAATTCATAAAAATGCTATCCGGCTTCGGTGGCACTAATGCAGCCATACTACTGACATGCGAGTAACGCACGAAATAGAAATAACTCCTACCTCGGTTCGTTTGGACGGACAAGAACTGGCGGTAACAGAACGCGGAGAGAAACTACTCAGCGAATTGTACCGTAGCCGCATATCCGACTATCCACGGTTCTACAAGATGGACACACTAAGCCGATTGGGATTTGTGGCAAGCGAACTACTGCTGCAAGCGGAAAAAGCAACGGGAGACGAACTTCCGACCAATAGAGCCGTAATTTTCGCCAACAGAAGTGCAAGCATCAAGAATGACACAGATTTCATACAAACAATAGCACCAAGCAATTACTATCCTGCCCCGGCACTGTTTGTTTATACCCTACCCAATATCGTGACAGCGGAAATTGCCATCCGCAATCACTATACAGCAGAGACTGCTTTTTATATCTTGGCAGAGGCTGAGCAACTATTACCAATCGTGAAGACTACGCTACAACAACCTTCTGCACCACAATCGGCTCTGGTTGGTTGGTGCGAATGTAGCGCCGCTGATACGTATTATGCAAAAATACAAATTATATGGAACAATTAATCGAAACACTTAAAGCACAAATTATTGAAGCACTGAACTTCGAAGAAATGACACCCGCAGACATCGACACCGATGCACCTCTGTTTGGAGAGGGCCTTGGATTGGATTCGATCGATGCACTTGAACTAATCATGTTACTTGACCGTGAGTACGGCATCAAGTTGGCTGACCCGAAAGCCGGCAAAGCCATCTTCCGCTCCGTACGTACTATGGCCGAATATATCCAAGCTAATCGCACCAAGTGAGAATCGTTGTTACCGGCATAGGAGTTGTTAGCGCTATTGGTATCAATTGCGAAGAGACACGGCAAGCTCTGCTGAATGAGCAATCGGGAATAGGCCCGATGCGCTATCTGCGGAGTGTGCACCAACTACCAGTAGGCGAAGTCAAGTACACCAACGAACAACTGCGCTCGTTGGCCGGCATAGGCGATCAACCTATGCCCCGCTCGTCATTGTTAGGATTGATTGCTGCTCAGGAAGCCTTGAAACAAGCCAACTTGCAGCCAAGCAGCGACATGGCCTTTATTTCAGGAACGACAGTGGGTGGTATGGACCTAACCGAGCAGTACTGGAACGAGTATCATGAGGGTAGACATACCGAGACGATTGCGCTACATGAAGCAGGAGAATCTACACTAGCTATCGCACGCGAACTAGGTTCATTCGGATTCATCACAACGCCTTCCACCGCCTGCTCTTCTGCTCTCAATTCCATCATGGTAGGAGCAGATATGCTGCGTACCGGTCAGATCAAACGTGCGTTGGTAGGAGGATGCGAGAGTTTGAGCCGTTTCCATTTCAATGGATTCAGGACATTGATGATTCTTGACAGTGAACCATGCCGCCCGTTTGATTCCACACGTGCCGGTTTGAATCTGGGAGAAGGTGCCGGTTATTTGGTTATAGAGAACGAAGCCGATGCCCTGGCCCGTGGAGCACAGATTCTGGCTTATGTAGGCGGATATGCGAACACCTGCGATGCATTCCACCAAACGGCTTCGTCCGAAAATGGCGAAGGTGCTTATCTGGCAATGAGCAAGGCCATCCAAATGGCCAAACTGCAACCACAAGATATTGACTATATCAATGCACACGGAACCGCTACGCCCAATAATGATTTGAGTGAGTCGGCCGCGCTGATACGTCTGTTTGGTTCGCAGATGCCTGCTATCAGTAGCACCAAAGCATTTACAGGCCATACTACCTCGGCTAGCGGTGGACTGGAAGCTGCTTTCTGCGTCATGGCTTTGCGCGAAGGGTTTGTTCCCGCCAACTTGCGTTGGGCACACACGGCAGAAGGATTGATCCAGCCAACTCCGCATACGCAGAAGAAGCCATTGCACCATGTACTCTGCAACGCTTTTGGTTTTGGCGGAAATGAATCTTCATTAGTACTTTGCGACCATGCCGTAGAATTGTCCGTAGCGAATATTCAACAGAACAAAGTGCAACAGGTGGTTAGCGTAGAACAAATCGCTCCGGAGGAAATTACATCGTTGGTATCGGCTGCAGAAGCACGCCGAATGACCGTTCAGACACGTCAATTGGTTGCGGTGGCTCGCAAAGCATTGCGTCTAGCTGGAATAGAAATGCCGGATGCTATTCTCTGTGCTACACAATGGGGCTGCATGCAGCAGTCCATGCGTTTCCTGCTAGATATGCTACAAACCAACGAGCAAGAACTCAAACCTACGCCGTTCATCCAATCAACGCACAATACGATTGCGTCGATGATTGCTATTCAGACAGGTAATCATGGTTATAATATCACGTATGCTCAGGGGGTAGAATCGTATGCAAGTGCAGTGCAAGACGTTACCAACCAAATGGCCCTAGGACGTATTCTAACAGCTCTAATTCTTGAGTTCGATGAATCGGTGCCGGAATGGGATGAGGTGCTCGAGCAGATTAACAGTAAGACACAAAACATAGCACGAGCTCACGTGTTTAACTATCAATCATAGGTATGAATACTCTACGTTTGCTGCTACTGGCTATCATACAAAGTCTCTTCCTCTGCGGAGGACAACTATTCATGAAACTAGCGCTCAAAGCGATGGGCAAAGCTTCGTGGACATGGTCGTTTATTGCCTCGCAGCTAACCAACTGGTGGTGGTTGGCATGTGGCGTATCGTTTACCATTGCCGGACTAATGTGGATGTATATCCTCAAACACTGGTCGTTCTCACAAGCATACCCACTCAGCAGTATTGCATATGTGTTTGGTATGATAGCCGCAATGTTGGTTTTTCACGAACATATCGCATGGACGCAGTGGGTTGGAATATTGTTTATCATGGCGGGATGCTATTTAGTTGTTAATTAAGATGCTAGCATTGATTTTAAGTCTCATAATCTCCTTGGAAGCAGACTTCGTACAAACCAAACAGGTTGCTATGCTTTCCGAACCGCAAGTGGCTAAGGGGCACCTCACTTATCGTGCCCCGGAGTACATACGTTGGGAGTATCTCAAACCAGACCAATATGTATGGATGCTGGATGGGAAGCAATCGAACGTCAATCCACAGATACAACGCTTGCTACAGATGATTATGCAATCTGTATCAGGAGCGAATCTGCAGCCAAGCCAGGATTTTGACGTACAGCAATCAGGCAATGTATATACGCTCACACCGCGTAAACGCGAATACAAACATATGTTCCGCAGCATCGTTATCACACTCGATCCGGCCACTCAGATTGCTCAGAAAGTACAATTGAATGAGACGAACGGAAACGATACGCTAATCGAATTTCACAATGTTGTTACGAAATAATCTATATACAGTAGCTGAAGCAGGAAGTGAATATCGTGTTTGCTTCAATGCGGCCCACCCTATCTTTGCCGGCCATTTTCCGGGGCATCCTATTGTTCCGGGAGCGTGCTTGGTCCAGATTGCGGAGGAATTGCTAGCACTACATATCGGAAAGAACGTACAACTGCAATCCATACGCAATCTGAAGTTCCGCAAAGCGATTACGCCGGACATGGAGGTCAACTTCGCACTCACCCTACACGACGAAAATAATTACACAATAGATATACACGACGAGAACAATCCATATGCACAATTCTCAGCAACATATATGTGCCCTAATTCCAACCTATAACAACGCAGGAACCATTGTCGATGTAGTGAAACGCGTACATGATTTTGTACGCGATATCATTGTGGTGGTGGATGGTAGTACAGACGATACGCTTCGTTTGCTAGGTGAGTTGGAGTTTCCTATCACCATTGTCACGCACGAGCGCAATCGCGGTAAGGGCGCAGCACTCAAAACTGGCTTTCGCAAAGCGCTAGACATGGGATTTGACTATGCCGTCACACTCGATGGAGATGGTCAACACTACGCGGAAGATATACCGTTGCTAATTCAAGCGTTGGATCTGCATCCTAATGCGCTCATTGTTGGTAGCCGTCATTTCACTGACGAAAATATGCCGGGCAAAAGTAAGTTTGCCAATCGGTTCTCCAATTTCTGGTTCCGCCTGCAAACTACTGTCAATCTGCCGGATACGCAGACCGGAATGCGCATCTATCCGCTACACAGGTTACATGGACTGTCCATCCTGACCAGTCGTTACGAAGCCGAATTGGAATTGCTGGTTTTTGCTGCTTGGCACAATGTTCCGCTCATCCCGGTACCTATTCGCGTATACTATCCGCCCAAAGAGGAACGCGTCAGCCATTTCCGTCCGGCACGTGATTTTACGCGAATTAGTATCCTCAACTGCTTCCTATGTCTAGGCGCCCTCTTCTTTGGGTATATTAATATGTGGTGGAGAACCATCTATGCCTTCTTCTGGTTTGGATCTACCATGTTGCTGGTCGTTTCGACGCTTTCGCCAATCTATTTCATGCTATTTGGCAAAGGTGCGAAAAGTCGTGCACGCTACCACCGCATCGTACAGCGTTTTGCTCAACACTACCAGTGGGCCATCAACGGACTACGTGTACATGTTCACAATCCGCAGAATATTGAGGTTGGCGGACAACCATCCATCATCATTTCCAACCATCAGTCGTTTATTGATGTGATGTCTATTTTGGCACTTAGTCCCAAAATTGCTGTGATGGTAAAAGATTACATTTGGAAAAATCCTATCTATTTCGTCCTCTGCCGTTTGGCCGATTTCTTCCCCATCGATTGGGACGAGCAACGCAAACTGGAACAAGTTCGTCGTCTAACCGATGAAGGCTATTCGGTATTGGTATTCCCCGAAGGTACTCGTTCTTATACCGGTGAAATAGGTCGTTTCCATCGCGGAGCGTTCTACTATGCAGAACAACTGCACCTGCCTATTCAGCCTCTCCTAATCGAAGGTATGATAGACCATATCGGCAAACGTCAATTTATGATGCGCCCTAACGATGTCGAACTGTCCGTACTTCCTACTTTGAATGCTGATGATGCGTCCATGGGCCGTAACTACAAACGTCGCGCAAAATCAATGGAGTATTATTATAGTTCTCTCTTGCATACACACCACCAGCCCGTTGGTATCCTTGGCGCAGGTGTAGGCGGACTCTTTACCGGCGCATTGCTGGCTAAAGAGGGCTATCCGGTTACAGTCTTGGAACAGATGCCTGTATACGGTGGCGGACTCTATTCGTTTGAACGCGATGGCGAGACTTGGCAAACGGGACTGCACTTCCTCTCCGGAATGCAGGCTGTTTGGCAAACTCTGGAAGAATTAGGTATCTCATTGCCTGTCGAACCCACCACTCTCGACCATGTACCGGCTGACTTGATTGGAGAAAAAGAATGGGAAAAATCGGCCAAAGGTGTATATCGTATCATCGGTGGCTCGCAACAATTGGCAGACCAACTGGCTATGTATATCAGCCGCCACGGAGGACGTGTGCTAACTGGCCAATGCGTCACGAATATAACGATGGATGGCGATACCTTTGTGGTCAAAACGAAGACGAATACATTCCGTTTTGAGCAGATTATCAACAGTTTACATCCAAAACAGTTGCTCTCTTTGACTTCCCTGCCCATCTACCGTCCTGCAACGATTAAACGCATCGAACAAACACCGGAGACCTTCGGAACATTCAAACTGTATATTCGTCTGAAACCGGAGACGCTGGCCTTTGACAGCGTGACGCACTACCTGCCGAAGCAACGACTCCTGGTGCTGACCCCTCCGACATCCGAGAACCAGCAGTGGGCACGAACGATAGAAACAGTGATGCCGCTTGACTATGCAGAATTGGCGCCATGGCATTCGGACAGAAAAAAAGATTATGCCGCCTACGAAGCATACAAACAGCGCAAAGCGGAAGAAGTACTGGTGCATGTGCGCAAACTCTATCCGACTATAGACCAATGTATTGCCGATATATTCAGCGCCACATCGCTCACCTTCCGTGACGATTACCGCACGCCGGAAGGCGCTATGTTCGGGCTCAGCGAACCTGTTGGTTCGGTGGCTACGCGTATTCCGGGCTTCTACATGACCGGGCAGAATATATTCCTACGCGGTATATGCGGTACTATTATGACATCTATTCAAACTGTTCAAACCATTTTGCGCCAATGAGATTCCAGGGGTTGATATTTTTGTTGCTTCTCTGCAGTTGTTTGCAGGCAAAGACATTGCCCGGCACTATCAAAGCACCTAACCGCTATAAGGTGTCGCTTACGCCGTATCTGGCCGATAGCGCCAACAATACCGGCATCGGTGTGGTCGTTTGTCCCGGAGGCAGTTATAGTTGGCTGGATATGAAGGTAGAAGGCATCGGCGTGGCTGAATGGTTGCAACAAAACGGCATCAATGCGTTTGTATTGCAGTACCGCGTGGCTAATGTGAGTGCGTATATTCTCGGCTATCGTGTGCTAGGTATAGGAAATAAATATCCAAATATGCTTCGTGATGTCGAATGGGCGCTTGAGCAGGTTTACGGTATGGCCGATTCGCTTCATGTAGATACAACGCGTATTGGCGTCATGGGCTTCTCTGCCGGCGGTCACCTGACGATGCTGAGCCATACGCACAATACCACTGTGTATAGGCCGAAATGGCTTTGCCCTGTCTATCCCGTAGTCACTTTCTCCGACCAGCGCTATGTGCACAAGCGCAGCCGTCGTGCGGCTCTGGGCGTATGGCGCCAATGGAATCACACCCTGCAAGATTCGCTCTCTATCGAGCAACATATATCTGCCGATTGCCCGCCTGTTTTTCTTATCAACTGCGTGGACGATCCGATAGTTAAATACCAGAACTCCGAACTGTTGGACTCGGCTCTCACTGCCGAAAATGTTCCCCATCGTTACGTGCAATACCTCACCGGTGGGCATGGTTTTGGTGCCTCTGAGACCAAAGGAACCGACGAGTGTCATCAATGGAAAAAAGAATTTCTACAATGGATATCGAATTTGAATCAATAGAGCGCATTCGCGACTACCAGGAAGAACTGCTCCGCAAACAGATCAGCTATTTGGCTGCTCATTCGCCCTATTACCGGCGTATGTTTGCTGACCAGCATATCGATCCTTCCTCTATCCGTACGATAGACGACCTGCAGCGACTGCCGTTCACCGAGAAGAAAGACCTGCAACTCCACAACGACGATTTTCTCTGCGTTGACCGCAGCGAGATTATCGACTATATCACTACGTCCGGCACGCTGGGCGACCCTGTACTCTTTGGTTGTACCGACCATGATCTGGAGCGACTGGCCTACAACGAGCACAAATCATTTGCCTGTGCCGGCCTGAAGAAAGGTGATATTCTGCAGTTGATGACTACGCTCGACAAGCGATTCATGGCCGGTTTGGCCTATTGGATGGGCATCCGTCATATGGGAGCAGGTATTATCCGCGTGGGTAACGGCAATCCCGAACTGCAATGGGACACTATTCGCCGACTCCACCCGACCGCTATCATGTGCGTTCCGTCCTTCATCTTGCGCCTGATAGAGTATGCCGAGCAGAACAATATCGATTATCGTCATAGTTCGATTCGCAAGATCATAGGCATAGGCGAAGGACTGCGTGACCAACAGTTCCATCTCAATCTACTCGGTCAACGCATCCACGACAAATGGCCGGAAGTGGAACTCTACGCCACCTATTCGTCCACCGAGATGTCTGCCACTTTCTCCGAGTGCGAGCACAGTTGCGGAGGCCATGTCCATCCGGAACTCATCATCGTGGAGATCATCGGTGACGACGACAAGCCTGTGGCCGATGGTCAACCGGGAGAGATCGTCATCACGACGCTGGGCGTAGAGGGTATGCCGCTACTGCGTTTCCGTACCGGCGATATTGCTACTAAAATAACTGAACCGTGCGCGTGCGGGCGCAATAGTTACCGACTCACGCCGCTCATCGGGCGTAAACACAACATGATTAAGCTGAAAGGTACTACTATCTACCCGCCTGCCATCAATGATGTACTGGATAATGTCGATTTTGTGGGCAATTATGTGGTAGTGGTACGTATGTCCGAGGCCGGCACAGACGAGGTGCTGGTGCGTGTCAGCATTCGACCTTCCATCACGCCTGACGAAGCCATCAAGACGCTCAAGGACCATTTCCGCAGTCGTCTGCGTGTCACTCCTCTGATCGAGATCTTGCCGTTTGATGTCATTCAGCAAATCAATTTCCCGGCCAAGAGCCGCAAGCCAATTAAGTTTATTGACGAACGATGAATCAGTGGTTGCTCCATCTATATGACGTGTTGCAAACCCATCGCCGATGGCTGTGGATAGCGTTCGTTTGCGTGCTGCTGCCGCTGCTCGTTCTAGCGCTAACGCTGCGCTACAACGAGGATATCATGGATTTTCTCCCTATTGCGGACGAAGACCGTGAGTCGATGGTTATCTACCAGCAGCAACAGTCGGCCAACCGATTGGTGCTCATCATCGAAGGCGACGACCCGGATCTGATATGTGATGCGATAGATAGTTGCGCAGATATAATCCCGGGATTGATTACCGAGGTCGATATCGACACTTATCTCGCGCGTCTACGTTACGTACATAGTCAGATGCCTTATTTCCTGACGGAAACCGACTACGCACGGCTCGATTCTCTGTTCTCGCCGGAAGCCATGCACGCAGCCTTGGATCGCGACAGACGCATCTTGTCTGCACCAGGTACAGGTTTCCTTAGCCAAGCTATCCAGACCGACCCGTTGGGCCTGTTGCCGCTCTCTGTCGGCGCACGAGGCCAGTTCTCCGGAGCCGAAGCACAAACGGCCTTTACCAGCTATGACGGATATATGATGACGGCTGATCAGCAGATGGGATTCTGTTTCTACGACACTCCCTACGGAGGCACCGAGACGCAGCAGAACGCCCGCCTCATCGATAGTCTGCAATCAGCCATCGACCATCTACAACCGCAATTCTCTTCGCTGCAGATGCGCTGGTTAGGCGCACCTGTGGTAGCAGTGGGCAACGCACGCCGCATCAAGATAGATACCGCTATGTGTATCGGCTTGTCGCTGGTGCTGATCATCGCTCTGTTGCTCTATGCTTTCCCGCGCAAGCGAGACATACTGCTCATTCTGCTTTCCATCTCGTTTGGCTGGCTCTTCGGTATGGCCGTCTTACGGCTCTATACGCCTACTATCAGCGCTATCGTGCTGGGTATCGGTTCTGTCTTAATTGGCATCGCGGTCAACTATCCATTGCATCTGCTCGTTCATCAGCGTTATACCACGTCGGTGCGCCAGACGCTCAGCGAAGTGCTCACACCGCTCGTGGTGGGCAATATCACCACTGTCGGAGCTTTTCTCACGCTCATTCCGCTCCACGCAGAAGCGCTACGTGACCTGGGTATTTTCGCCGCCTCTATGCTGGTAGGCACTATCCTATTCTGCGTACTGGTACTGCCACATCTGATGTCGGCCCGACCTACACCACTGCGAGAAATACACATACCCGCCGTCCAGACCAAACACTCTACATTCCATATTACTGCCATCGTGATGCTATTGCTGACCGTAGCGGCAGGCGCCTATCTGATGCTTTGCCCGCAAGAGCGCTTTGATAGCAACCTGAGTCATATCAACTACATGACGCCGCAACAGCGTGCCGATTTTGCCTATTTTGACTCCATTTCTAATCCTTCGTCTGCTGTGGGTCGTCCGACTTATTTAGCTCCTACTGCTCGTGAGGAACTGGAACATCGCGCGGAACTATGGCAAAACTACTGGCAGACTCATTCGGCTGACAGTGTCGCTATGCATTTGCGTCACGAAGCGGAACAAGCAGGTTTCCGGCCCGATGTATTCGAACCCTTCTGCACTATGCTGACCAGTTGGCAACCCATGGCCGACATCAACACTGAGACACTCGGCGAACTGTGGCCGGGACGCTTCGACAGCGCTACGCTCAATGCCCATTTAACAAAACAATTAAGCGACCATTTCGATTATATCGGCCTATGCTGCAGCCTGATCGTGTTCCTTTTCCTTTGGCTCAGTTTCCGCAACTTGTGGCTGGCGCTCATCGCTTTTGTGCCTATGGCGCTCAGTTGGGTATGGATACTCGCTATCATGCAACTGCTTGGTTTGCAGTTCAATATCGTCAACATCATCTTGGCTACATTCATTTTCGGTCAGGGTGACGACTATACTATCTTCGTGGTAGAAGGTTTGCTATATGAACATCGTTCGGGACGTCCTATGCTGCCGCAGTACCGCCAGTCCATTTTCCTCTCCGCCTTGATTATGTTGGTGGGCATTGGTATTCTGGTCCTGGCTGTTCATCCGGCAATGCATATGTTGGGAGCCGTTACGCTCATCGGCATGTGTACCGTAGTACTTATGGCGCTGACTATACCTAATCTGCTCTTCCATTGGCTAGTACGCTGGTGCCCACGGTGGATCCAATAAGAAAGGGACGCGCGTATGATATGGATACTGATATTTACCTTAATCATTGCCTATGCCAGAAAGAATACAAGACAAAAATAGGCTATATGCATTTCTTCGGCCGTACGTAGACTGGATGTTCCGTCATTCGTACCGCCACATGCGTTATATCGGTAAGGAGAATATCCCTACCGATGGAGCCGTTATCTTTGCGCCGAACCATACCAACGCGCTATGCGATGCCATGGCTATTCTGGGTATCGACCGCTCGCGCAAGGTGTTCGTGGCTCGCGCCGATATTTTCCGCAAACCTCGTCAGGCCAAACTGTTGACTTGGCTCAAGATCATGCCTATCCGCCGCATGCGCGATGGCGTCGATGAAGTGCGGCACAACGATGAAACCATGGACCGAGCTGTAGAGACACTACATGATGGTGTTCCGTTCTGTATCCTGCCCGAAGGTACTCATCGACCAATGCATTCGCTTCTTCCGCTGAACAAAGGCATTTTCCGTATTGCCTTGCGAGCTAACGATGAATTTGGTGCAGAGAAACCCATCTACATCCAACCGGTTGGATTGGAATATGGCGATTATTACCATCTTTGGAATGATCTGACGGTCAACATCGGCAAACCGCTCAATGTGACACAGTTTGTGCGTGAGCATAGCGACCTGGAGCGGCCGCAACTGATTATGGCCTTGCGCGAAGAACTGACTCTGCGCATGCGTGAACAGATTTTATGGGTACCAGATGACGAACATTATGAGGAGAATTTTGCCAAACTGCAAGCTAATCCGCCTGCGCCATTCAATCATTTCCCTCGCCATCGCATGCCGCACTGGCTCCTCTTTATTATCCTAATACTCTTGTCGCCGCTGTTCCTCATCAGTCTGGCGCTCACTGTTCCGCTCTGGGTGGCCTGGTTGCTCATCCGATGGAAAGTCAAGGACCCGGCCTTCCACAATTCTGTACAATATGTATGGCAGGTGATTTGTATTCCACTCACGCTATTCATCACACTGCCATTCTGGATGTTCCTGCAGGAATATATGTATCAAGTACGCATCCTAAGACAATCTAGATCGAAAAAATAACATAAACAATCATTTAACATCTAAAATCTAATCATTATGATACGAGCGTATCTCATTATTGCATTGTATGTCCTCGTTCCGGTGCTGATTATTGAGTGTTTTAAGCGCTGGACATGGATGCAAAAAATCGGTACCGTGGTGGCGGCCTACGCAGTAGGTATTATCTTCGCACTCACGGGCTTTGTTCATTTCGAGGCTGGAACAGAAGCCGCACTGACGTTCTCCAAACTGCAATCTACCATCATGTCCGTAGCAGTGCCATTGGCTATTCCGCTGATGTTGTTCAACTGCGATTTCCGGCTATGGACCAAGGCGTTGCCTAAAACTATCTGGTCATTGGTGGGAGGTATAATGGCGGTGCTGATTGCTATCGTCAGTGGTTATTTCATTTTCCGCACCAATGATGTTCCGGAGTTCAACAAGGTGGCAGCTATGATGACCGGTATCTATACCGGCGGCACGATGAATTTCAATGCCTTGGGCGCATCGCTCGGTGTTGACAAAACCATTATGGCTATCGTGCTGGCATTCGAGATGGTGCTGACCACGCCGTATATCTTCTTCATCATCGGTGGCGGCTACAAGGTCTTCCGCAAGATCCTGCCGTACGAAGATGTCACGCGCAAAGGACGTACCGATGAAGCGGTTGAGTCCAAGGACGTGGAGAACTACCGCGGCATGTTCGACCGCAAGAACGTTGGCGGCATGTTTGCCGGACTGGGCTTGAGTCTGCTCTTCCTGGCCATCGGTGCAGGATTAGCCCTACTGCTTACCGGCACACTGAACGAACTGGTAGTTATCCTCACTATCACCACGCTGTCTATCATCGCGTCTTTCTTCCGTTGGGTGCGCGAACTGCCTAAGACCTTCGAACTGGGTATGTTCTTCATCCTCATTTTCTCGGTCATCGTAGCTTCGCTCTTCGATATCCATAGTGTCAACGGCGGTTCGCTGATGATTGGGCTATTCGTGGCATGGGTAATGATTGTTGCTGCTATTTCTCACCTCATCTTCTGCCGCATCGCGCACGTCAGTGGCGACCTATTCTGCGTCAGCCAGATTGCCCTACTCTGCTCACCTCCATTCGTTCCGCCTGTTGTGGGAGCAATGAAAAATAAGAAGGTGCTGATCTCCGGTATCGTGATCGGTCTGGTTGGTTATGCCGTCGGCACCTATCTGGGTGTAGCTATCGCTATGCTCCTGCCCTAATCATAAATTTGAAATTTGAAATTTGAAATATAAAATGAAAAAAATTCTATTTATTCTTTTCGCATTTCTTCTGCTCCCTTCCCTTCAGGGAGGGGATGGAGGTAGGCTCTCAGCTAAACGCGAGCCAAAACCACAAGAAGTAGATTCTACGGGACGTAAAATCAAGACAGGGTGGAACTTTGGTATCCTCCCGTCCGTAGCCTATGATGCCGACTATGGCTTCCAGGGAGGTTTGCTGACCAATGTCTATTACTACGGCGANNGTATATCCATTCGCTCTATTTCGAGGCCGCCTATACCACCAAACACCACGGTATTTTCCGTTTCAATTACGACTCCAAGTACCTCATTCCGGGTTACCGCCTGACACTCGATGCCACCTATCTGCCCGACGCTATGTGCGATTTCTACGGGTTCAATGGTTTCGAGTCGCAGTACAATTACGACTGGCACTTCTGGAAAAAGAAAACCGAGAAGATGCCGCATCCGGAAGACTACCGCTCGCGCGTGTTCTATAAGTATAAACGCGACCTTATCCGTATTGCCGGCGATATCGAGGGCACTATCTACAAGGACCTCAAGTGGAATGCCGGACTGGGTGTGCTGGGCTATATCATCGACGACTGCGATATCGATATGCTCAACGGAAAGAAGCATCCTTTCGACCCCACTAAAGAACGTTGGGAACAGAAACCGCTCGACCCGTCTGTGCAAGGTCTATACGACAAGTACAAAACATGGGGACTGATTGGGCAGGACGAGATGAACGGTGGATGGCACCCGTACCTGCGTGCTGGTATTACTTACGATACGCGAGATAAGCGCCAGGGACCTAACAAGGGTATCTATACCGACCTCTTCTTCACCTATTCGGCTGCTTTCAATGCCGCTTATGGTCAGCAAGCTGCTGCGGGATACAACCACCTGCAGTTCAACTTCACTTTCCGCCACTATATCCCCTGCTACTATGACAAGAACGGCATCAACCGCATCACCTTCGCCTACCGCGTAGGCACGCAGAACAATATTGCCGGAAACTCGCCCTTCTATATGAACAACTACCTCAATACGCTCTTTATACAGCGTGTTTACTACGAGGGACTGGGTGGCGGAAACTCAGTGCGTGGTATGATGGCCAATCGTATCTTGGCTAACGGTTTCCTCTTTGCTAATGTCGAGTTCCGTTTCCGCGTCGTCAATTTCGATATCGGTCGCCAACATTTCTTTATCGGCCTCAACCCGTTCTTCGATATGGGTGTCATCACCCAGCCATACGACCTGAATGAACTGGTCAAACGCCATACCAATGGCACCTACTCCACGCTGCAAGAAGCGTTCGATGCCAATCACGAGGCGGGCGAGAATTTTGCCGATTACTTCAAAACGGAAGACCCGATGAAAGTCTATTATCCACATATGACCGTAGGTCTCGGACTTAAGATTGGTATGAACGAGAACTTTGTTCTCTCGGCAGATTGGGGTATGCCTATCGACCGCCAAGACAACCAAAAATACACCAATTTCTACGTCAAGATGGGTTATTTATTCTAACCACCATAAGTGGCATACGTCTCGGCGTATGCCACTTATCGTCAGCACTCGTCAGCACCTTTGCTGCCGACTTACAGCAGACAAACATATGTGATTCGTATGTTATTCTTATGCTATCCGTATGTTAATATGCTGACCATAAGCAGAGAACACCGCTACAATGTAACGTTTTTAATTCTTTTAAAGCACCATAATATGGCACGCATCATTTTAGAGCATCCTATCCGTGAAATCCACGGTGCTCTTACGCGCAAAGGCATCGTTAACCGCCAGAAAAAATACCGAGACGAGAACGGACGAGTTATTTTTGAAGGACGCCAGGAAGCCTATGCTATCATGCACCCGCGCGATTTCGAAAAAACGCCCCCAACAGGGGCCGAACTCGCACACCATAATCGCTGGCGAGAGGCTTGCCATCGCACAACGCAGATTCTGCAATCTGCCCAAAAGGAAGGCCTGACAGAGCAACAACGCTTCCATCGTCAGTTTAATAACATCCCTGATTACTACACGCAGGACGAAGCTTTTGCGCTTTATTCTGCTTTCAAAGCGCGTTTTCTGGCTCAATTACCCAACTCACACAGCAAACACCCTGATCCGCAAGCACCCGTTGACCCGGATACGGGTAACGCCAAACGATATTCTCAATTGCCATCATTTATTCGTGCTATGATTTATAACGAACTGAAGCGGCTGCACTGAGTGAACATGAACTGATATATAGCGCTCTTTTTAATAGATAAGTTTGTTGCCATAGGCTATGCCCTCATAAAATACGTACGTTAATGATGACTTATATAATGTTCCATCACACCCATCGACCGGGTTTCCTTCTTGGCTTTATCGACTTCTTTACTGCCGGACTATTCTTCTTGTTCTATATGCCGTTAGGTGGACTGCAAGAGGAGATAGAGACGATTCTCGGGCATAAAGTGCTGCCATATTGGAAAGCTTACTTATGGGGAGTCCCTACTGCCTTTATCTACACTTTGGTTTGGATGGCGCGTATTGCAGAAGAACTCAAAGCCAAAGCTATTGAATTGGAGATTGAGGGACCGCACACTTCTTGGTGGCACATGTTTGGATGGAACACGTTTGGTATTCTTCTGTTCGGACCTGCTGTGGCCACCCAGCGTTTTTTCAACACCCTAAACCTGATTGAGCAAAAACTAAATAAAAATGAATGAACAAATAAAATGCGCTTCTATCTTGTATAATTCAAAAAAAAGTAATTTTGCAGAAAAAAAAAGACAACTATGATATCCTATTCTCATCGTTATTCGCTCACAGCAGCAGATATGGACACGCGCTACCGGATGACGCCGAACGCCGTCCTGCTCTATTATCAGGATTGCTG
>DBVU01000098.1 GCA_002308195.1 Bacteroidales bacterium UBA1256
GCCATCATGCTACCAGCAAAGAGAATTGCTGCGAAAAGAGAGAAAAGTTTTTTCATAAAAAAGAGAATTTATAGTTAAACAAATTTGGTTAGTTTCAAATTCGCTGCAAATTTACTACAAAATTTTCGAACCTACAAATAAATTTACAGAATTTATGCATTTTTACAAAAAAGCCCGTTTTAACGGGCTAATTTTGTTTGAGTGGAGGGATTGTTCGCCCAAATAGTTTGATTGTCTTAAACGCCAAGAAAACGGCAAAAGATTAAAAATCTTTTATTCTTTCACTCTCCTGACAATTTACATCTAGACAAACAGTTGTTTTTTGCCTCTGGCTGCAAGAGCCAATTGGGCAGAGTTGAAGAGATTTTGCCAAATGATATAGGCCGCAGCGCCCAATGCGGCAAGCGGATTGAGATAAGTCAGTGCCATCCACACGCCCAACGAAGTATTCTTTTGCCCGAAAGCCTGACCGGCTGTGATACTCGATACTCCTGCCATCGTCGTTGGAGCCGCAGCAGGATTGATCAGCACATCCTGATAGTCTTTACCCTTGCTCGGCGCAGGCAATCGATAGCCTATCCATTTGCCCAATCCGAACTGCAACAGACAAGCAAAGAAAGAGCCCACGAGCAGCCAGATAATAGTCGAAAGATGCGCATCATAGGACTCTATAACCGTCTCTGTGACAGTGGCTGTGAGAATGATGATAGAAGTCACCCAGAGATAGAATGGCGCTTGCGCCCAACCGGTGGAAAGGACGAATTCTTTCTTAGTGATTTTGGTATAGCCCAACCGCAAAAGCCATGCGGCAAAAAATGGTCCCAACAGCAAGGGCGAGATGTGGCTCAGAATGAGCGTAAAAGCCGGCCAGAAGGCCTTTTCCGCGGCGGGATTAATGAGAGGAAAAAGAGCCGGAACTATAATGGCCGTGGCAAAATTGCTGAGAAGCGTGAACGAGGTGAGGTTTTGGATCGAACCACCCAGTTTGCCGGCAATAATAGGTGCCGCTGTTGCTGTGGGCATAATAAAACAAAGCATCAGTCCTTGCGCCAGAAAACGATTGCCAGTCAACCAATAAATACCAGCATAGGTAGCCAGACTGAGGATAAGCTGAATAGCCAAAACCAGCCAATGCCAGCGACGCAAACGGAGATCGAGCGGATTGATCTTGCAGAACGTAAAAAAGAGCATTCCGAAAATCAACCACGGCAACAACGGTTTGAGCGGCACAAGCCACTGATAAGCCAAAGCGCCGATGACCATTGAGAGCCAAAGGGCATTGCTATCAAAGATAGATTTAATATTTGAGATTTTAGATTGCAAAATTCAAATTGATGATTGAGGATTTATTCGTTGCCCCATGTGGCTACTATTTGATCCATGATTTGGAACACTTCGTCTTTGGTATCCGCACGCAGTAAGGCTATACGCGTCTGGCGGAAATCGGGCAGTCCCTTAAAAACAGGCGAAGCGGCAAAATGGCGGCGGCTATGGATAATACCTTTGCGTTCGTCATTGCCACACCACTCGATGGCACGCTCGACATGCTCTTTCAGCACAGCCACTTTCTCGGCCATCGTCTGCGGTGCAGGCAGACCCTTCATCTCGGCAAAAAGCCATGGGCAACCAAAAGTAGCGCGGCCAATCATGATAGCATCTACTCCGTATCGTTCGAAGCACTCTTGCGCCCGTTCGGGCGTTGCGACATCGCCATTACCTATAATAGGAATATGCATGCGCGGATTATTCTTCACTTCGCCTATCAGCGTCCAATCGGCTTCGCCGCGATACATCTGGCTGCGTGTGCGACCGTGGATAGCCAGTTCGCGAATACCACAATCTTGCAACCGTTCTGCCAATTCAACAATAAAATAGGAGCCTACCCCCGTCCCCTCCCTAAAAGGAAGGGAGGATAGTCCGAGCGGATTATATCGCGGGACCAGATCATTCTCATCCCATCCAAGGCGAGTCTTGACCGTTACCGGTGTTTGGACTGCGTTCACGACAGCTTTGGTAATAGCCAACATCTTCGGCACATCTCTCAGCAGTCCCGCTCCAGCTCCTTTGCCCGCCACCTTCTTGACCGGACAACCAAAATTGATATCGATGAAATCAGGTTTAGCAGTTTCCACTATTCGCGCTGCATCAGCCATCGCCTCGGGTTCGCGGCCATAGATCTGGATAGCCACCGGCCGTTCGGCATCGTGGATAGTCAGTTTGCGCGTAGTGGACGCTATATCACGAACCAGTGCATCGGCATTGACAAATTCAGTGTAAACACGATCGGCACCGTAGCGCTTGCACAGCGCACGAAATGCAGGATCGGTCACATCCTCCATCGGAGCCAAATATAGCGGACGATTGGTCATTATTCGTTCAGCGTAGGATAAGTGATACGATGATGATTCATCGTGGTAAGGCGCGCTTTGAAGACGCGGCGCACATCTTCTACATCCTTGAAACTCAGCGGAGTATCCGAGAACTGGCCATCGGCAATTTGTGCGTCGATCATCTGATCTACCGCTTGCGCAATCGTTTCTTCGGTAAACTCATTGAGACTGCGCGAACGTGCTTCTACCGCATCGGCCATCATCAGAATGGCACCTTCCTTGGTAGTAGGTTTTGCGCCCGGATAACGGAAGAGCGATTCGTCCACTTTCTCCTTAGGATGCGCATTGCAATAGGTATTGTAGAAATAGCGCACGAGCGATGTGCCGTGGTGAGAAGTGATGAAATTGATGATAACTTCCGGCAAATGGTTTTTGCGGGCAATCTTCTCTCCTTCCGCCACGTGAGCAATCACTACTTGAGCCGCATCGCGCGGATCCATCTTCAGCAACGGATTATCGACGCCCTGCTGATTCTCCGTATAATAGAGCGGATCGGTAATCTTACCTATATCGTGATAGAGCGCACCCGTGCGAACCAAAAGCGCATTCGCTCCAATCGTCTTGGCCGCTTCGGTGGCCAGATTGCTGACTTGCATCGAATGTTGGAACGTACCCGGAGCTTTTTCGGCCAACATGTGTAGCAAGTTGGAATTGATATCGGTCAGTTCGACCAAAGTGATGGACGAGATAAATCGGAACAACTTCTCGAACATATAAATCAGTCCGTAGCAACCCACTGTCAATAGTGCGCAAATGAAGAAATAGAGGTACATCCAAGCGTTGATAGAATGCCAAACTCCTGTTTGAGCGAACGAGAAAGCCGTATATGCAATGACTTGAGCCATGAGAATCCACGCAGCCGTTTGTACTAGTTGCGCGCGACGCGTCATATCGCTCAACGAAGAGACAGCCACCATTCCGACAACGATTTGGATGAAGAAAAACTCAACCGGTGCAGGTACCACGATAGAAACAATCAATATGGTCGTGAAATGGAGGAACAACGCCGTACGCGAGTCGAAGAAAACGCGCGTCAGAATCGGCACCCAGGCAAACGGAATCAGATAAACCGAAAGGTCAAAACGCAGAGCGAGACACGCCAATGCGATGACGATAAACATCTGCAAGCAGAAGAACAAAACGGTATTGGTGTCACGCAAATAATGACGACGAAAAACATAGAGATAGATGACCAACATCGAGAGGAAAAGCAGCACTAGAATAGCTTCGCCCATGATGGAAAGCGCACGCTGGCGATTGCCCATATTCTCATTCTCGTAAGCTCGTTTGAGCGACTGCAAAATCTGGTAGGTATTGTCATTGACAATCTCCCCGCGATCGATGATTTTTTCGCCCGCTTGCACCATACCCTGAGTTGGCGAAAGCGTGGTCAGCAGTTTTTCGCGTTGCGAAGTTGTGCGTGCCGTATCCAACACGAGATTTTGCACTATCTCGTAACGATATTTGTCGTACGCCGTTTTGGGAGTGTAGACTTCAGACAGGACATAGGTCTTCTTAATGCCATTTTGCATGATGGCTATTCGATTGTAGCCTTCTTGCTCAATCCACTCTCTGTCTAACGCAGAAACAACCAATACCTCGCGCTGAACACGCGGAATATATTTGAAGTACGGTGTGAACGTGGAGAGGAGTTTTTGCTGTTCCTGCTCCATCTGTTCGTCGGTCTTATAAATCGGGAAATCGAATTCAGCCGTTATCAGACTATATCCCCAGGGTTTGCCAATCTCGTAATGATAGCGAAACGAGTTACTATAGCGAGGGAACAACAGGACGATAACCGTTGCCAAAAGGACGAACGCTCCCACACGAAAAATGTACGATGGAATCGAAGGAAAACGCATATTTTTGAAGACTTGTTTTTTGCTCATGACTTATCGTTTTTGTTGAAAGAATTTTTGCATTAGTTCACGACATTCTTTTTCCAGAACACCGGCTGTAATCGTTGCCTTAGGATGCAGCGCTTTGGGAGCAAAACTTTGGAATCCGCGTTTGGGATCGGCTGCCCCATAGACGATTCTGCGAATCTGCGCCCAACCTATTGCGCCCGCACACATCACGCACGGCTCGACTGTCACATAAAGGGTCGCATCGGGCAGATATTTGCCGCCTAGCGTTTGTGCCGCAGCCGTAATAGCCTGAATCTCAGCGTGCGCTGTGACATCGTCCAGCGTTTCAGTCAAGTTGTGTCCGCGGCCGATAATCTGGTTCTGCGAAACAATGATGCAACCCACAGGAATCTCGTCCGCAGCAAACGCTTTTTCTGCTTCCAGAAGTGCCAAGCGCATATATCGCTCGTCTTCCTCGGAGCAAGCGGCCGGACGCTGGACAAATTCGCGCAGTTGCTCCGGATGTTGCTCAAAATGATTGCCTATCACTACGATGTCAGCACCTGCATTATAAGCCGCTTGCATCGCTTCCGGAGTTCGAATACCTCCGCCCACGATAATCGGAATAGAAATATGGCTACGCACAGCCGCGATTATTTCCGATGAAATCGGCACTTTTGCCCCACTTCCGGCCTCGAGATAAACGACCTGTTTGCCCATCAGTTCGGCCGCAATAGCCGTATCCACTATTGTGTCAATTTCGTTAGCAGGAATCGGTTGAGTCTGCGTCACGCGCATAGTGCTGGTTTCGGTTCCTCCGTCCACCAGAATATAGCCCATCGGAATCGTTTCTATGCCCGACTGCTTAACTCCTCGAGCTGCTTTGACTTGCTGTCCGACCAACATCTCCGGATTTCGTCCGCTCAGCAGACTGAGAAACAAAACCGCATCTGCTTCCGATGAGAATTGAGATGGATTTCCCGGGAAAAGAACAATAGGAATTGAGATTCCCAAAGATTGCATTTTCTCCCGAATTGATCGGATAAATTCGGTAGTATCTCCGCCCGTAGAACCGCCCACAAAAAGATAATCCGGCTGCACATCAGCGGACAAATGGAGTGCCTCGAGATTGGTCTTCTCAGGATCGAGAAGCAGGGCCAGACTATGTGGTTTGGTTATTTCCATTCGAATGATTCAACCAGACGAATTACATCGTGTTGCAGATATTCATAAACCGGTGCTAACGAATCAGCGTTAGGCGGACAATTGCAGTAGATAGAAGCGCGGAAGAAATGGCGCGTGGAATCGGTTACGAAGAACTGGCACGACGAGGCCGTATTTCCTTCCAAATTGAACAAAACGCCATAGACATTCGCTTCAGGATGAGCATATTCGCGCTCCGGAATAGACGAAGCATGCGAAGCATTCTGATAGACGAACTCCAACGCATCTTCCGTCAATTCGCGCAGATTGTTACGCACGGGCTTGTAGGAGCAATGAATAGTAGCGTCCAAATCGGGATAATAGATATTGACCCAATAGCGTTCTGCGGCATCCGTTCGCGGCTCGACTTTGGCATTTTTAGATAGCGCAAAATCATACGGATAGCGCTGTAAATCAGTCGAATAAGCAGAGAATGACATATATGCCGTATCGGGTGGCGTAATGCGATAGTAGCCATATGGCCGCGGTGTTGACACACGCGAACAAGCGACGCAAAACATCGTCACTAAACCCACGGCAAAAAATCCACATTTAACTGACTTAAAGCACATAATCCGCCAAATTACGGTACAAAAGTAGTAAATAAAGCGGAAAGGCGAAAGACTAAGGGTTAAAGAAAAGCGTTTTACGGGCATTTTTGCACTTTTTTGTAAAAAAAGTACGCGCGCGCTTGCACATATCATTTTTTTTTCATATCTTTGCACGCTAATTGTGAAAAAACACGTAGAAATGGAACAAAATCGAAATAATTACTGTGTGATAATGGCCGGCGGAATAGGCAGCAGGTTCTGGCCTTTCAGCCGTGCAGACAAACCAAAACAGCTATTGGATTTCTTCGGGACAGGCAGAAGTTTGCTGCAGATGACGATAGACCGTTTTCGTCCGTTGGTGCCCATTGAGAATATGATTGTAGCCACGAATGTGGCTTACAAAGAGCAGATTTTGGCACAAGTGCCGGACATGAAAGAAGATCAGGTATTGTGCGAACCGGCACGAAGAAACACCGCACCCTGCATCGCTTATGCCGTGGAGCATATTCGCGCAATTGCCAAAAGTGAAGATGTGAATATTGTGGTGGCAGCCAGCGATCATCTGATCATGGAAGAAGACAAATTTCGGCAGACCATTGCACATGCCTTTGATTTTGTGAGCGAACACGATGCTATCTTGACACTGGGTATGAAACCGACTCGTCCGGAAACCGGCTACGGATACATACAATATATCCAAGAACCGACGGCTTTATCTCTCGATAATGTCTCGATAAAGTCTCGTGTTTGTCTCGATAAGGTCTCGACCACTCTTAACGAAAAATATGCGGATATTTATCCGGTAAAGACATTTACGGAGAAACCCAATCTGGAGATGGCGAAAGTATTTCTGGAGAGCGGCGAGTTTCTCTGGAATAGCGGCATTTTTATCTGGAATATGCGAACTATTCGTGCGGCCTTTGAGCAACACTTGCCGGAAGTAGCCCATCTATTTAAGGATGGCGAAAAATGGATGGGAACAGACAAAGAAGAAGCGTTCATAGAAGATATATTCCCGAAATGTCCGAACATATCGATTGACTATGGCGTGATGGAAAAAGCGCAGAACGTGTTTGTTTTGCCATCCGATTTCGGCTGGAGCGACTTGGGAACATGGGGTTCGCTGTATGAGTTGAGCAAGAAAGACGAGACAGGCAATGTGAGTCTGCACAGTCAAGCTCTGTTCTACGACAGCAAAGACAATATTGTTACGTTGGAATCGGGTAAATTGGCAGTTGTACAAGGTCTAGAAGACATGATCGTAGCTGAAGAAAACGGTGTACTGCTGATTTGCAAGAAAGGCGAAGAACAACGCATCAAACAGTTTGTGGCTGATGCGCAAGAAAAATTTGAAGGAAGATACAACTAAATACTTAATACTAAATCACACATCATGAGTTATCTGAATTTTGACAAGACAGTGCTTGTTAATCTGGAGCGATCGCTTCAGAAAGAGATGATTCGCACCAACCGTGCAGGTGTGTACAATTCCACCACATTGGTAGATTGTAATACGCGCAAATACCACGGTCAACTGGTGATGCCCATTCCGGAACTGGGCCCGGACAACTATGTTCTGCTCAGTTCGTTGGATGAGACAGTGATTCAGCATGGCGCTGAGTTTAATCTGGGTTTGCATCAGTATGGCGAGAACACCTACTCTCCTAACGGGCACAAGTACATCCGCGAGTTCGATTGCGAAGTGATCTCGCGCACGGTTTATCGCGTGGGCGCCATGATTCTCCAGAAAGAGCGTATGCTGGTTAGTTTTGAGCCGCGCGTACTAATTCGTTACACACTGCTGGAATCCGGTAGTCCGACCACCTTGCGTTTTCGCCCATTCCTGGCTTTCCGCAACGTGAATGAACTGACTCACGAAAACACGCTGGCTAATCCGAACATGGATGACTGCGAGAACGGACGTTTCAACCGTATGTATCCGGGTTTCCCGAACCTATACATGCAGTTCAGCAAAGCGGTTGAGTATCACCACGATCCGCAGTGGTACAAGGGCATAGAATATCAGAAGGAACGCGATCGCGGCTATGCCTACAAAGAGGATTTGTTGGTACCCGGATATTTCGAACTGCCGATGAAGAAAGGCGAGAGTGTGATTTTTGCTGCGGGTGTGACCGAATGCAAAACCAGCACACTGAAAGGGACATGGAAGAAAGAATTGGAACGCCGCATCAAACGCGAAGATATGTTTTCCACCCTGAAGAATTCCGCCAGCCAATTCTATAAACGTGAAGGCGACAAATGTTATCTGCTGGCCGGATTCCCATGGTTCCACGCAGAAGCACGTACGACCTTCTTCTCCGTAGCCAGTTGCACGCTAGATATCGATCGTCCGGAATACTGGGATGCTATCATGAACAAGACCGCCGTGCCGGAAGTGCTGAGCTTCATGAACGGCAGACCGCACGAAGTGAAGATGACCGGAATGGACGAGCCCGATGTGCTATTGTGGTTTGTTCGTGCTATTCAGAAATTCGCACATAAATATACTGTTCGCGAAGCAGCTGATCAGTACGGTCAGTTGTGTCTGGACATCATCACCTACTACCGTAAGCAGAACCACCCGCGTGCCTGCGTTCAGCAGAACGGCTTGATCTGGGTAGATGGCACACAGCGTCCAGCTACATGGATGAATACCACCGAGAACGGCTGGCCCATCACTCCACGAACGGGTTTTGTAGTAGAAATCAATGCGCTATGGTACAACGCGATGTTGTTTACCGCAGAAATGCTTCGTGAGATGGGCAAAGAGACGAGTGCTGACCTGATGGAATATCAAGCCGACATCACCAAAGATGCATTTGTCAAAACCTTCTGGAACGGCCTGTATCTGAATGATTATGTGGTAGATAACTATGCAAACAAAGAGGTTCGTCCGAACATGATTTGGGCCGTAGGTTTGCCTTATAGCCCACTGGACAAGCATCAGCAGAAAGCGGTGATCGATATCTGTACAAAAGAGCTTCTGACTCCACGTGGACTGCGCAGTCTGTCGCCTAAGAGCGGCAACTATCGTCCGATGTACCAGGGATCGCAAAGCGATCGCGAACGTGCGCTACACAATGGTATCGTTTGGCCATCCACCATCACGGCTTACTCGCGCGCCTATATGAATGTGTACAAATACAGTGGAACGAGCTTCATGGAGCGTACGCTAGTCGGATTTGAGCAAGAAATGAGCGAACTGTGTATCGGCACACTCAATGAGTTCTACGATGGCAACCCGCCCTACAAAGGACATGGCGGCATGAGTTCAGCTCCTAG
Organism: Bacteroidales bacterium UBA1256; assembly: GCA_002308195.1. The sequence goes on from DBVU01000098.1 coordinate 9,274, forward strand.
CGTAGCAGCAGTTATCAGCCTGCTAGATACACTGAAGAAGTATCAAAAAGAACAAGAAAAGGAGGAACAAGCATGAAAGCACTAATGTTTGGTTGGGAATTTCCCCCTCATATCTTAGGTGGATTGGGAACCGCCAGTTACGGTCTGACCCGTGGTATGGCGCAACAAGAAGACATGGAGATCACGTTCGTCATTCCCAAACCATGGGGTGACGAAGATCAGTCTTTCCTGCGCATCATCGGTGCCAACAGTATTCCTGTGGTATGGAAAGACAATAATTACGACTATGTGAAGCAACGGATGGAAGGGCGAATGAGTCCGGAGGAGTATTATCATTTCCGCGATGGCATTCGCTACGACTACCGTCGTATTGGCACAGATGATCTAGGTTGCATCGGATTCTCCGGACGTTATCCGGATAACCTGATTGAAGAAATCAGCAACTACGAAGCTGTGGCAAGTGTGTTGGCACACAGTCTGGATTTTGACATTATTCACAGCCATGACTGGCTGACCTATCCGGCAGGTGTGTTTGCGAAACACATCAGCGGAAAACCACTGGTAATACACGTACACGCTACCGATTTTGACCGCAGTCGTGGCAATGTTAACCCCACCGTTTATTCAATAGAGAAACGTGGTATGGATGAGGCCGACCACATCATATGTGTCAGCAATTTGACTCGTCAAACCGTAATCGAGAAATACGGTCAAGATCCACGCAAAGTAAGTACGGTGCATAATGCTGTTGAACCGCTGGAGCATCCGGAGGAATTCACCAAACCGCCACGCAAAGACAAACTGGTTACCTTCCTCGGTCGTATCACGATGCAGAAAGGTCCGGAGTATTTTGTTGAAGCCGCAGCACGCGTACTTAGCAAGACCGATGGCGTACGTTTTGTGATGGCCGGAAGCGGCGACAAGATGACCGAAATGATTGACCTGGTAGCGAAACGTGGTATAGCTGACAAATTCCATTTCCCGGGCTTCATGCGAGGCAAACAAGTGCAGGAAATGCTGGCGATGAGCGATGTCTATATCATGCCTTCGGTCAGTGAACCATTTGGTATCTCGCCACTGGAAGCGATGCAAGTAGGCTGTCCGTCCATCATTAGTCACCAGTCCGGCTGCGCAGAAATTCTGCAACATGCCATAAAGACTGACTATTGGGACGTAGATGCCATGGCAGATGCTATTTATGCTATCGTTAAGTATCCGGCAATGTACAAGAGTCTGCATGAGTTAGGCCAAGCGGAAGTGAACAATATCCGTTGGTATGATGCAGGACTGAAAGTAAGACGCATATACGATGGCGTAATCAATCATACTTTATAAAACTTGTTTAACTTAGAAAACTTTTAGTATTATGAGAAATATATGTTTTTGCTTCCAGATGCANNCGTCTGAAGCGCTATCGTTTCTTTGAGATTGGTCATGACCATTATTACTATGACGACATGTCCACCGAAGAGCATGTAAACTGGTTGGTTCAAACTTCGTTTATGCCGTTGTGCCAAACTCTGCGCGACATGATTAGCCTGAGCAAAGGTAAATTCCATTGCGCACTCAGTGTTAGCGGTACAATGATTGAGATGTTCGAGCAGTTCAATCCGGAAATGATCGATATCCTGAAAGAACTGGCTGCGACCAAATGCGTTGAGTTTCTGGCCACGCCATACAGTTATTCACTGGCATCCGAGTTCAACGAAAACGAATTTAAGAAACAGCTACACAGGCAAGGTGAACTATTGGAGTCCATCTTTGGCGTAAAAGCGCAAACTGTATGGAATACAGAACTGCTCTACACCGATGAGACTGCTTACAACCTGAACAAGATGGGCTACAAGACCATTCTGACAGAAGGCGCTAAGCACATCCTGAGTTGGAATACACCTAACTGCGTTTACTCGTCTGCAGCAGCTCCAAAAATGAAAGTATTGCTCCGCAATACGTCACTTAGCGACGAACTGAGTTTCCATTTCTCAGACCCCAATTGGGGCAATTTCCCAATTGATGCAGAGAAATATGCCAATCAGCTGAAGAGTATTCCTGAAGGAGAAGACATTATCAACATCTGGGTAGGAGCAGACACCTTTGGTGTTCGTCAAAATGCAGGTACAGGTATCTTTGATTTCCTGAAGGCGTTGCCTTACTATGTACTAGAGCGTGAGATGGGATTCATGACTCCTGCTGAAGCAGCTAAGAAACTGCCGGCTAACAATGTTGTTTCCTCGCCATACGCCCTGACATGGTCAGGTGAGGCAAAAGATCTCAGCGTCTATGTTGGCAACGATCTGCAGCAAGAAGCAGTACACAAACTGTTCGCAGTAGCCGAACGCGTCCATCTATGCCAGGACAAGAGCCTGAAAACCAATTGGTTGCGTCTGCAAGATGTGAACTACCTGCACAACATGAACCATATCGATCAAGGCGAGACTCAGTATGAATCGGCTTACGATGCGTTCATCAATTATATGAATATTCTGTCCGACTTCCTGCAGACTGTAGAGGAACAATATCCTACAACTATTGAGAATGAAGAACTGAATGCATTGCTGAAGACTATCCGTAATCAGGAAGAGGAAATTCAGCAACTGCAAGCCCAATTAAAGCGTAAGAAGTAAAACCAAATCGCTACATAGTATTAGTGCTGTTGCTTGCGGCCGTAGAGGTCGCTGCTAAGTTGCCGCTCGTACGTACGCAAGTGCGCACGTGGCAGATGCCTACGTTGAGCGCGGTGGCCGATACCATCGTGTTTGATGATACGCTGATGCTCAATTATCACGACCTAGACATACAGCAACGCTACTCACTCAGCAATGTCACGAACGGCAATGTACTAGTTTCGCCTATCGAGTCACGCGTAGTGCAAGATCGACTACGGACCATAGATGATCCTTTCGCATGGAGTTTGACACCCTACGTCATCACGCCTCAGCAACAGAGATATTTCAACAGCACTACGCCTTATTCGTCGGTGGCCTACAAGAAGGGATTTGTCAATGGGCACGAAGAGAACGACCTGAGTTTCCTATTTACAGGAAATATCGGACGCAAACTGAATCTGGGTGTAGAGATGGAGTATCTGAACTCTGTTGGCCATTATGCAAACACGGCAGGCAAACTCTACCGCGGTTCTCTTTGGGGCAGTTATGATGGCGATCACTACTCGATGCACGGTGCGTTTGGATGGAGTCAACTCAGTTCGTATGACAATGGTGGTCTGCAGAACATAGAAGATCTGCGCAGTTCGCTCAAACCGGAAGATCTGCCAGTCAGACTGAATGCGATGGCAGGTTATCGCTATCTGAGTGGTTATCTGCACAATCAGTATGCCATCACACGTGAGCGGGAATATCATGACACGATAGAGGTGGAGAGAGATGGACAACGCATCAAAATGGATACGATTAAGGTAGAGCATATTCCGTTGATTACGTTCAGCCATGTCTTTGAGACGAACAACTCCAACAGGCGTTACATAGAGAAGACGGCGGATCAGGGATTCTACGACAATACGTATTACGACGACTCAAAGACCAAGGATTCAACAGATGTGTTGACGATTCGCAACACCATTGCAGTCACTTTCTGCGAAGCGTACAACACCAAACTCAAATTTGGTATCACGGCGTTCGCGATGAATGAGTGCCAACGGTTCTTCTATGACAGTATACAATACCGTAGTTATTTCGTGGACGAACAAGAGGGTTTCGTGTCCGATGGGCGTAACACGATACAGAGCGTGCCTCTGATGGCTCCTTACTACTGGAAGAACAACACATTTGTAGGTGGTGCGATACACAAACATAGCGGAAATTATGTTCGCTATCATGTGGAGGGCCAGGTTTGTGTAGCGGGCTATAAGATAGGAGAATTTGATGTCAATGGGCGACTACAGACGAAATTTAATGCCGGTAAGTATCCGATGATGATTAGTGCTCGCGCTTATGCCAAGAGCGAGACTCCGAATTATTATTTGCAGCATTTCCGTTCCAATCACCTGCAATGGGAGAACAATTTCGGTTTTACCTATCGTTTCCTAGGTGGTGCTACATTGGCCTATCCGACTAAATGGGTGAACACACATATCGATTTTAGTTTCGAGAACCAGACACATCCTATCTATGTCTCTGCAGCAGACTGGAAGCCGCGGCAATACGATGGTAGTGTGCAGATTATCACAGCCGATGTGGGACTGGACCTGACTACTCCGTGGATTAATCTGGAGAATCGCGTAGTATTCCAACACACCACTAATGATTCGGTGTTGTCGGTGCCGATGTTCATTCTGCAGCACCGCTTGTACTACCACGGAACCTGGTTCAAGGCACTAGATGCACAAATCGGAGTTGATGTGCGCTATTTCACGCGCTACCATGCGCCTATCCTCTGTCCAGAAACAGGTATGTTTGCTCAGCAGCAAGATACCTATATCGGCAACTATCCGTGGATGAATGTATATGCTAATTTCTATGTTCGGTCGATTCGTTTGCGCTTCTTTGCTCAATACCAGCACATCAATCGCCTGTTCATGAAGAATAATATTGACTATTTTGCAATGCCGGGTTATCCGACCAATCGCGATGTTTTCAGAGCGGGCCTAGCATGGCATTTTTATAACTAACCCATAGAATGCAATTATCACAACGTCTAAATAAGATACTCTATTATGCCCGCGACGAAGCCGAGCGCTTGTCGTGCTCGCAAGTGGAACCGGAACATTTGCTCTTGGCTCTGATTCGTCTCGCTGAAGGCGAAGCGTACGAATTGTTGCTACGCACCGATTTCAGTCCGGAGGAAGCCAAACGTCAGTTGGACGAAGCCCTGCGTTGCGACCCGCAGCCCACCGTACAAGCCATCACACGCAGTGCAGACGTTGAGCGTATTCTGCGCGTGGCGGATGGTATCAGCCGCGAGTACAGAGCCGAACAGACAGGGACTATCCATTTGCTACTAGCCATTCTGCGCGAGCAGATTAATCGTGCGGCTGCATATCTGGTTAGCGCCTGGGGTATCAACTATGCTAAAGTAGTGGATCTGTACGGTCAGCCACACAATTCGTTTGACACGCCACGTGACCAAAGCGGTCAACTAGGCGGGCTGAGCGACAGTTCAGGTAGTTCGTGGCAATCGTCGCGTGAAAAGAAAGGCAGAGGAGCCACTACTGCACTTGAGAAATACGGCCATGATTTGACTCGCCAAGCCGAACAAGGCCTGCTTGATCCTGTAGTAGGACGCGAAGTAGAGATAGAACGCGTTGTACAGATACTGAGCCGAAGAAAGAAGAACAACCCCATCCTAATTGGAGAACCGGGTGTAGGTAAATCGGCTATTGTTGAGGGCTTGGCACTACGAATCATGTCCGATGAAGCGGGCTCGCTGCGTGGCAAGCG
>DBVU01000057.1 GCA_002308195.1 Bacteroidales bacterium UBA1256
CGTGAGTACAACGGACTCTATCCGAAACGTGAGCGCCACATCAATATCAACGACGCTTTGAACAATACGCTTAGCCGTACGTTCTCGACTTCTATGTCTACGTTCGTGGTATTGTTGGCTATCTTTATCTTCGGTGGCGAGACCATCCGTGGTTTCGTATTCGCACTCCTCATGGGTGTCATCGTTGGTACTTATTCGTCTCTGTTCATCGCTTCGCCTATCGCTTACGATATTCAGCAAGCACAGGCTCGCCGCGCAGAGAAGAAAGCTGCTAAAAAATAATATCCATTCAACATTGCTACAATGAAGAATGATTTCTTGAAATTTGCTTCTGCCCAAGGCCTTAACTCCATGCACGTGGAGAAGGTCTTGGCGCAGAGCGCAGATACTATTCAGGCTTCGGCAGGTTATATCTCGCCTACTATCCTCGAAGAGCGCCAACTCAATGTGACGCAAATGGATGTGTTCAGTCGCTTGATGATGGACCGTGTTATTTTCCTCGGCACCGAGGTGAATGACTATACGGCCAATGTCATCCAGGCTCAACTGCTCTATCTCGATTCGGTGGATAGCGAGCGTGATATTCATCTCTACCTTAACACGCCCGGCGGCTCTGTTTATGCAGGCCTTGGTATCTACGATACCATGCAGTTCGTGCGTGCCAAGGTAGCCACTATCTGCACGGGCCTCGCTGCTTCTATGGGCGCTGTGTTGCTTGTGGCAGGCGAGAAGGGAATGCGTGCTGCGCTTCCTCATAGCCGTGTCATGATTCATCAGCCTCTTGGTGGTGTCCAGGGCCAGGCTAGCGATATTGAGATCACCGCGAAGGAGATCCTCAAAATCAAAGACGAACTCTACACCATTATCTCCGATCATTCGGGCAAGGCCATTGACCAGATTCGTCAAGATGCAGATCGTGACCACTGGATGACTGCCCAGGAAGCACTGGCTTACGGTATTATCGACAAGGTATATACCAAGAAGTAGTTTTTAGTTGTATTCAGTAATGGCTAAAAAGAAACACGAAGTTTGTAGTTTTTGTGGGCGCGAGATGCCTAATATGTTCAGCGGGTTGAATGGCTCGCTGATTTGCTCCGAGTGTATCGAGGCGGGACATACGCTTTTGCTGACGATGCCAAAACCTTCGTCCGACCAGGGCGATGGCTTGAGCATGGCTACGCTCCCTGCGCCGCAGGATATCAAGGCGTTCCTCGACCAGTATGTGATTGGTCAGGACGAGGCCAAACGATTCCTTGCGGTGGCTGTGTATAATCACTACAAACGCGTGTTGCAAGAGAAGGATGATGATGGTATCGAGATTGAGAAAAGCAATATCTTGCTCGTCGGTTCTACCGGTACTGGCAAAACGCTCCTCGCTCGTACTATCGCCAAACTTCTCAAGGTACCTTTCGCTATTGTCGATGCCACGGCTCTGACCCAGGCGGGTTATGTGGGAGAAGATGTCGAGTCCTTGCTCGTTCGTCTCTTGCAGGATGCTGATTATGATCTTCAGAAGGCGCAGAAAGGTATCGTCTTTATCGATGAGATAGACAAAATCGCTCGTAAGAGCGAGAATCCAAGCATCACACGCGATGTGAGCGGAGAAGGCGTTCAGCAGGGCTTGCTCAAATTGCTCGAAGGATCTATCGTCAATGTGCCGCCACAAGGCGGACGCAAGCACCCGGAGCAAGAGTTTATTCACGTAGATACTAAGAATATTCTCTTCATCTGCGGTGGTGCTTTCGATGGCATCGAGCGCAAGATTGCGCAACGAATGAACACGCAAGTGGTAGGATTCGACTCGCAACAGAAAGCCGCAAGTGTGGATAAGAATAATCTGCTGCAATATATTGCTCCGCAAGATCTCAAGGCCTTCGGCCTAATTCCCGAGATCATCGGCCGTTTGCCTATTCTCACCTATCTCCAACCGCTCAACAGAGAGGCGCTGCGTTCTATTCTGACCGAGCCAAAGAATGCGCTCACCAAACAGTATATCAAACTTCTGAAAATGGATGGCGTACAATTGCGCTTTGAGGAAGAGATGCTCGATTATATTGTAGACAAAGCACTCGAGTACAAACTCGGCGCTCGTGGTTTGCGCGGATTGATGGAGGCCGTGATGATTGATATCATGTACGAGCGTCCGCGTGATGGAGAATATGTCGTCACCAAGGCTTATGCAGCCGAACGAATAGAGAAAAGCGATTTAGCGCGAATGCGCGAAGCACTATAAAAAACGCCTCCTTTTTCCAGGGGGCGTTTCTTTTATCACAGTATCAATACCAAAATTGGTATCGGAATAAATGTATCGAACGTATACAGAACAGTTCCGTACGTATTAGGTCCCTGATAAACATGCCCGTTAGTGATGGTGTACATCTTTGTTCCGTAGGTATTAGCTCCTTGGTAGATGTGCAATCCATCCCACGTATAAATCTTTTGCCCATACGTATTTGGTCCCTGATAAACATGCTCTCCATCCCAGGTGAGCAGTTTGGTTCCGTAGGTATTTGCGCCCTGATAGACATGTTTTCCGTCCCAGGTGTAAAGTTTCGTGCCGTAAGTGTTACCGCCTTGGTACAGATGTTCTCCGTCCCAAGTGTAGAGTTTGGTACCATAGGTGTTCGGACCTTGGTAGAAGTGTTGTGCTGACATAGTAATACAAGAGAATATTAGACAAAGAAGTAAGCCGATTTTTCTCATAATAGATTATAGGTTAGAATCCGCTATATACCAATTCCAGTTTCATGCCATTTTGGGCAGAACGTATCTTGGTAGCGGACATGGTTTGCTGTTGTTTTACGGCCGAAATAACCGTTTGTGACGAAGATGTACTGGTCGAAACAACCACAGGCATCAACATCATCGAAAGGGTGCTATCTACGGTCTCTTTACGCAATTGTTGCGTGAGCAAAGTCGATAGGTCGAACGAGTAGTAATAAGTGGTATTTCCTATCGAATCTACTCCTTGTGTTAGGGATCCGAGTAGTGCGCATGTGTCCGATGGCAACTCTTTGTCGGCAAAGAATCGATCAATGCTCTGCTCACGAATCAGCAGCATGTATGCTGCAGGTTGCAACCAGTCGTTACGTTGTTTCTCTGCCTCTGTCCCGGAGAACACATTTTGCACCTCCACTTTCAGTTGTGCCAGATTCACATAAGGCCGCTTGTAGTATGTCGAGTCGTCTTGAGAGTGCTTCATGTGGTTGTAGATGGTATCGGCCATCTGTTGCATCGGCAGTCTCAACCGAGTGTAAATACCGGCAGGCGATACAATGTAATTGTACTCGCTCGAATCATTCTTCAGCGAATCTATCCACTCGGCTTTGTCGCGATAAAGCAGATGGTTGATAGTCCTTACTTCCGAGTTTGCGTAGAAGGCCTTCATGTCGTTGACTGTCGTGTCGCGGCCGGCTTTGTTGTACGTGAAGTGGTAGAACACGCCTAGCGCCACATCCGACACATTCAGCATAGTCGACGAACCGAACGAGGTCTCAATCAGCAGACCGTTGAATTGTTGGTTGAATGACTCTTGCGACTCAAAACTGCGAATGGCGCTGAAGGTATTCAGAAAATCGTCGTTGAGACGCATACGCAACATCGGCACATACACATTGTTGCTATTGGCTATCGAGTCCAGTTTTTCGGCTGCAACCACTATTCTGTGGTTCACCAGGATGGCTTTCTCTCTCGAGCAGAAATCGCTGATATTCAGGTCGGTAGGATAGGTGCGAGAATAAGCGAACGTCCCTCTGTCCATCAGGTATGCATTTACTGCCAAAGGCGAATAACCATCGCCCACCCAACTCGAATAGTACATAAACAGGCAGATGGAATCTATCGTCGCTCCATCGGGGTAAGAATAACCTTCCGGACAAGCCAGTTGCGTCAGAATCGAACCTCTCACGAGTCCGTAATCGGTCTCAATCTCGCCCAGCAGAAACGAATCGGCTTGCGAGATAATGGCCTTGCAACTGTCTATCTCCGAACGCAGAGCAAACGTATCAGCTAGAACGATGATTTCGTCTTCATCGTCCAACACCGCTTGACCTGCCGTGCCCACATCATCTTTGCAGGCAGTCAATCCGATGCTCAGCAAAGCGAGTAACCATATGATTTTTCTCTGTTTGATAGGTCTATTCTTCTTTTTCTTCTGGTTCTAACAGGCTGTTGTAGAAATCCCACTGACGTTTGCAGGCTTCTGTTATGTCTTCGGTCTCTGCGTACGGCAGAATCGGTTTTCCCTTAGTCTCTGCGTAGTTGACCAGTCGTTGGTTCACTTGCGGACGCGAGAATACGATGGCATCTGAATAGTCGATGGCCAAGCGCATCAGTTCTTCGTATCCAACCGGGAAACCGGCTATCGAGCGAACGTCGCTGTTGGTGATTCCGTCTATGCGCAACTTGTCCGCAAAACGCGTGCCAAACGGAGTCTTGTATTCCATGTCGTCCAACGAAAGCACAATCTTCGATTGGTTGAAGAACGGCTCGTCGTTGTAGGCAGTCTTCAGGTAAAGTGGCAGCAGAGCGGTCATCCAACCGGAACACAATATGATATTTGGCGTCCAACGTTGTTTCTTTACGGCCTCTGCCACGCCGCGTGCGAAGAAAATAACTCGATCGTCATTGTCCGCATATTCTTTGCCTTGCTCGTCGGCCACACCTTTGCGGCGATGGAACAGGTCATCGTTGTCGATGAAGTAGATTTGGATGCGAGCTTGTTGTATCGAAGCTACTTTGATCAGTAGCGGATGGTCGGCATCCTGAATAATCAGGTTCATTCCCGACAGGCGAATCACTTCATGTAGTTGATTACGGCGCTCGTTGATCTCACCGAATTTAGGCATAAACGTACGAGTCTCATAACCGTGGCTCTGAAAGTATTCAGGCAACTTACGGTTAAGCATACGGATCGGCGTTTCTTCGGCCAAATAGGGGTACATCTCTTGCGAGATAAACAGGATTCGATTTGGCTCTTTCATAGGCATTTATTTTAGGCGTAGCCGCAACACTACATTATTCGCAGTGCAAAATTACAACTTTTTTTTCAAATATGCAAATATTTGAGAGTTTTTTTTTGAATTGCACTCCTTTTCACTTCTTTTGATCGAGACTATCACGAGACGATACCGTATCCTACCTATGCCTATAATATACTTCGTATATTATCGCGTGATTTTGATTTTTTTACTTCGAAAAAACACGGACAATAGTTTGCGTATGTCAGAAATTTGTTGTACTTTTGCGGCGCAAAAGTTTGGTGCACATGAAAAGAGTCGTTTTCTTCTTGTTGGTGTCGCTTGCTTTGATGGCTTGCCATCGCGCCGTACGCATAACGGGCGTAACGACCGAAGCGATTCCCGTAGATGCTTCTTGCGACCCTATCGCCGACAACGACTATACCAACTATCTGCAGCCTACCAAACAGGCTTTGGCGCGCGAGATGGATGTGCAGATTGGCTTTGCGCCTGACATCCTCTGGGTGGCCAAACCCGAATGCCCGATGCTCAACTGGGCGAGCGATGCCTTGTGGGAAGCCGCCAAACGCGTTTGTCCCGAGCCTGTGGATATGGCGGTGGTCAATATCGGTGGCATGCGTTGCGACTGGTTGCCCGGACCTATCACGGTTGGCCATATCTACGAACTGATGCCCTTTGACAACCATTTGGTAGTGCTCACACTCTCCGGAGCGGATATTCTCGACCTCTGTACGGGATTTGCCGAGCGAGGTGGAGAAGGTGTCGCGGGACTGAGAATGACTGCCGTGGATGGACGATTGGCACAAGTTTTGATAGGAGATAAAGTGATTGATGCCAAACGCAACTATCGCGTCGCTACGAGCGATTATTTGTCCGGAGGAGCCGACCAGATGGATGCGTTGACGCGTTATTCCAACTATTGGGATAGCGAATTGTTGATACGCGATGTCTATCTTGACATAGTCAAGGAACAGGATACGCTTCGCGCCAAGGTGGACGGAAGAATGAATTTATTGTAGATTTTTAGAGATATGAAAAAACTATTGGTAAAAATCAATGTATTGCTTGGCATAGCTAGCATGGCTCTGGCTGGTTGTCATAGCCAAAAGGCAGCTACAAAGACTGAGACGGAAAGTGCAGATCAGCCTAAGCAAGAGGAAGTGGCTGAAGATCCTAAGGTAATCTGTATGTACGGCGTTCCCGCGTCGCTGCAGGTGGACTCAACGGCTACTCAGGCTCAGCAAGAGGAAGAAAAAGATCCTCCTGTTCGCCCGATGCTGAAATATGGTGTGCCTAACCCAAGACCAATGGTAAGATGAAATTTCGTCTAAAGTTAGCTTTGTGGTTAGAGCGTTGGCGTCGGCAGAATCTGAAGACGCTCCATCCGCTGCAACAGTTGTTCTGGGAAAGTACGTTGCGTTGCAACGTGCATTGCCTCCATTGCGGTAGCGATTGCGTCGCTTCTGTCACGCAACCGGATATGCCCGCCGAGGATTTTCTCCGTGTCATTGATACGGAAGTAACACCGCACGTCAATCCTCATCAGATCATGGTCATCATCTCCGGAGGTGAACCACTGATGCGCAAAGATTTGGCCGAAGTGGGCGCAGCATTGAAACAGCGCGGCTATCCGTGGGGAATGGTTACCAATGGTTTGGCGCTGACCGAGAAACGTTTCCGCGAATTGAGAAAAGCGGGCCTACGTTCTATCACGGTCTCGCTCGATGGATTGGAGGAAGATCATGTTTGGCTTCGCCAACATCCGTTGGCTTTCGAAGGCGCTTGCCGTGCTATCGGTCTCTGCGCAGCAGAGAAAGGACTGACTTGGGATGTGGTGACATGTGCCAACCAACGCAATATTGACCATCTGCCGGCTATTCGTGATATGCTGTGGAGTATGGGCGTGCGCGATTGGCGTGTCTTCGGTATCGATCCAATGGGTCGCGCGGCTACCAATCCTGAATTGCTGCTCAACGATGATCAATTCCGCTATTTGATGGATTTCATCGTTGCTGAGCGCGAAGCAGGTCGCCATGTCAGCTATTCGTGCGAAGGATATCTGGGAACGTACGAAGGCCGTGTCCGCGACCATTTGTATCAGTGTGCTGCGGGTATCAGCGTTGCCTCTATTCTGATTGACGGTAGCATTTCCGCTTGTACGAGCGTGCGTGGCAAATATTACCAAGGTAATATCTACAAAGATTCATTCTGGCGCGTATGGGAAGAAGAGTTCAAACCTTACCGTAATCGCGAATGGATGCACAAAATGGAACCGTGCAAAGATTGCAAGGCATTCGCTTTCTGCGAAGGAAATGGCATGCATTTGCGCCGAGAAGATGGCAGCTTGATGCTTTGCCACCTGCAACGATTAGGACAAAAAAAGTAAATAGCCTAAGGAAGATATTTTAGGCACAGATTTTCATCGAGGTAGTAGATTTTTTCTGCTGCCTCGAATTTTTCACACCCTATCGCTTTGGTTGAGTCGATGAGCGGACAATCGATTTGTGCCAGATGTAGCACCGAATGGAAAATTCCGTCAGTCGAGAAGCGTTGCGTGCGATGGGCTTGCAGTTGTCGCAATAATGGGCGATGACGATAGCGATAGTTCGGATTGGTCCAAATCATCATCGGGACGTGCAATTCGCTGTAATTGTCCGTTAGATGGATATTGTCGCTGCCGATATATACCAAAACAGCAGGCTGATGCGTTACGCGCAGCGAATCAGTCAGTTGGCGCAACAAGTACGGAGTCTGTGCAAATGAAATACTGTCGCGTCCGCCTTGCGTAGCCATCACTATCAGATGGCGTTGCAACGGTTGACTCATTGCCTCGCGGAATGGCGTCAAAAGTGCCGTGTCCGGTTGGAATGGCAGATACGAAAGATACGAACAATCGTCTGCGATGCGCATCAAGAAATGGTCGTGGTAGCCGTAATTGCTGAGCCAAGCGGAATAGTAACCGGCCTCGTTGAAAGCGCGAATAAACCCTTTCTCTACAAAGAAAGGCAGAGGATCGGTTGGTGTGGCACGCGAGAAAAGCAATGGCACGGCTACGCCGCTGACAGGACAAGTGGTATAGACTGAGTCAAAATGGATAGCCAACGAATCTTGGTAGTCTAATTCTTGCCACTGAGCATACGAAGTCTCGCCAAGGATGATAATCATAGTCTCGTCCGCTTTGCTCTTGTTAGGCGAGATATCGTACGAGTAATTGCGCTGTTCGGGCAAGGTGCGTTCTACGTGGATCGCAAATGCAGCCAAACTCTGGAGTTGCGACAAGAAACTCGTAGGACAGACGTGCATCGGACTAATGTAGAAAATAGCTACCAAAGCTGCAAAAATAGGTAAGCGCCAACGCAAAGGTGCTATATGTTTTCGTTCTACGAAATAGTGAGCTACTACATAGAATCCGACCCAAAGAATGAGTGTAGTAGGGATAATCCAGAAATAGTGCATTACCATCGACCACAAAACCTCGGGCGGCGTTTTGAACCACATATAGAGATAAAGCATCGATGTGGTGGAACCGCGCAAAAAGAGATGGAACATCTCGAAGATGGAGAATGCAAATCCCAAGGAAATCATGTAGAGATACGCTCGGCGATGGAAGATGCACAAACCTGCGCCGTACAAAGCAAGCGTAGTGAAGATATACAACAAACGGTCGCCAAAAGAGGATACATCGCTTGCCAAACATACTATCAATATATTTGGCAGCAATGCAAAAAGCAGTAATGCTGCAAATACTATGATTTCTTTGGTTTTCATCGCCTAGGCGAAGAAATGGTTAATTGCGTTTTATCGGATGCAACTATGAGAGTTGCCGACTGATGCAACCAAAGTGGCAGATTGCGTTCTACGTGACCAACCGGGAAATCGAATACGACCGGATAGTCATAATCTTTCACGGCCTCGAAAATGGTCTGAAGAATCGTTTCTGCGGGCATCGAAGGATCGTCTTCGCAATCGCTAAACTGGCCGACAATGAGTCCGCCCAGATTAGCCAGAACTCCGCTCAGGCGCAGATTGCGAATCATTCGATCGATGTGATAATGGCGTTCGCCAATATCTTCTATCAGCAGAATGGGTTTTTCTGCCGATTGGGATGGCAGCGCAAATGGCGTGGCCTGAAGGCCGTACAATACGCTCAGATTGCCGCCGATAATTTTGCCTTCGCACTTACCCTGTCGATTCAACGGATGCGAAGGAAGAGTATAATTCAAGGCTTCGCCTCGTAATGCTGCGCGGAGCGCAGTCAGCACTTCGCCATCTTCGGGCAACGTAGCAATATGTTTGCACATTACGCCGTGCAGCGAAGGTTGGCTGTTAAGGCCTGAAGCCTGATGCAAAGCCGTTATATCGCTAAAACCGAGTATCGGTTTGCAGATAGGAGGTACGCGGTCGATGATTCGTTGCAATCCGTATCCGCCTCGTGCGCAAAGAATCAAATCGACTTGCGGATCACTAAGTGCTTCGCACAAATCGGCCAAGCGCGCTTCGTCGGTTCCCGCAAAACGTCCCCATTCGTCGCGCGTATGTTGGCCTTCACTCACTTGCCATCCCCACGAACGCAAACGTGCTGAGGCTTGATCGATGAGCGTGGCATCCAAATGGCCGGAGGGCGATATGATACGAATATGCTGAATCATTTTAACTATAAACTTTCCATTCAATCCAATTGACCAATCTTTTTGGAAGAAGTCGGTCGAGTAAGCAGAGTAGGCGATAACTGAAACCGCCGATATATTGTGGTTTGGGGCTGCGACAAGTAGCGATGTGATAGAAGAGTCGTGCCATTTGTTTGGGCGACATTCCATTGCGTTCGTCGCGCTCCATGGTTGTTACGGCTTTGTTGGCGCCAAGGTAGATATCTTCTCCCGCCACCGATTTGCTGCGCGCGTCGGTAAAACCTGTGCTGACATCGCCTGGCATCATAACCGAAACAGAGATTCCAAATTCGCGTACTTCGTTCGCCAAAGCCAATGCCAAGGCATTGATGGCGGCCTTGCTGGCCGAGTAGAACGACTGGTAAGGCACGCTTAGAATGGCTGCTACGGAAGAGGTGAAAATGATGCGACCTCCGCGCTGCTTGCGCAGTTGGGGCAGAATAGTTTGTACGAATCGTACGGCACCCATGAAATTCACGTCCATCTGTCGTTCTGCTTCGCGGATATCGGTAAACTCTACCGAACCGGAAATGCCGAAACCGGCATTGCTGATAACCACATCAATAGAGTCGGTTTGACTGAGAACTGCCGCCACCGCATTTTGCACACTTTCGGCATCGCGCACATCGCAATCGATATGCCGAATATTGCCGTTTGAGAGTCCGTGACGACTTAACTCAAAGACACACCAGCCCCGCTCCGCAAAGAGCGAGGCTGTTGATTTTCCTATACCGGAACTACCTCCTGTGATAACTAGCGTTTTCATAATTCAGGCGCGCCTTCTTGGAGTACGCGAGCTATGATACCAACTGCTTCATCAATGATGGGTTCGGTGTGAGTAGCCATGAGCGTGGTGCGTAGGAGACATTCGCCTTCGACACACGCGGGCGCGATGACAGGATTGACATAGACGCCTTCCTCGAACATCTTCTTGCCGTAATAGAGCGTATCAAGCGTCTTATAGGTGAAGATTGGGACGATAGGCGTAGGTGCTTCGATGATGCGTATTCCTGCTCCGATGAGTTGCTTCTGGAAATAGCGTGCGATATTCATCAGTCGCTCCGGACGTTTTGGGTCGAGAATGAGTTGATGAAGTGCTTCGAGCGCCGTGGCAGCGGAGCAAGGCGTGATACTAGCGGAGAAGATGAACGGGCGACTAACATGGCGCAACCAATCGGCCACGCGGTGGCTAGTCAGCATACATCCGCCAATAGAAGCGAGCGATTTGGAGAAAGTCAACATAGTGATATCCACTTTGTCTGTCAGTCCAAAATGCGCCGCAGTGCCTCGTCCACCAGGGCCGAGTACGCCAAATCCGTGTGCATCGTCGACCATTACGCGAGCGTGGTATTTCTCTGCCAGTTTGCAAATCTCAGGCAGTTTGCAAATATCGCCGCGCATGGAGAAAACGCCATCGGTGACGATGAG
>DBVU01000063.1:0-802 GCA_002308195.1 Bacteroidales bacterium UBA1256
TGCAAACCGTCCATCACTTCCGGCATTTCTCCGCTGTGCCAACCTAACATCACGATCATGATACCTAAACCCATGAACAGCAAGATACCGCCGAAGATAGGGTAGAACCGACCGATCAGTTTATCGACCGGCAGTACTGTCGCCAGCGCATAGTAGCCAAAGATGATCAGTACCCACGCGATAGGTATCAAACGACCTTGGAAGGTCCATGTACCCAAACCTGCCAAACCCTGAAGTAGGGTAGCGGGACCGCTGAGGAAAGTGGTCGTCAACAGTATCAGCAGTACCAAACTCAAGATACGCATGAATACCTTCACGCCTTGTCCCAATTCATCGCCTACGATATCCGGCAACGATGCGCCGCCTTTGCGGATGGACAGCATACCGCTCAAGTAGTCATGCACACCGCCCGCGAAGATAGTACCGAACACGATCCACAAGAACGCTGCAGGACCATAGAAAATACCCATGATAGCACCGAAGATCGGTCCCAAGCCTGCGATGTTCAAAAATTGTACCAGGAAGATTCGCCACGAACTCATCGGCACAAAGTCCACACCGTCCGTTTTACTCAACGCCGGCGTCTTCCGTTCCGGCTCAATACCGAAAATCTTCTCCACTAACACGCCATAGGTGCAAAAGCCTACGACCAACAGTATTAATGCGACAATAAAGGTTACCATACACTACCTAATTTACAAATTTGACTGCAAAATTACTACAAAAAAATGATATATGCAAATAAATATACAAAAAAAAGACCGATTTCTCAGTCTTTTTCGTGGGCGTTTACGGATTCGAA
>DBVU01000063.1:861-16596 GCA_002308195.1 Bacteroidales bacterium UBA1256
AAACCAGCTGAGCTAAACGCCCTCTCGCTTGTTACGAGTGCCTTGTTTCTCAAAAGCGGGTGCAAAGGTACTGCTTTTTTCTGACATGTGCAAATTTTTTTGCAAAAAAATGCACTTTACCCCTCATTTTTTTTGAAAAATGCGATAATTGTACCATTTTTTGTCCTGAAAACGGTAAAAAATGGCGTAAGAAGCGAGTGTGGAGAGTACGCCGACGAGTAGACCGGCAAATACGTCCATTGCAAAATGCTGGCTCAGATAGATGCGGCTGTAGGCACCGAGGGTAGCGAGCGCAAAGAGAAGGAGTTGAATAAGAGTACTAGTCGTCCTAGGATATCTAGGATTCCTAGGCTTCCTAGTTAGCAAGCTACATAGTACTAACGTCATGGCGAAGAAGGACGTGGTATGTCCGGACGGGAAAGAGTACCAAAGATTCATACGTACACCGTCTACAAGAGGCAGTTGGATATCGGGGCAATGCTCGGTAAACCAGGTGACGGGACGTGGGGCATTGACGATATGCTTGCATACCTGCGTGAGAAGGGTGGATAGGAGCATAGCCGTAGAGGCAAAAATGCCTTCGCCAAGCTTGGCGAAAAGCAATAGGGCCACGCAGATGACGTAGGGTAGCCACTCGGCGAGGGTGGTATAATACCTATAAAATATATCGCGCGCGTGCGTATGGCGGTCGCAGAGCAGCAGATGGAGTTCGCCCTTAGGGATATAGATAAGCGCTAAGCCTAAGCTCAGTGCGAGCAATAGGCTTAGCGTTAGAAAGACAGCATTTTGCCGGAATAGCGATCTCATGAATTCACTAATTCGTTATTTTATGCGTTGACCATGTGAGTCGTAAATACGATCGTCGATGTAGATATACATACGTTGGTTGATGATCTCCTTGCGAGCGGGAGCCGCGTTGGTATGCTCGTCGTAGTCGGGTACGTTGCTGATGGTCTGCGGGCAGGAAGGCAGGGTGAGTCCGTCAGCGCGTGTGAGCATCACGAAGTAGATGTCACCCAGCGTGAATGTAGAGTCTACATGGTAAACCGACGAGGTAGCACCCTCGATAGGCAGTCCGTTGCGATACCATTGATAAGCGGTGAATTCGTAGCCACCGTTGTTCTGCTTGTTGTAAACAGCCAGTACGTTGTTGAATTTGTACTTGAATATATCGCTGGGGTAGTAAACGGTCAGGTCGATGGGGTACTCGAGTGTACGATCGCAGATAGTGTCCTGGACGGTGATACGTGCCTTGTAGACACCCGGCTTGAGATCCTGGGTGGGCAGTACGACTGATCCGTTGGACAGCGTAACGATCTTGTCGATCTGTCCGCAGATGAAATGGGCCTCGCCTATATCACCCTTGTAGTAGGTATAGGGCAGGTCGTATGCTTCGCCCGGACAGATATGTTGCTGTTCAGGACGGTTCGGGATATCCAGATCGAGGCAGTGGAGTACACGCAGATTGCAGGTGACGGTAGAGTCGCAGCGTTGTGCATTCTTGCGCGATGCAATCCAGGTGACTTCTTGCGACATGTCGTACCATTGACCGTTGAGAGTGCAGCCGTCCTGTACGGTGAGGTCGTAACGATGGCTGGATTCGCGTCCGTACTCGACACCGGTGATGACGATAGAGTCGCAGTCGAAGGTGGTGGTATCGGTGCGTCCCATGTCGCCGCTATAATCTTCGGCTACGCACTCATAACGCTGGTGGCGTACGGTGTCGGGGCGTACGATGCGGAAGGAGAACTTCACCTTGCCCAGGAATTTATTGTCTTCTTCGGTGCAGACCTGGTGACCATACAGGTCAGCTTCTACGTCGTACCAGCCGGGAACGGTGTAGGGGTGGTTGATGGTCGGGGTGGAGTTGTAGGACGTGATACCATCGCCGAAGTTCCAATCTACGCGGGTGATCTCATCGGTACCCACCTTAGCATCGAAAAGCATTTCGGAGCCGATACAGAAGCGGGAGTCGCTGATATAACCGTTGGTGAAGGTCTCACCGTTGACGTTGACACCTTGCTCTACAGCTGCTGAACCGGCAGAGTAGGCGTAGGACTCATCGTCTCCGTTACCATATACGGTAGCCGTGAAGCCCTTGCTGTTTTCCAAGCGGAAGACACTGTACTGTTTTGTACTTGCATCACCAATCTTGGCGCGTGCGTAGGAATAGGTCGGGTTTCCGGGAACGGGCGTCCAAACGAGCAAACTGGTCTTGTCCAGTTGGGTGGCACCATAGAGCGCAATGAGTTTGGTGTTCTGGCACGTAGCTGTTTCGGTCACGACATTGAGGAAGTGGTCATTAGTCTTGTCGGTATAACACGTACCGAAAGTGATCTTGTTAATCTTCTGCTGGATAGGTGATACCCATACCGAGGACGGGTCACCTTTACCACCAACGATTTCAGTGCCATCACTACCTTTGAACGAGTTACCGGTATCGTAACTATAGACGGCACAAGGACAAGAAGTCTCGATGTAGGCTACATCTTGCGTGACAACTAAATCGCGATGACTAGTAGCCGTATCTTTGGCCGCTGGATTAGAAGCACCTTGCAGCATGATGTAGTAGGTCTCTCCTTCATTAATATAGGCTTGAGTGTAGCCATCTACCTTGATCTCTGTGCCACGTTGCGTAGCTGTAATACCAATCAAGTTGGCATTCTTCTCAAGCGAACGTGTAACAATGAATTGTGTTCCCCAGTAGTCAACAGGCATGGATTGCTCGAACAAGCAGTCACGCGCTGCGATTCCAGTAGGAATATTGGTGATAGGCACACCGCAGAACACAGCAATCTTTCGGCCATTGCGTGCCACAATGTGGGAACCAGCCAAACGGTTGCCTTTCTCGGTTACCAAGTAGTAGGTTTGGCCTTTGTTGAGCGTGATCTGATGCAACGAGCCGCTTCTCCAACCATCGTATGTGTCGCCATTAGGAGTAATGTCGATAACGGTATTATCTTCCGTTGCAAGAATCGTGGTCAAACCAACTGCATCGTTGAAGTCGCTCTTTACCTTAGACCAATAGTCCTGGGTATAATACTCAGACTGGATGGCTGTAATAGGCAGAATGTTGCTGGCATCCATAGAGTGAGTCGAGCTCAAGATAACATACACAGAAACGTTCTCTGTGGCAGTTATGTGCAATCCGAAGTTGTTTTTTACACCAGCCAGTTGATAGACATTATTGGCGTTAGTTACGTTGGTTGGATACCATTTACTAGCGTCCATTTGCACGTTGATAGGACCTTGAGTCGGATCAGTTTGGTACTCTTTGTTCACATTTCCGAACTCGTTCCACGAACCAGCTGCCACCTGTTGTGTGATGTTAATGGCATTGCCATCACCACCTGTGATAGTGACTGTACACGCTTTTTCAGCCGAAACAGCGATGTACGGAGTAGGTGTAGCCTTGTCCGGCGAACAAACGAGTGAGGAACTAACCCAGAACTCTTTGCCCTGTGTGGAGGCTTGGCTCCAAGCGGGAAGCGACAAACTAATCAAACATGCAATGAGCAGTAATGATTTGATCTGATTTTTCATTGTATTTTGGTGTTTTTTGTTTTCGTTATTTCTCGATAGTGCGCTCGTGATTGTCTCGTTAATGTCTCGGTAAAGTCTCGTTTATGTCACGTTAACTTCTCGACCACTCTTAGAGAATCTCGATTTCTACACGGCGGTTATTCTGACGACCTTCTTCTGTGTCGTTGGTGTCAACAGGCTGCGTTTCACCGCGTCCTTCGGCCTCTAATCTATCAGCACCAATACCACGGTCGATAAGGTCTTTCATAACTGCATTAGCACGTCCGTCAGACAGCTTCTGGTTGGCTTCGTCCTTACCAACACTATCCGTATGGCCGACAATCTTGATGCGTACTTCAGGATTGCGTGCTAAGTACATGTACAAGTCATTAAGCGCTTCTTCTGAACGAGAGAGAATACGTGTCTTATTGGTTGCGAAGAAGAGGTTCTTAACAACGAATTTCTCACCCTTCTTGATAGGCTTCAGTTGTACGTTCATTGAATCGCCGATAGATGCAATAGGCAGATCTACCACTTCGTAACCCATTTGCTCGATATGCAATGCGTACTGAGGACCTTTCTCCAACTGCTGACGGCTAGTACCATTAACAGAATCGGTAGTAAGCGTATATGCAGCTTCTTCCTTGTCACTCTGAAGAATCTGTACAGTAGCAGGAACCGGGAGTCCAGTCTCCTGATTAGTAACGCGTACACGGAAGATCGGACATGGTTTCAGCTTAATCGTGACATAAGAAGTGCTTCCCCATTTCTCAATCTGGAATTCTTCGGTATTCTCGTAGTAGCCATTTGCGGTAGCTCTAACCTTGAATGCACCAACAGCGTGGCGTTGTTTGATTCCCTTCGGACCAACTTGGCGTTCGCGCATAGCAATCTTGTCTGTCTCGGCACCACGTGTTTCGATAAAGGCTACTTCTACCGGTTGCTCGGTTTCTTCGTTTACGACATTGTAGAATACGTAAGAAGCAGGTGGTGGAACAGGACGAGCTTTCTTGCCCGGCACTTCAAACTGGATGGTAAATTTAGCGCCCACGAACAGATTGTTAAGTTTGGTATTGCCGTTCATTGCCAGCATGGTATTCGTCTGCTGAACTTCCACTGCATCGCTAGCAAACTCAACAGGTTTAGCAGCCGGAGTCTTGTTGGTATTCAGAACACCATATTCGGCAAACAATCCCACGCGATAGTGAATATGTTCGCGTCCGAAAGGCAAGCGTTGGCCCGGTTTGATCTTCGCTTTTTTCTTCTTTGGGTCAGGTTGTTGTTGCAGCCACTCATCTAAGTCGATACCTACTTCTGCGGCCAGAGATACTTCCGGCTGAGCGAATTTGATAGGCGTGTTGGTGGCCTTTGGCAACGAATAGATGCCCAGTCCGTAAGGTTCGAGCAACATAGGATCGTCCACAACGATATCGTATTGACCTTTTTGACTGTAATTGCCCCAGAACGAGTAACCTATTTTGGCTCCCAAGAGGAAATAGTAGCGACTGAACTGCGCACCAAACATGATAGGCACACCAATCTGCATCATATTGCGCGTTTCACTCAGCTTGTCGAACATATAGTAGTAAGTAGCTCCGTAGAGCAAGTCAGGACGCGCAGCTTGGAATCCATAGGTGGAAGTGGAATTCAAGAAACGGAAATCTAATCCGGCCTCAAAGAGGAAATGACCATACTCGAGATTGTAGGTAAAATCAAGTCCGGAACCAAAACCACCTTTGAGTTGTTGCAACGCATTGCTGGTATTGACTGTTCCAGCACCCCATAACGATCCATCTGCGGCTTTGTCGATCTTATCCATCATAGCGGCATAACCAAGACGTAAACCTAGATTGAAATAGGAAACCACTTCTGTCTTTGGATTAGCTAGATTGGCTTGATATTTCTCGTAATCGCGAATGGCTTTCTCTGTTTTCTCCTTTTCTTCGGCTTCTTTCTTAGCGCGCTCTTCTTCTTTCTCCTGTGCGGCTTTAGCACGTTCGGCAGCAGCTTTATCACGCTCTTCTTGTGCTTTTTGGCTAGCCTTAGCTTGCTCTTCGCGCTTCTTCTCTGCTTCTTTGCGTTTAGCTTCAGCGGCTTTGTCTTGCTCTGCTTGTTGTTTTGCTTTCTCTTTCTGTTTGGCTTGAGCCGCTTTCTCTTTTTCCTTGGCTGCTTTTTCTTTTTCTTTCTCCTTAGCAGCTTTCGCTTTTGCTGCTTCTTTGGCCTTTTGCGCTTTAGCTTTCTCTTGCTCCTTTTTCTTCTTCTCGGCTGCTTTCTGCTTGTCAGTTTGAGTAGCAGGAACCGGTTCCGGCATAGCAAATACCATTGTCGGAGCGCAGGTCAAACTAAGAATGACACTTAGAATCAGTATGTTGGAAAGTACGTTCTTCTTAGCCTGGAAGGCACGATTAACTTCGTTTTTCATATCTGTGTTCTCCTATGCTCGATGATTACTTGTTGATGATGAATTTGAAACTACGATTGTGTTTGCCTGTGGTAACACGCAACAGATAGAGTCCGTTCTCGTTGGGTACAGGAATCGTACATCCACCATCGGGTATATCAAATTGCATATCTTGCACTACTTTTCCACTCGCATTAATCCATTGGGCATAACATTTCAGGTCGGTTTTGCCTTCCCAGTCTGCATTAACAAAAATCCTATCTCCGGCAACAACATAGGTAGCAGAGATAATCAGATCGTCATCGCTACCGAAACTATACTTGTCGGAACTGGTGACAAAGGCCTTTGCGCATGCGCATGTCTTCACCTCGTCAATCTGCCCCTTGTTGATGGTAAAGCAGATGTAGTAGGTGTCGTCGCTATACTCATTCTCCGGCAAATCATAGAAATTGAGGTTGGCCGAAATCTGGCCTTCTACGGCCGTACTATCCGATGTACGATACCATTGGAAGTCGCTCAGCGTCTTGCCTGCAAACGGATCAGCAAGCAGACCAAGCACATTGTTATAACGCTGGGAAATAACATCCTTGTCGTAATTGAGCATGAAGTTGAGCGTAGTATCCGCTCCTCCGCAATCGGACGTGATTTTCAGATCGATACCGTAAAGTGTGGCTGTTTGAGCCGTACTAGGAATGGTAATCTGGAAATACTGGTCCGTTATAATCAGTTCTTCGTCTTTGAATCCGTCTGCCTTGGCCGCATCGTTGAATTTGATAACGACATTATCTCCGTGCAGATCAACTTTACCTTCGTTCTTATAGTAGATCTTACCGATGAGTTGCGTTCCATCTTCTGGACACGGAACATCTACTTCGCCAATCTCGAAGATATAGCGACCAATAGTTACCGTGATAGGGATACTATCGATGGCCGATTGGCCTACGCAGACATGGCTACTCTCGCGATAAATCAGCACGTAGGCATTGTAAACGCCTGCATCTTTGTAGTAGTGAGGAACCGAATCCTTGTTGGTTTTGTCGCTCTGACCATCACCGAAATACCATTCGATTTTCGAATACTCATAATCAGGGTGGCAAGCAAATTTGATAGTATCTTCACCACATAGGGTATTCTCTTTGTCGGGTGTAAAGATCTCTCCGTTGATAGTGATGTACTGTGTCAACGGTTTGGTTGCGCCACCGGCAGAATAACCATAGGATTCATTCTCGGTAAAGCCGTACACATGCGCGATGAACTTGCCGGCAGTACTTTTCAGAGTGTGGGTTCCACCATTCGAACCACTAGCAGTTGTTCCTAAATCGATTTGTGCGTATTTGTACGTACTGGAACCGCTTACCGGCGAGAAACTAGAGGCAATAGATGTTCCGTCTAGTGTCATCTGTGCCGGATCGTCAGTAACCACATTCACGTAGTGATAGGTTGTTCCATTTGAACTAGCATAGGTTGCGAATGTCACTTGGTCAATTTGCTGCTCAATAGGGTTAACCCACAACATAGCCGGGTCACCATTGGTAACGTCATCGTATTTGCGGGAAACTAGGAACAGGTGGACTGCGCACGGACATGATGTGGTCACTAAGCAACTTCCGTCTTTAGCATATGTTCCATTCGTACCTATTTCAAATTCCCAATAGCGCTTTGGATTAGAGGAGAAATTGAATGTGTGCACTAGGTTTCCATTGATGCGCACTTCTGTTCCGTCGTTGAGCGCCAAAACACGAATGATATCTATCTTACGTCCTTGCGAAGCAGTTAGGACAAAGGTGTTGCCCCAGTATTGCACAGGCATTGCCTGCGAGAAGATATGGTCGCGTTCTTTCTTTTGGTAAGGGATATTGGTGTGCGGACAACCTTGGAAAACGGCTATCTTTTTATTATCACGAGCCTTCACATACGAGCCCGAAAGGTCGCCCGGCTTATTATCTTTCTTTCCGGTCCATACATACCACACTTGGCCTTTTTTTAGAACCGGGGAATGCAGCGTGTCGCGGCCAAACTGATATTGCGCCAATGCAATTTCCTCTGCCGACATACCAGCTCCGCCAGAGTATTCATAAGCGGAAACAGCGGCATTAATGGCCTTGGTTGGTACAGACGGACAATAATCAACAACGGTATTATCCTCGGCTGCAATAATAGCGAAATGGCTACCTTGGGTAGAGCCAGTGCCTCCGTGGTCCGAAGGAGTATAGGTTTGAATGAGATATTCGCTCAGCAACGAAGGAGTAGGAAGCACGTTCGTAGCATCGAAGGTGGCTTTCTTATAGTTCGTAGCGAACAACGAAATGTTTTTTGTTGCCGTAACATGCAGCGCACAGGTATCTACTTTCTCTGAATTAACCGCATAACACACTTTGCCACTCGTGGTCATAGCTGAACGTGCATTGTTGGCCAAAACATTGCCGGAGTAGAGTTGAACCAGCTTCATTTGGTTGGCAGTAACGTCTACGGTCTCCGAATAAGAAGTAAATGGGTTGCTAATGGTAACCTGGCAGTCTTCTCGAGAAGAAATCGACAAAGAAAGAATCAAGCTGTTGTTGTCGTCTTGGTCCGCCTGCATAAAGGTTACCCAGAAATCTTTACCTTCTGTAGATTGTCCATCAACGACAGTGTCTGCCCAACTGGGAATAAAAGGAATTGCTAAGAAGCAGCAGAGCAGGGCATTAAAAAGTTGTTTTTTCATATACAGTTTTCGTGTTAAATATGCGTAATTTTTTACGGCTGCAAAATTACACATAATTTCTCGTGCGCGCGTGCAATTACCTGCAAAAAATGTAGAAAAATTGACACACTTATTGTAGGGGTTGGCCTAAGATGGTGTAAATTGACGAATTACGGAGAATGATTATTTGTCCGTTGCGAATTTCTTTGCGTGCGGTTGGTGTTGATTCGTGCACAATGACGATGGCAGCTGTCTCATCGTATTGATCTCCAAAACTCTGGTCTAGCAGATGAAAATCGACATCTTCTCCTTGCTTGTTGCCCCAAATATATTCAACCAAATCGGGGTAGTCAATAAATGGATTACGATTGCCTTGAATCTTATTCACCGCTATGGCACGGGCCTTTTCTTTCTCGCTTACGGGATCCATGCGATGCCACGAGACTAAGAGGTCTCGTAGCCATGGACGGAACTCCTGCCAGTGATCATTTGTCATGGCAGTGCCCGGCTCTCCGCTTGTATCCCAGGTTAATGTGTCTCCATAGCATGTGGCTATGTAGAAATATGCACGAGCAAAATCACCTTTGTATTCATCTGCCGGACAGAAAACACGCTGCAGACCGTAGGTCTCACCGTTTCCTGTCGCAAACGAGCCATTCCAGAAACTGCTGTCTGTCGGGATGCCAGGAGCATGATTGGATTTGCTACGATTAGCGGAAAAGTCGCCTGGAACTAGATGATATAGGTCGCAATAGGCTTCGTTGACCGTGCCTCCCCACCATGATTTAGGAAGCATATGCTCGATGTCAAAACCTGCTACACTGGCGGTTGGGTTATCGGAATTGAAATAGCGGATATTGTTGGAATACATGTCCAATACTTGGTTAGTGACGGTATCACGGTCGGTGTAGTAGAATCCATCCCAGGTTTTGCGACTACCGCTTCCGTATTTATAACGAACGCCACAATAAATAATTTCCCCAAGCCGTGATTTGAGCACTGAATCTCGCGTGCCTTGGGCAATGACATAATATCTGCCCGGCATAGGACCAATGGCCATACAACTTGAGTCAACATCAAAAGAGGGCGGGGTATATCTATACCCTGATATCTTAATTGGAAGAGTCTTTGTTATGAGTACATCGTCAGCGCCTCTTGCGCTAATTGACAGCACGTCTTCTACTGTGCCGGTGTGATTTAGACTATAGGCAATATCCACCTCTCCGCCTCTGGCGGGCAGAGTTGTATTGCCTAGCGAGAAAACACTCCCATTTTGTAATGACAGCTGGATGGCGCCAATAACATGTTTGCCTAGAACTTGAATATTCTCTACGTCTTCTGAAGGTTCATCGTCCTCAATAGGCACACTACCAAAATCAACGGTATATGGAAACTCAAAAACGGCAGTGTTGGGCAGAGGGTCAGGAGCTTCGAACTCAATCTTCTGAACATACCATCGGTTATTACTAGCCACTTTGGCGGCTATGCTCAGGCTATTAAGCGTGCTGTTGAGAGTGATAGTATATGGTCGGATTTCTGCTTTGTGATTATCTTCCCAGGTAATCTCTTGACCACAAACGGTAATACCTCTTCCAGATGCCGTATCGCTTTTATGTGAATACGATGCAGCATAGATGGTAAGCGTGGATATCTGGTACGAGGAGCTCAGTCCTATAGTTAGTTCACCTTTCGCAGTTCCTGTACCTCCTTTGATTCCTTTTTCTGAACCTGCGTTATAGATATTATTAGCGGTAGTGACGCTTTCTGCGCAATTATCTGTAGCACTAAGCACTATCTTACTCAAATCGGTAACTTTAGTGCCGGAGTCACCGCTTCCGTTTCCGCTTTTGAATACAATAGTATATGTGTCCGCCATCAGGCCGATAGCAAAGAAAAGAGCGGTTATGGATAAAAGGTATCGTTTCATGGTATAGGGCTATTTATTTCTTATTTGGTGTGGCTAATAGCAGTAGATCGAGTGCTACATACCAGATGATACAAGCAGTGCCGCTGAATAACGCGAACTCGATGTGCTTGGTTAGGCATGCTTTGGTAATGCAATAGGCAATCAGCACCATGCAACCGATGAGAAAAAGTATTACTTCTGCTTTCTGGCGAGCGAACGATTTGAGACTAAAGAACGGGATTTCGGCGTTCAGCAAGTAGCAACTCACAAAGGACAGACCGATAAGAACCCATGCCATCCAGTCATACGCCAACATCGCATAAGGCATGCAGCACAAACCTCCCCAGAAGATAGCATTAGCCGGAGTTGCCAAGCCGATAAACGAGTCGCTCTGACGTTCGTCTACATTGAATTTTGCCAGTCGTAGCGCAGAGAATGCCGCCATAATCAATGCTAGCAATGCCCACCAGCCTAACAATGGTTTTAGATAGCAGAACAGCAGCATAGCAGGAGCAAGGCCAAACGTGATATCATCGGCCAACGAGTCCAGTTGCACGCCAATAGGACTAGGTGCCTTCAGTGCGCGAGCGCTCAATCCATCGAAGAAATCGAAGAACGCCCCGCCTAGGATAAACACAAACGCCCAAATAAAAGCACCTTGCGTAGCAAGAAAAACAGCGATACTGCCGCATAGTAGATTGCAGCAAGTAATGGCATCAGGTATGATTCGTTTTGTATTCATAATCTAATTGTTTGTATACAAAGTAGGTGATAATAAACGTAGTGATACTGCAAGCATTGGCAATCCAGAAGAAAGTGGAGTAGCCGACTGCCAGTTCCAGCGAACCGGCTACGAAGCCGGGAATCATCATCGACAAAGCCATAAAAGCGGTACAGATGGCGTAGTGCGAAGTTTTGTACTGGCCTTCGGAGAAATGCATCATATACATCATATAGGCCGTAAAACCAAATCCGTATCCGAATTGCTCAAAGCAAACGGCCGTTCCTATCAGCCAAAGTGATTCGGGTTGTGCCATGCTGAGATAACAGTAGACAAAACTAGGCAAAGTGAGTGCGGCTGCCATCAACCAAAGTGAACGCTCCAGGCCGCGACGAGCGATGAAGATGCCTCCTAAAATTCCTCCGAACAATAGGCAGGCTACGCCAATAGTACCATAGAGCAAACCGACCACATCAGTACCCAATCCCAGACCTCCACCGAACAATTGGCCATCGCGTAGTATCACTTCGCGGCTGTCAACTAAGAATGGCTGACACAGTTTGACCAAAAATCCTTCGCTCAAACGATACAGCAGCATAAAGGTAATTGCTAACCATACGCCGCGTTTAGAGAAGAATGTTACAAAGGCTTCTTTCAGTTCGCGTCCTATTTTTCTGCTGTCAATTGTAGTGGAAGCATCGTTGTTTTCTACGCGTGGCAGGCAGAACAAATGGTAGAGCGTAACCAACAGCATAATAACTCCTGTTGCGCCTAGCGTAATCTGCCATGACAGCGGAATATTGCCCGTTGCATCTTCTATCCGACCGGCTATATAAACCAATACGCCTTGTGCAAACACGGCAGCGATACGATAGAACGTAGAGCGGATGCCGACAAAAGCGGCCTGACTTTTCTCGTCGTGAGCCAGCATGTAATAGCCATCCGCAGCTATGTCGTGCGTGGCGGATGCAAAGGCGGCAATGATGAATAGAATCAGCGTAAAGCGGAACATACTGACTGAAGTCTCTTTGGCTGCAATCAGCTCTGCAGATGGTTGCGGAAGACTGATAGTCAGCAAGATACACAATGCAGTTAGTAGCAGTTGCATAGCTATGATCCACCAACGCTTGGTGCGGATGATATCTACAAACGGACTCCACAGACCCTTGAGGAACCAAGGGAAATAGAGCAGAGTGGTGAAGAATGCCAATTGGTCGTTAGGAACACCCATTTTGGCAAACAGCATCACGGAGATGCTATTTACCAGAAAATAGGGGATACCTTCTGTGAAATAGAGAGTCGGCACCCAAACCCACGGACTGATATGTTTCTTCTCACTCATTTTATTGCAAAGGAGAGCAACCCATTAGCTGAGTAACTCTCCTTTTTATATTTCACGCACGCACGCGCGTTCTTATTGGAAGTTAACGCGGTTGTCTTCTACTTTTGCGTTGTCCTCCATCAGCTGAATAGCCTGGTAGGGCAGGTAAGCAAAGCGTGAAGATAGTTGTGCTTTCTCGGTCTCAGCGTCAAACTCTTCTTCAGCATTATTGGCAGCGCCTGTCTTAACGACGAACAAGCCCATGTTGCCTTGAATAGGTTCGCTCAGCTGGTTCTCGCCGAGTGCAATAGTCTTACCGATAACGGCAGGTTCAATACCCGCATTGCCGAAACGGCTATCGGCCAAACTGATACGCGGAGCGGACTGAATCTCAACACCCAGTTTCTCTGCGGCTGCTTCCAGACTCTCAGCGTCCTTAATTTGATCTGCGATGTATTTAGCCTTGGCATTGTTGGTTGCCTCGTAGGTCAATTCTGCACGTACTGCTTCCAGCGGACGATACTCGCCGTCATTCACTTCGGTCAAAGCAGCAACAATGAATTGTTGACCGCACTCGAATACATCCGATACCTGGCCTTCTTTAGCCTCGAATGCCCAACGAACGATAGGACGGCTGGCTTTGAGTTGACCAACTTTGTCGGTCGTAGCAGTCAAGTTGTATTGCGGAACAACGGTTATACCTTGCTCCTGAGCAGAAGCCTCCAATTCTTCTGCTGTTGGATTAGCAACGATGAATTGTTTAGCTTGGTTGTAGATAGCAGAATAGGTCTTGCTGCTGGCGGTCACTTCGCGTGCCAGAATAGCCAGCTTTACTTTCGGCGTAGCAGCGCTGATGTCCATCACTTCGTATTCCTGC
Organism: Bacteroidales bacterium UBA1256; assembly: GCA_002308195.1. Next base: position 14,293 of record DBVU01000063.1, read on the forward strand.
TCACCCATGCCCTGTGCTACTTTGAAGCGTGTGCCACGTTTGCCGGCAAAGGCAGGCTCTGCAATATTCTTCGGCAGATCAGTTGCCTTGAACCAACCTAGTTCTTGATCTTCGTCACCTTCGATGATAGCTTTCAGCTCAACGCTATCAGGCAGCGAATAGCCTGCTTGCATGATACGAGCCATTGCGTAGGTATTATTCTCAAAGAGAATATCTGTGCACTGACCGGCCTTGGCGCCCTTAGCGAACGCAAAGTCCTTGAATTGTGCAGGTACGGTCTCAATCGAGTAGTCGCGTCCATCATACATGATGTCCGAATTGGTGTTTACTACCAAGCTGACATCTTCGGTTGTCTTGAATTCCTCTTGCAAGTTAGTCAGCAACTCTTCTGCTGCTTTGAAGTCGTCCTCCGACGGCTTGATATCAAAGGCAATGTACTCGATAGCGCGGTTAGGCGTCTGTTTGTACATTGGTTTGTGCTTAGCGTACAGCGCTTTGATGTCCTTGTCCGAAACGCTGACCAAACTATCTGCTACTGAGAAGTAAGGCTTCATGATATATTCGGCAGCCACACCTTTTTGGCGTGCGTCGAAAGCGTATTTTGCCTCCAGCGAATTAGCTTTATACAGATGTTGCAGCAGGTTGGTGTATTTCTCCTGCATATAGCTGATGCGAACGGCGTTCTCCCAATAGAGCCAGTAGGTACGAGCTTGCTTGAGATTAGCGTTCTGCTCGCCATCTTCCTCTTCGTTGATAGCGGCAATCAGTTGTTTAACTGCTTCACGATTGAAGCTACCGGTCTCGTCGAAGAATGCGCGACGCGAGCGGATAATCTGGTGAGGATTCTCGCCTACACACAGTTCGGTCAGCTCATCGGTCGTGATGTCCATTCCAATCTCTTTGGCTTGGGCACGCATCGTGTAATCCATTAGGAGCATGCTCCATACTTGGTTGCGAATCTGTGCGCTCAGGTCCTCGTCGAAATCAGAACGACCGGTTTCAATCTTGTACACTTCAGTCAGTTGCTCCTTGGCTGCTTCATACTCGGTGTAGTGGATCTTCTCGCCTTCGATCACAGCTACGTTCTCACGGCTGCGGTGGAAGAAACTGCTACCCGAGTTTAGAAAGTCTCCAAGGATAAAAGCCAGCATGGCCAAACCCACAATTGCAATCAGCAGGGCGCCATGGTTACGAATTCTTTGTAAACTTGCCATTTTTTTATTAAATCTTAAATTATTATAGTCATTATTCCAAAATCACTACGTCGCCGTTCTTTATTTCGGCCGTGGTACCTTTGTAGTTCATCAGTTTTCCGGTCAAGCGAACTTTTGCTCCTACTGGCACAGGCTGGCCGTTAGGAACATTGCACCAATATGCTTCCAGTACTTTGCCTCCGTTTGGAGTATCCGCCATCCAGAACCATTTCTGTTGACCACGACTTATTTCATCGCTATAGCCATCGCTCTGAACATAACCTTCTACGATGTAGATGTCATTGCTAGTGCCGTCGGAAGGCAGGTCCAGTGCAATCTCTTTTGCTTCCTCGCATGTTACGTTGTAGGTTTCTGGTGGAACAGGTGCCACCATCGAATCGATGCGAACGATGAAGCCGTTCTTCAACTCTGGTGTACCATTGTAATTCGTCAACGGGCCCAGTACGGTCAGTTTCGAACCTACCAAAGGCACATCGGTCGTCTTGCGGAACGGACGATTGTTGATGTTGTTGGTGTAGTAGCAGGTCAGTTGTGCGGTTCCACCAACAGCAGTCATCTTGAAGTTAATGTTCGTGTATTTGCCCGGTACGTCATCCGGCGAAGTCGTATTGACTGCCACTACACCCGAGATCTTGTAAACCTCTGCCGTTACTTGGTCGTTAGCTAGAGTCTTGCAGATGGCTATCGCACTATCTACGCTAATCACTATTCCACTTGTGTCTGGCACTGTTACCGGAATCGAATCGATATTGTGAGCATTCTCTCCGGGAGGATCAATTAGCGGTTTCTCTTTGCAGCCAACTAATGCCAAAGCAACCATCAATGTAGTCAAAAAATACTTTTTCATATATGTATTAATTTAAGAATTTCGTACCAAGCATACGCTTCATCTCATAAAAAGCGTGCAAAGATACTACATTTTTTTTATATACGCAAATATTTCTGATTTTTTTTGTAAAAATAGAGTTTTACTCTATGTTATCCACCGGAAATCCTAGACAATATGCCAGACAAACTCCCGCCTTTGATAAACACGAGACTTTATCGAGACTCTATCGAGACAATCACGAGACAATCACGTATCCTACCC
>DBVU01000041.1:0-1697 GCA_002308195.1 Bacteroidales bacterium UBA1256
TCAGGAGACACCTACTGTGACGGAGAGATAATCAATGCACTGAGTGTAACTGCAACCGGTTCGGGTACATTATCTTATCAATGGAAGAAGGATGGCGTGGATATACCAAGTGCTACTTCAAGCACCTATACTCCTTCCGAATCAGGAACATATGTATGTGTAGTAACAAATACCGAAGATGGGAAATACCCGATGCCGCTTGCTTCGAATGAGGCTGTAGTAACTATTCGCGCCGCTGTGGCTGAACCTACGATCACACAAACCGAGAATGTCATTGATTTTGCTACCGCAACCGATGGTGCGACAATCTATTATACGACCGATGGATCCGACCCGACAACAAGCAGTGCTTCCGGGACTAGTTATACTCTCACAGCCAGTTGCACTATCAAAGCCTATGCTGTGAAAGACGGTTGTGAATCTTCGATAGCTACACTGGCTGCGATATTCGATCCACGGGAATGCGCTGCGATAATCTCATACACATTGCCTACATCTGGTACAGCGACACCTACTATAGCTGCAGATGAGTACAATTTAATCGGCGGTACCGCTGATTATAAAGTTTCAGGTACAACTCAAGACGGAGGATACAAACTCAATAGCGATCAGTATTTTGGTCTGATATTAGCTTCCGGACAATTTAAGGCGGGTGACAAAGTCACAGTCACGATCACAAAGAAGAGTGACATAGGTGATAATGGTCTGCATCTATGTACGTCTAAAACTGGTGCTGCGAAATGGAGTATTGCGGAAGGAGATGTTGTGGTAGGAGATAACGTTTTCACGCTTGATGATGATTGTGATGAAATATATGTGGCGCGTAGCAGTTCTTGTGTACAGAACCCATACGTAAAGACTATCTCCGTATGCCGTAAACTAAATAAATACACGGTTACGTTCGATAAGAATGACGCATCAGCTACCGGCACGATGAGTGAACAGTACTTCTATGAAGGCTTTGCAAACACTTTGTCGCCAAACACGTTCTCTTTAGACCATTATGATTTTGCTGGATGGGCAACAACTCCAAGTGGCAGTAAAGTATATAACAATGAGCAAAGCATCACGCTGACAGGCGATATCACTCTCTATGCATTATGGGTACCTGAGACCTTCACACTAACCAACGTGGTTAATCCTGACGGATACGGAACAGTATCTCCTACGAGTGTATCAGGTCTTTCTTCGGGAGCAACTACGGCCATCAATTCCAATACATATACTGTTAACGGCACAACAACCGTAACAGCTACGCCGGCGGCCCAAACGGCGGAATATGACTATGCTTTCAGTGGTTGGACCGGGCTACCGGCAACAGTCACAGCCAATGCTACGGTCACGGCGAACTTCACAAGAACTCCGAGAACATACTCAGTAACGCTGAACACCAACGGAGGAACAATCAATTCCGGCAACGTGACGAGTTATACTTTTGGTACAGGCGCTACACTACCGACCGATGTAACCAAGGATGGTGATTGGGAATTCAAGGGTTGGTACGATAATGCAGGCCTTACCGGTTCTGCAGTCACCACTATTGCAGCTGACGCAACTGGAGATAAGCAGTATTGGGCCAAGTGGATCTATTGTGCTCCAACCAATAGTGGTGAGACGGTATATAAATTTGAAGTAAATAGTAGTGTATCGGATGGAAATATTTGCTCTGATGGTAATAATCCCGCATATATTACTAC